>DATJAI010000101.1:0-23775 GCA_035516415.1 Binatia bacterium | reverse complement strand
CCATGCCGATCGCATCGAGACGCGCTGTACTTTTTCACATTCGTACTCCGCTTCCTAATTTTTGTTCCCTGGAACTCCAGGGCGGTTCGGGGCCGCGTACCGGAACGGTGAGCGCCAGCGGATGTGCCTCTCAACGCGATTCTGCAAGCGACTGGCGGCTGTATGGTGGGAGACGGCTCGCGCTGCTGGCTGATTGATCTGGAGGTGCAGCATGACCGTACTTGCCGTTCGACCGAAACTCGCGCTGAAGAAGATCCTGGTACTCACGGATTTTTCGCCGACCTCCGAGCTGGCGGTGCAGCATGCGTTTGCCATTGCCCGCCACTATGGGTCGAAGATGCACCTGGTGCATGCCGTCCCGCCCCTGACCAAGGAATCGCGGACGGCCAGCGACGTCCAGGTGGCGACGGCCACCGAAAAGTTGCGGGTCGCCAGCGCCGCTTGTCCCGACATTCCCTGCTCGCAATGGGTGCTAACGGGCACTGCGCTGGCGGTGGTGGAGCGCATTCTGTCGTTCGACGCCATCGACCTGGTCATCGTGGGAACGCACGGAGCAAAGGGCTTCAAAAGGATGGCCACCGGCGCCGCCGCGGAACATTTCTTCCGCCATGTGCATTGTCCGGTGCTGGCCATCGGACCGTCGGCAAAGATCGTGCAGGCCACCTGGGAGCCGCACCGCATCCTGCTGGCCACCGATCTGCAATCGGACGAGGTGGTGGCGACCACCTGTGCGGCGTTGCTGGCGAACGAGCACGATGCGGAGCTCGCCCTGCTGCATGTTGCGTCGCCCATCGCTACGTCGTTTCCCGACAACCAGGATGAGGTTGCGCGTCCGTATTTCCAGTCGCGCCTTCGCGAGCTGATCTCCTACAAGCATGAGCTGGAGCACACGCCCGAATTCTGGGTGGAGTTCGGCGGCGATCCCGCCAAGGAGATCGTGCGCGTGGCGCGCGAGCGCGCCTTTGATCTGGTAGTGCTCAGCGTTCATCGCGAAGAGCCGTGGGGCTTCCACTTTGTGCATGAGGCATACCGGATCGTTGCCGAGGCCCCGTGTCCGGTCCTGATTACGCAGCGGAGGCTTTGATTTTCCGCCAGCTTCCCACCTTTTCCGCTAGGTTGGCAGCAAGGAGGCAAATATGTTCGCTCTCAGGTTGATCCGGTTAATCGAGGAGCATGCCGATCGTCTTTCGGAAGACTTGATGCGCAAGCTGAAGGAGCGCGGGGCATGCAACGACTTGTTGACCCTTGTGCCGGCAGCGGAGCTCAAACACCGCGCCTTCGAAATCTATCGCAATGTCACCGACTGGCTGATCACCAAGACGGAGTCGGAGATCGAAGAGCGCTACATGGGCCTGGGAGCGCGCCGCGCCCATCAGGGCGTGCCCTTCAGCCAGATGCTCTACGCGCTGCATGCCACTAAAGAGAACCTGTGGGCCTTCCTGCGCCAGGAAGGCGTGCTTGAACCTTCCGAGCTGGTCGGCGAAATCGATTTGCTGTATTCGCTGGAACGGTTCTTCGATCGCGCCGCCTATTTTGCCAGTGTGGGCTATGAGAACGTGCGCGACCGCGAAGTGGCGCAGGCGCTTTCGGGACAGCACCAGGCACGGTGATCCGGGCAGGCCGGCGCCAGTAGTTCCTTTTAGGGATAAGGTGCCGGCTTAGCACGTCGCGGGGTGACAGGACTCACTGACGCAAGTTCGAGGGGCGAACATAATCCGCGCAAGTAGTTTTCGGCAAGTCCGTAGCCCGCAGGGCGACCGCATCCCTACGGGCTCTTTAGTGATGGGGCAAAGTTGGGAGCGCGGTCTCTAGACCAGCTGCGTCTGTTCCGAGGACGCCGCGGGCACAATGGTCAGCATGTCCGTCTGCACCTTGTCCCACTGCTGGATGAGCAGGCCTTTGTCTTCGAACAGGCAGCGAATCTTTACCGAATCCCAGCCCACGACTTCTTCAAGAATCGGAACCAGAATGGCCAGCGCGCTGTCACTGATCACCGAACGCTTGGCGATCGGCGCCAGGTACTTGTTCTCCGACACCGCAATGGTGAAGCCGTCGCGCCGGTTCACGTGCAGCATCACGTGGATGTCGGAGCTGCCGTCTCCCACGTAGACGATGCGGTCGGGGCCGGTGCGCAGCTTCTCCAGTAGCTGATCGATGACGGCAACCTTACCGTAACCTGCGGTCACCTGCTTGATGCGCTCGATCTCGCCCTCGGCGTTGTACTCGAACTCGGTGCCGTAGATGTGCTCGGGCGGAATGATGCCTTCCAGCGCGGAGCGGATTACCTCCACCGGGCCGGCCGAAATCACGTAGAAGTCGAAGTGGTAGCCTTCGACTTCCTCCGACAGAAAGCTGTACAACGCGTCGATGTTCGGCTTCAGGCGCACGCGCTTGCCAGCTTCGAACAGATGTTCGCGGCGCGCCCGCGAGCGGAACTCGGGATCGTGCAGCAGCAGATAGGCGAGCTCGCCCCCCTGCTGCACCAGGTTGAGTTGCGTCATCCCGGTGACTTTGCGCTCATATTCGCTCATGGGAATTCCCAGCAGCTCGCTGAGCACATAGCCCGAGTCGTTAAAGCTCAGGGTCTGGTCAAAGTCGCTGGCAAAGATGTAGCGCTTCTTCGGTTGTATCTTCTCCACCATGATCTCGGATTCAGGTTGATCGCCTTGCTGGCGCATCGGTACACGCAGCCCTCAAGAAACTGACACTCTCGTTGGTACGAGATTAGATTCCGGGGCGGCTGGGAGGGATGATGAATCTACCGTCAAATAGAGCAGCTCCCGTGTTATCAATCAGTTAGGAGCGGTGATGGCAGGGCTGTGCAGGGCTGCGGCGACAGCATTTTCGGCCACGGGCCTGGCCGACCGGGAGAGGAACTTCTTGACGGCGGCGCGCAAGCTGGCGAGCTCGCGTTGCAATAACGCCAAGGCCGCGGCGATGGTTTCGCTGCTTCCGGAGCGCGCCTGCTCCTCCAACGCGGCTGCGGCGTGGTAGGCACGCAGCCCGCCGATGGTTCCCGCCGAGGTCTTCAGCTTGTGCGCGGCGTCGCCCACGGCGCTGGTGTCGCGCTGCTCCATGGCATTACTCATGTACAGCGGCAGGTTGTCCGCATCCTGCAGGAAAAGTCCGCAAAATTCCTTCAATACCTCTTCGTCGCCGCCACTGTGTTGCAGACCCTTGCCGATATCGAAGACGCCTTGCTCCGGCGCCGCTAGGGCTGCGTCGCTGGCGGCAGTTCCCACGTTCTGCGAGGCGTACTGATACACGATGTGCAACAACTCCTGTTTCTGCACCGGCTTGGCCACGTAGGCATCCATGCCGGCGTCGAGGCAGCGGCTGCGATCGCCTTTCATGGCGTGAGCGGTGAGGGCGATGATCGGGACATGCTTGCCTGTGCTGCGCTCGCGATTGCGGATCAGGCGTGTCGCCTCCAGCCCGTCCATCACCGGCATCTGAACGTCCATCAGGATGACGTCGAATGCTTCTTCTTCGGTGATGGCCAGGGCGGCTTCGCCATCCTCCACCATGGTCACCGTGTGTCCTTCCTTCTGCAACAGGCGCAGCAGCAATCTCTGGTTGACGCGATTGTCCTCGGCGGCCAGGATGCGCAGGCGGCTGTGGCGCTCGCTGTCCCACAGCGTCGGCTCCTGCACCGGCGCAGCGAAGGCGGCCTTGTCCTGCAAAACGCGGACGATCACACTGAGCAACTCCGAACGGCGGATCGGCTTGATGACATAGGCGGAGACGCCCAGCTCGCGGCAGCGGGTGATATCGCCCGGCCGTAGTCCGGAGCTGAGCATCAGAATGGTGGCGCCGGCCAGCCGTGGATTGTGTTTGATGCACTCCGCCAGCTGAAAGCCATCCATCTCCGGCATGTTGCCGTCGATCAGCACCAGGCGGTAGGGCGAGCCGCAAGTCTCGGCGGCCTCCAGGGCGGACAGCCCGCGCATGGCACTCTCCACCGAGTCCGGCTTCATGCCCCAACGGCTCAGCATGGCGGTCAGGATCTTCCGCTGGGTGAGGTTGTCGTCCACAATCAGCGTGGTAACGCCCTTGAGGCAATTGGGGATCTCCAGACTATTAACCGCCCCGGCGAGAAGCGGCAAGACGACGTGAAATTCGCTGCCTTGTCCGGGCTCGCTCTCCACCCAGATTTTGCCGCCCATCAAGCGCACCAGCCGGGAGGTGATGGCCAGTCCCAGACCGGTGCCGCCGTAGCGGCGGCTATGGGAAGAATCCGCCTGCGAGAAGGCTTCGAAGATGATCTTCTGCTTGTCGCGCGGGATGCCGATGCCGCTGTCGCGCACCAGCATGTGAATCATGTTCGGACCGCACTCGGGGGCGGCATCGAAGATCACCACCACCTCGCCGTTATCGGTGAACTTGATGGCGTTGGCGACCAGGTTCAGCAGGATCTGCCGCAGCCGGTGGGCGTCGCCCAGCAGCACCTCCGGTACCGCCGGCCGGATGTCATACACCAGCTCCACCCCTTTCTGATGTGCCCGCAGTGCAATGCCTTTCAGCGTGGCGCCCACCACATCGTGAAGGTTGAACTCAAACGAGTCCAGCTCCAGCCGGCCGACTTCGATCTTGGAGAAGTCCAGAATGTCGTTGATGATCGACAGCAGCGAATCGGCGGACAGCTTCACGGTCGACAGATACTCGCGCTGCTCGGGGGTGAGGTTGGTTTCCAGCGCCAGCTCGGTCATGCCGATTACGCCATTCATCGGCGTGCGGATTTCGTGACTCATGTTGGCCAGGAACTCGCTCTTGGTGCGATTGGCGATTTCGGCCTCTTCCTTGGCCTTCGCCAGCTCACGGTTGACTTCCTGGCTGCGCGCGACTTCCTGTTCCAGCCGCTGCTTACTCTCCTGCAGCTCCTGGTTGCGGCGCTCGATTTCCGCCAGCATGGTGTTAAAGCCCGTGCCCAGCTGCGCGATCTCGTCGCTGCCGGAGATGGCGACGCGGGTATGGAAATTGTGGCCGGCGGTTACGTTCTGCATGGCGCGCGTCAGGTCCGAGAGCGGTTGCGATATCTTGCGCTGCAGCAGCGATCCGGATAGCCAACCAATGGCGAGCGACACCACCAGCAGAATCGCGTCCAGCACCAGTAAATTCCTTCTCCGCTGGCGGAGGGTCCCGGTGTCGGAAACCAGATAGAGCGTTCCAACCGCGCTGTCGCCGAAGTAGACGGTACGTGTCTCGACCGCATAATCGGCGGTGGTCTGCGACATTCGCGGGGGCATCGCCGGGCACGATAAATCGCCTTCCGAGCGGCGATAACTGGCGAACATATTTCCCGAGCGGTCATAGAGGCAGCCGGTCACCATCGAGGGCTCGGCGTGCAGCGCCATGATGGCCACTTTCCCGTCATTGCGATCGTGCTCGTGCAACGCTGCCGCGGAATTACGGCTGACCGCTTCGGCCCAGGAGGAAAGCCGCTGGCGAAACTCGTCGCGCGAGCGCACCGTATCGTAGACGAGAAACGTGGAAGCCAGGGTAAGCAGCGCCAGCCAACCGGCTACCAGCCCGCCCATCGTCACCCTGGTGGTAAAGCTGTGGCGCAGGAATCCGGGAGTGCTGAGGCTAGTCACGACACGTCGCCTCCGAGACAAAGAAGCAAATCGGCTCTAAAGACCGCGCTGGACAGGAAGACGACTTCAGGCGGCGTGGAATCCGGCAACCTCACGTCAGCGCTGCTAACGAGGAACTGCCCCATACAAACTGGATCGGCGCCCGCAGGCGAGTTCTTGAAGGCTGCTGCCGTAGAGCGAGGGCAGGATGTCTGGTGCTAACGTGTAATGTTCACCCCTGAACAACGGCGTTCGCTAGCGAACAGGCAGGACTGGCAAGCCGCATGGTTCTTGTCGGGCAAGAGGCCCATAATGAACAACTTGTGACCTCCGCCTCTGGTGGAAAGATTGCACTTGGAATCACAGATGCGCGGCGTGAACGACGACCTTCGCTTTGCTATTCGGCAGATCTTCAAGTCGCCGGGACTCGCGGCTGTGGTCATCATCACGCTGGCTCTGGCCATCGGCGCCAATACCGCCGTGTTCAGTGTGATTGATGCCGTAATGCTGCGGCCCTTGCCATACGATCACCCCGAGGGCCTTGTGCAGGCGATGTCGATCGACACCCATAATGCGCATGTAACGGCAATCTCGTATCCCGACTTCTTCGATTGGCGCGCACAGAACCGCACCCTGGAGCACCTGGTTTCTTATGACACCGACTCGTACACCCTGCTAGGACGGCGGGAGCCGCTGCATGTGGAGGCGGTCATCGCCTCGTGGGACCTGCTGCCCGCTCTAGGCGTGAATCCCGAACTCGGCCGCGGCTTCACTCAAACCGAGGAAGCGGCCGGGCCGCGCGTTGTCCTGCTCAGTCACGCACTGTGGCAATCGCAGTTTGGTGGCGACCCCTCGGTGCTTGGACGCAGTATCAACCTGAGCGGAAAGCTCTTCACCATCATCGGCGTCATGCCCGCAAGCTTCCACTTCCCCATAACGACGCCGGAAGTTGGAATCTGGACAACATTATCAGCCGCGGTTGACCAGACCGATGTCCATCCTACGCTCACCAACCGCGGCTCACATTTTCTGAGCGCTATTGGCAGGCTCAAACCTGGCGTCACCGTGCAACAGGCGACTGAGGACCTGAATGCCATTGCCACGAACCTGGCAAAGCAGTATCCCGGCAGCAATACCAAGCACAATGGCGCGCGGGCCGAAAGCGCCCTGGCGGCCCTGATTGGCGATACGCGCACGCCACTGCTGATCGTGCTGGGCGCGGTCGCCCTGGTGTTGCTGATCGCCTGCGGCAACATCGCGAACCTGTTGCTGGCGCGCATGCGCGAGCGCCAGCGGGAGATCGCCATGCGCTGCGCGCTGGGAGCGGGACGGACGCGCATCGTGCGCCAGTTGCTGGTCGAGAGTCTGGTGCTCAGCAGCTTCGGCGGGCTGGCCGGATGCGGGCTCGCGTACCTGTCGACGCCCGTTATGTTGTCGCTCATTGGCACTAGCGTTCCGCGCGCCGCCGATGCCGGGGTGGATGTGCGGGTGCTGCTGTTTGCAATGGCCGTGGCTTGCGCTTCGGGAGTCATTTTCGGCATCATTCCAGCGTTGACCGCTTCCCGCGCTGACCTGCTCTCCAACTTGAAGGAGGGCACGCGAAGCGAGACCTCTGGGCGGGACTGCCTGCGTTCATCCCTCATTGTGGGACAAGTGGCGCTGGGCATGATGCTAACCGCGGCGGCGGGTTTGCTTATCACCAGCTTCCTGAATCTGCGGCATGACAAGCTTGGCTTCGATGCGCACAACCTGCTCACGCTCAACTTCGAGACGCGCGATTCCCGCTACCAGCCCAACCGCTCCCAGTTCTATCGCCAGTACTTTCAGAAGGTGCGGGAGTTGCCGGGCGTGGAATCCGCCGCCGGGGTGCTGCTGCTGCCGATGACCGAGGATGACGCCCATCTCAGCGTCGAAAATCCAGAGCATCCGGTGCCGGAAGGTCAGGAGGCGAGCGCCTTCTTCACTCCCGTGACGCCGCAATACTTCAGCACCATGCGGATTCCCTTGCTTGAGGGACGCGATTTCAACGATCGCGACGATATGCAGGCGCCGATGGTGATGATCGTGAACCGCGCCTTTGCCGACAAGTTCTTCCCTGGCGAAGCCGTTCTCGGCAAGAAGCTGCGACCCGGCGCCGGCATCGGCAAACCGGGTAAGCCCCCGTGGCGTGAAGTGGTGGGAGTGGTTGGCGATATCAAGATGTCTGCCACGGAGCGGGAGATGCGCCCGGCGATGTACGTTCCAGTCGACCAGCAGCCCAACTGGTGCTGCCCGGCGACCGTGGTGCGCTCCTCGGTTGGTCCGCCCAGCCTCGAACCCAGCCTCCGGGCAATCGTCTCGTCGATGGACAAGGAGATCCCGGTGACCGACGTCCACACCATGCAGGAGTTGATCTTTGTGGAGTTGGCCCAACCGCGCTTTGCCATGGCGCTGCTCGGCGCCTTCGCCGGGCTGGCTCTCTTGCTCACCGTGGTCGGCCTGTACGGCGTCATGATGTATGCGGTCTCGCGGCGTACCCGCGAGATCGGCGTGCGCATGGCTTTGGGCGCGCAACGCGTCACCGTGCTGAGCATGGTGTTGCGGGAAGCAGCCAGACTGCTCGTCATCGGTCTCGGCCTTGGAATGCTCGCCATTCTGCTGACCAGTTCCATTCTTCGCAGCATGTTATATGGAACCGGAGCGCGCAATCCGCTAGTGCTTGCGCTGGTGTGCCTTGCAATCGGAACCGCCGGACTGGTGGCAGCGTACATCCCGGCTCGGCGCGCAGCCTCCATCGAGCCGATGGAAGCGCTGCGCACAGAGTAGATCGGGTGACTCCTCACATCGCCGGCTGCGGATTGGCCGCCAGAAAGCCGGCCTTGCGCGCGGGTTCGGCCACTCGCTGCGGGCTGGCCCCAGCCAGCGACTGACGCAGGAAAAGCGCCACTGCGCGCGTGAGAACTTCATCCTGCAGATCGGCGAAGAACGTGGCGTCGATTCCGGGCTGGGGTCCTTCTCCGCGGTGGTTCAGACGCAGGATGGGAGTGGATGGCGCTGTGCGTTTCAGCGTGCCGGTCACCGGCGCAATGTCGTCGAGCCCGGGATGATAGATGACAATGGCGTCTACCGCATGGCTCGAGAGATAGCGCTTGGCCTGCTCGGTGCGATGTGCCAGCACGGGCTCGAATTCCGCCGCCACCAGCGCGGACAGAAATAGAGCGTGGTGCTCGGAGCGATCGCATAAGAACAAGAGGGTCAATCTGGGTCGCATTCCACAACCTTTCGGGGGCCAGATTGAATTGTGATTGCTTCACGGCGGACGATCGGACTCCGCCGGGTGCAGTCTCGGAGAAGAGGCGCGTACCACCGAACTACCGGGAGAAGTAAACTGGAGTTCCGGGCGCTTTCCGATATTCAGGGATTTCGTTGAGTCCGTCAAGAGAGAAATCGCGCAAATCGCGCCGTCGGTTTCAATTTAACAATCGCGATTCGCCTCAGGCCCGAATCGGCATCGCATGGGTTGCGCTTGGCGCCCGCTCTAAGGCGGAAAGCGGATTGACCACGGCCAGCTTACAGCCGCGGGAGTGGCAGCAGGGATATTCCTACAATGTGGGAGCGCAAAGGCAGCTGAGGTCACAGGCCGAAGTGCAGATGACGGAGGCCTTCTTTGTAAGCGTCGCGCGCTTCCCGGGCCTGCTTCTGCGAGTCCTGCACGGCAAAATCGGCGCCGTCCCAGCGTTCCATGGCGGTCTCGGAATGGTCGGGGGTGGCCAGCGCCTCCTCGGCGCGAATGGCGGCGACCCACTGCTCCACCGCCTGCTTGTACGCCTGTTGCAATTCGTCCAGGTTGGGGTTGCTCATAGGTGTGGGATGGTAGAGCAGGCGCCCAAGCCGGTCAATCGAGAGCGGGCACGATTTACGAAAAATTAACCAGCGAAGCAGTCCTGTGGGAGGTTTCTGGCCTCTCAGCGGGGAGGCGCAAGCGCGGACAAACAGCACGCCGCTCGACTCCGTGAAGCCAGCCGCTGCGCAACCGGCCTCACTGCTCTCGGGATGACAAACATAAAGAACTTGCAGCGGCGCGCCTAAAGGCGTGCCCCTTCAGAAGGGCGTACTGAGGACGTTCTCCGCAGCCTCCCGAGCCCTGTCTGACGAAAACCGATTTCCCTCGCTCGCCTGGCGGGTGTCGGAGTGGTCACTGCTTACCGCATTCTCCAGCGTTAAGATCGAAGCATGAAGAAACTTCGCGTGGGTGTCCTGTTTGGCGGACGTAGCGGTGAGCATGAAGTTTCCCTGCTGTCGGCGGCCTCGGTGCTGAACGCCATCGACAAGAGCAAGTACGAGGTCGTCCCCATCGGCATTACCAAAGAAGGCCGCTGGGTGACCGCCGCGCACGCCGAGCGCCTGCTGACGGGTAAGCTGCCCGACGCTCCCGAGGCACGGCATCTGCGCGCCGGCGATCCCGATGCCACTTCGGCCGCTGCCGTGCTGGCGCGCGGTGAGGGCGTGGTGGTGCCGCCCATGCCCGGCGAGAATCATTCTTCCCTAGTGCCGTTCGAGACCGATGCGCATCAGCTCCGGGCCGCGGTCCATCCCGTTGATGTCGACATCATCTTTCCCGTGCTGCACGGCAGCTTCGGCGAAGATGGAACGATTCAAGGCCTACTGGAGCTGGCGGACATCGCGTATGTCGGCGCGGGCGTGCTCGGCTCCGCCGCGGGTATGGACAAGGACGTGATGAAGCGGCTCTTCCGCGATGCCGGCCTGCCCATCGTGAAGCAGGTCACGGTGCTGCGCAGCGCCTGGCGGGAGCAGCCAACGAAGGTTCGCCAGCAGATCGAATCGGCGCTGAAGTATCCCGTGTTCGTTAAGCCCGCGAACCTGGGCTCGTCGGTGGGCATCAGCAAGGTCCATGACTCCGGCGAATTGCCAGCGGCCATGGACGAGGCGTCGCGCTTCGATCGCAAGCTGGTTATCGAGCAGGGCGTCGGCGGCAAGAAAGGCAAGGCGCGCGAGATTGAGTGCTCGGTGCTGGGCAATGACACTCCCATTGCGTCGCTGCCCGGCGAGGTTGTTCCCATCAAGGAGTTCTACGATTACAACGCGAAGTATCTGGAGGAGGGTTCGGAGCTGATCATTCCCGCCAAGATTGGCAAGAGCAAGCAGAAGGAGGTGCAGCGTCTCGCAATAGCTGCCTTTCAAGCGGTGGATTGCGCCGGGCTGGCGCGCGTGGACTTCCTGATGGAACCGCGCAGCGGCAAGATGTACGTGAACGAGATCAACACGCTTCCCGGCTTCACCTCCATCAGCATGTATCCCAAGCTGTGGGCGGCAACGGGCATTTCGTATTCCGAGCTGATCGACCGGCTGATTCAGCTCGGTCTGGAGCGCCACGCCGACAAGAAAGAAAACCAGTACAGCCGCTGAACTGCCGGGTTTATTCGCGGCCAGATTTCCGCCTGAACAGCGGCGTGAATGCCCGCAATCAAACCAGCCGCGCAGCGGGACAGCCGAGCTGACACTCGTGCGGTGTTCTAGCGGCGCCCCTCCACATCTCGGGCCACGGCTTTCAGGATCATGTTGATCAGTGACAGTACAATCGCTCCCCAGAAGGCGGGCCAGAACCCGGTGACCACGAAGTTCGGCGCCAGGATCGCTGAGGCAAACATCAGCATGAGCGCGTTGATCACCCACCAGAAGATGCCGAGCGTGAGAAAGGTGAGGGGCAAGGTGATGATCTTGAGGAAGAGCCCGAGCGTGGCATTCACCAGGCCGATGACGAGCGCGGCGATCAGCGCGGCCATGAAGCCGCGCACATGAAATCCCGGCATCAGGTGAGAGACGATCAGCAAACTGATCGCACTCAACAGCCAGTTCAGCAGCAGACGCATGGTGTTCTCTCTGGGGACGGAAATTCCGCCTGATAAGGATACATGCGGATTTGTGCTGCGAAAATAAAAGGCCGCGCGGGAAGCGCGGCCACCAAGACTCTTCTAGTTCGTCAATCCCGAAGAGAAGACGCTAAGAGCGGGATTGCTAGTGCCGCTGGGAAGCAGAACGATCTTCTTCGCCGACACGACGTAAGCGATTCCCGCCGGAACTCCGGTCCATACCGACCTGCCGGTGGAATCGACCTGATACATGGCGGCCAGGTTCTGCGTGCCGGTACCGTCCGGCCCGCTGAAATCCTGAATGCCGTTGATGTTCCCGTTGCCATCGGCCAGGAGGTAATTCACCGTGTCGACAATCGGCGACTCCACTGGATTGATGGTTCCGCCCAGATAGGTGCCGAAGATCGACAGGTTGCTGAACGGCGGAGGCGTGCTCTGCATCTCCAGGTTTCCGGAAAAGACCTCGCTGTCCTGTCCCAGCACGAACGCCTGGTCGGCATTCGTGAGGTACAGAATGATCGGTGGGTTGCCACTAAAGCCGGTGAGCGTCACCTTGCCGTTGGAGGCGACGCTGTAGCTTCCGGAAGCGGTTTGTTGCTGCGTCACCGTGCCACCTTTGTTTTCGTCGAGACTCGTGGTCGCGCTGCCGTTGCTGTCGGAGTTGAAGAATTCCAGCACCGTATCGGCTTGCGGGCTTCCGCCGTTCGGCACCAGGCCGTTGATCTCCAGCACGCTCACGCCTTGCAGCGAGGCGTTGGTGAATCCGCCGGGCGACTGCACCAGGATGGAGCCCAGGGTCAGCGGATCGTTGGCGGAAAGCGGATCGGTACCGATCAGGATGAACTGGCCCTTGAAGATCACGTAGTAGGCGTAGTTGTTGGTCACGCCGTTGGGGAACGACAGTGAGACCTGGCCGCGCCCGCTGCGAATATCCGGCGGTGAGAATGTTCCGCTGAAGGTGCGATCGCTCAGCGTGCCATTGTCATTGATGTCTTCCGAACCGTTGCTCACCGCGCCGCCGCTGCCGACCGTAAATACACCGGCCTTAGCGTAGCGGTTCAGGTTTGCATCCGCTCCGAGCGTGCCGATCCCGTAGCCGTCGGCCGGCGGAACGGCGAAATCCGCGGGCGTTTGCACGAAGAAGACGCCGGAGCCGCGCGTGTTCGGATCCGCATTGTCCTGGATGAGCTGCCCGTTGCCTCCATTGGAGACGGTGACGTGGAAGTTCATGGTTCCGAGGCCTGCCACATCGAAGGTCATCGTGCCCAGACCGTCCGCCGTGATGTGGTAGACGCTGAGCGGAGCGGGGCTGATCGTGGAGCCGCCTGTTGGACTGCCGCTTCCGGTGTTCAGGTCAAGCACGCCGGCGGTGATGTTGCCATTGCCATCGGCGGTGAAGCTGCCGGCCATGAATACCGGATTGCCGTTGTTGTATCCGTTGAAGGAGAACGCGTAGTGTCCGTTCAGCGAGCCATTGGTAGTCGCCGCGTCGACGACAATCTGCAGCGGCTGCTGGGCAGTTTGCTGCTGCGAGTCTTCCACCTGCACGGTGAAGCTGGAAACGCCGGGCGTGGTCGGCGTGCCGGAAATCAAGCCGCTGCTCGGCGTCAGGCCCAGTCCTGGGGGCAAGTTTCCAGAGACGATACTCCACGTGTACGGTGGCGTTCCGCCGGTCGCGCCCAGCGTCGCGTTGTAAGGCACGCTCACCTGCCCGTTGGGCAAGGTGGTCGTGGTGATCATCAATGGCGCCGGCTGAATGGTGATGCTCAACGGCGCCGTCGCCATATTCGAATTGCTGTCCGTTACCTGCACCGTGAATTGGAAGGTGCCCGACGTGGTTGGCGTGCCCGAGATCAGGCCGCTGCCGGGCGTCAGGTTCAGTCCGGGCGGCAGGCTGCCAGAGATGATGCTCCAGGTGTACGGCGGCACTCCGCCGGTCGCACCCAGGGTGGCGCTGTACGACACCGTCACCTGACCGTTGGGCAAGCTGGTGGTGGTGATCATCAATGCCGCCGGCTGAACCGTGATGCTCAAAGGAGCTGTCGCCGTGTTCATCTCGCTGTCGGTCACCTGCACCGTAAATTGGAATGCACCCGACATGGTTGGCATGCCGCTGATCACGCCGTCGGTGCTCAGCGACAATCCTGGCGGCAGATTGCCGGTGGTGACGGCCCAGGTGTAGGGCGCGAGACCTCCGGCCGCCGTCAACTGCGTCTGCGGATAGTTCTGACCGACTTGCCCGTTGGGCAGCGAGGTGGTGGTGATCATCAGACCGGGCAGCGGCGCCATGTAGCTGAAGATGTCGAGTACAAGCTGCGTCGGGTTGGAGGCAAACGCATCAATCGAGCCGTTGGTGGAGGGAACGATGGCCATGTTGGAGGTGATCGCGCCATCGAGCGCGTTCAAGGTGGAGACGGTCGGCTGTTGCGCGCCGTCCGGCCACAAGGTCAGATAGCCGAGGGCGCCCTGCGGCACAACCGTAGCGTTCAACACGTACGCTCCGCCTGAGGGAACATTGCATGTGCCGCCCTGGATAGGCACTGTTATCGGCCCGCTGAACTGTCCGTTGGGACGCGTGTCGAGCACGCGACAGGGCGGCAGGGTGTACAGCGACAGCTGCCCCGACGCGCCCGGAGGAGCGAAGTAGCCGTTGATGTCGATCACCAGATCGGTGGTGTTGGAGGCGAACGCCGAGATGTCGCCGTTGGTGCCGGCAACCACGACCGCGGCGTTGGCGGTGGTGGTTCCGGTTGGAGCATTCAATGTGGAAACCACCGGCTGGGTCTGTCCCTCAGGCCACACCGTGAGGTATCCCAGCGGGCCCTGCGGAATCACGGTGAAATTCAGCGAGTACGCAGCAGCTGTTGCGGGAATGTTGCACGTGTCGCCCTGAATCGTGAAGTTCTGGGGCACGCCGCCCTGAAGCGGGCTTCCGGTGCGGGTGTCGGCCAGACGGCAGGGCGTGACCGGATAGAACGCCAGCGCCGCATCGTTGGCCGGGACAAAGTATCCGTCGATGTCGAGCACGACATTCGTAGTGTTGCTGGCGAAGACGCTGACGCCGCCGCTGCCGCCCGCCGGCACGATGGCGGCATTCGCCTTAACGCGCCCGTCGAGCGAATTCATGGTGGAGACCACCGGTTGCGTCTGTCCGGTTGGCCACACGGTCAGGAATCCGAGTGGCCCTTGCGGTACAACCGTCACGTTCAGCGAGTACGCCGCGGCAGTGGAGGGAATGCCGCAGTCTGGATTGTTGGGAAGAAGAAAATCGCGGAAGCTACCGCCTGGAATTGGAGGGCCGCCGAAATGCCCGTCGGCGTTGCGCGTGTCGACGACCCGGCAAGGCGCGATGGGAACGAATTGCAACGGAGTTTGGGAGTAGGCACTGCTCACCGTGCCCAACAGAATTGCCAACATCAAGAAGAGGATGTAACGGGACGTTCGCATTCGATCCCTCCACAACCGGACAATGGGCTGGTGATCGCAGGGGCCAACCTTGCCGTTAGGAAGCTGTCTCGGCAGCGGATCCCTGGATGCAAACCTTAGTGGGAGTCGAACATACACCTCCGTAATAGCGGGCGCAATACTTTCGGTTGGTTTTTGCTTCGCATGTTCCCAAAAAGATACGTAGCCCAGTGGGCAAGCAGCCCTGGGTCCGTCAGCTCCGAAATAGACGCTGCCATAGAGATCGCCGGTCAGGCTGAAGTGGCTGCGCGGGATTCTCGGCAAACCCAAAAACGCTCGCGGGAGGAATGGAGTCACCGAGGTCGGAAAACTTCCGATTCCTGGCGAGAACTACGATGTTGTGAAAGCCCGGCACTTCTGTCCATTGGACCTGGGCAATGCGGTATCCCAATGACTTCACCAGCTCGCGAAAGTAGTTCCAATCATAATAGACAGCTTGCGTAGGATCGCGTTCGTCGACAAATAGCGTGTTATTACTATCCCCCATCATCGGGAACCACTTCTTATTGAAAAAAAAGATGGTCAGCCGAATGATCCCTTTGTCGGAAAGCATCTTGACCATTTCGCGAAGATAGAACTCCGTCTGGTCAGAACATAAGTGAGTGAAGACTGAGTTAGCTTCGATCAAGCTGAAGTTCGAGCCGAGGTGCGCGATGGGAAGAGTACGGTTGCGCGAATTATCCGGAGCGTAGCTTATGCTCCATACATCATGATGATGAAAGGAAAAATTGTCGACCTCCAGGTTGTCCCGGCACCACTGGATCATCGGAGGACTTATATCCAATCCGACGTACAGCTTCGGCCTGTCCTTCTGCAGTAAGAGGCGGCGTGCCTCACGGCCGCAGCCACAGCCAAAATCAAAGATTCGCTGGTAGGCCTCGCCGGCAGCCAGCGGCCCAAAATTCAGCGGTCCAAAAACATAGTTCCCGGTCGGATTGTCGTAGTAGCTGTCGTCGACATTCGGACTTACCAGCGTGCGTAGTTCAACCGGCGGATACGGGATCTGTGTCACAGGCATGAATTGAAAATCATAGCATGAGAGGAAACGTCACCGGCGTCACACCGTTTCACCAGCGGCCAACGGACTGCACGGTTCGAATAAGTTCCCATCGCCGCCGAAGCCGGTCAACGTCGACAGGCTGCGACAGCATCTCGCGGAAAATGGCGACGTACTCCTCAGCAACTTGAGACCACGTCCGCGCCGGCCGTGCCGGCGACGTGACTTGCTGATCGAAAAGCCGCGACACCAAAGCAGTCAGATCGTGAATCGAGGAGATGCGATGCAGATTCGGATCTGCGGTGAGATCAGCCAACTCCCGGTTTATGGCCGTATCCAGCGCAATCACCGGAATTCCCAGCGCCAGAGCGTCAATCACCGGCAGTCCGAAACCCTCATAGTGGCTGGGATAGACCAGCATCCGGGCGCTCCGGAAGAGGTCGCTTATCTCCTGCGGTGGAATTGCTCCGCTCTTATACCAGCTTATGCTATGGTGCACAGTTCGATCTGGTTCACCACCAATCACCACAATCGGCCAGGGACTGTCCTGTAGTTGTTCAACCGCTTCCCTGACGCCCTTGTGGGCATAATTATTTCCCATGATTAGTATGTAGCTGCCTGCAGTTCTGCCATCTACTTTATTCGTCGCAAACATAGTTCCGTGGTGCTCGATGGACATTGGCATGCTCATGCCATAAAATCGCTCGAAATCCTGCTTCGAATATTCACTGATCGTGATCACGCGATCGCTTAGCTCCGCAGCTTTGCGAAAGAGGATTTGCCGCTCGGGGGAATTGAGGTATTCGCAGCGAACCATAATGATGTCGTGCAGCAGATAGCAGAGTCGCGGCGCGACCATGTTGAGATTGCGGAATTCTGTCCACGCGAAGATCTGGAACGGACGGAAGGCCAGGTCAAACAACATCAAGTCATCGCTCCGGCTGTCATAGAGCTTGAAACCGGCTAGTTCCGCGGCAAAGAAGCTGCGGGCGTCTCCAACGCCCACATAGAGCTCTATATCTTGTCCCAGGCATTGGCCGATTTCGCGCAACAGATTGAACGCAACTTCCGACGTTCCGTAGCGGCTGGGTTGCAAGTCGCGAAGGTCGAACAGAAAACGCGGCTTGTGCGGCGCGTAGAGCCTGGCAAATACTTCCACCGGATCCATAAAGTAGCGGGAATAGTCGTCGACCTTGCGGTGATACTCGGGATAGCGGTCCGTCAGCTTCTTGCTGTTAGCTGCCTCGAGCGCCGCCCGCCGCTGGCCGAAGGAACCGCGCTCGCGGTGATAGACGTACGCCCAATTGGCGGAGACAGCAGAATAGCCAAAGCGGTTAATGCGGCACACAAAGTCGTTTTCTTCGTTATAGCCCGGACTGTATATTTCGTCGAACAGACCAAACCGCTCGAGAGCCTCGTTCTTGATCATCATGCAGAAACCAACCGCGGTTGGCATGACTTGATAGCGTGGTAGCAGATGCCGCAGTTTACTCCATACCTCGTAGGATTCATTTTCCGGGAGCAGCCCACCAACCCACGGTACGGAGAAAATTGTTCCATTATTACTTCTAGGCGTGACCACTGCATGGCGATCGTGAAGGTAGAGTACAGCCTGCATCTCTTCCAGCGAACCGGCAGTAACTTCGGTGTCGGAGTTCAGCAGCAGCAGGTCGCAGCCCGGCTCACGGATATTCTTATATCCCCAATTACAGATACTCACAAAACCGCGATTCGCATCGCTGCGGTAATAACCGAGCCGGACGATACGGCGCTGCGCAGCACGATATACCTTCTCAATGCTGTCGTCCGGCGTTCCATCGTCGAGTATGGTGATCGCGTAGTCAGGAGGGGCATACCGCGCGAGGCTCCCCAGACAGACTTCCAGGGCCTCGGCAGCGCCATAAGCAGGAATCAGAATGGAAACGCCGGGACGTTGCTCAACTTTGCCGGCGTCTGGACCTCGGCTCATCATGCTGGATAGTCGCACCAGAAATGAACGGCTAATGCTTGTTCCGGACGCCTTCCGTGAGGCGGCGCAGCGGGGCGGTCACACGCCACGACTTCGACTTGGTGATGCCTTCCAGCTGCGCCTTCAGCGAGGCAACTTCGGCGGCAGAATTCGCAAGCTTTTCGCGAAGGGAGCGCAGGTGCGCGCGCGCACTATTAAGCTGAGCGGGCAGGCCGCTTCCATCACCGCTAACGCCGGACGCATCTTCCATCAATGAACTTAATGCCGGTGTCACAGCCGGCATCAGATCGATGCGCATGGTAATTTCCATCCGGCCAGGCGTCTCTCCTCTGTCGCTGTCCGACAAGACAGCCAGGACGGGTTCGCTCCCATAGCTGAAAAGCAGACAGCGATGGTTGTCTCGAAACGAAGCTACCGTGCCGGACAGTGAAAAGCAGGCAGCTACCGCCGCTCCGCTGAAACGAGATAACAGCACACCGCTGTTCGCATACAAAGATACTTCACGGATCTCTATGATGGAGGTTCGATCAGATGGAAGCAGTTGCAGCACATCATTCCCAGCGAGAGGAGGAAGCTCGAAAGAGAGCGTTGTCCACTCTCCAGGTGTAACCACCTGACTACAAGTCGATGGTTCTTTCGCCGACCCGGGTTCTCCCGCCCGGACACGGACTTGTACCGGAGCGGCCGCGCCACATACACTGATGTCCTCCGCTTGTGGAGCGAAAACTCCGGAGCGCAGCAGAAGGTTTTCCAAATGCGAAGCATAAATCGCATAGCGCCGGCGGATCTGCTCCTGCACGGCCGGCGTACTCTGGAATAGGTTGCGCAGAAACTCCGGCTTATCGCTTCCGCCCGGCTTGCGAACAACTCCCAGTCCCCAGCTATGGCGAAATTCAAAGGTATCGGTGAAGCGGGCGTTAATTTCTTCCCACAAGCGCCACAGGCCAAAATCAGCATGACGCGCGCAAATATCATGAAGAAGGACTATACCGCCGGGCTTGACTTTGGGCAGCCAGCTCCAGAAATCGTGACTGCAAGCTTCATAGGTATGCAAACCATCGATGTGAAGCAGGTCTATGCTTTCATCACTGAACTGGCCCAGCGCGGCGCTGAAGTCGGAGCGAACGAGATAGGAAAAAGCCTTGTAGTATTGCTCGTTATAACGGCGAACGTCGTTATAAACTTCTTCACCATATTCGCCGGAATGGCGTTCTCCATGCCAGTGGTCGACGGCATAGCAAGAACAGCTCAGTCCATGGTCCGCTATCGTCTGGCAGAAGCAAAAGTACGATTCTCCCCAATGAGTTCCCAGCTCGACGAGAAGCTCAGGTTGGATTGCCTGGATTAATTCGCTGGCGAAGGCGAGATGTCCTGACCAGGTACCGGTGTCTCCCGGCTGGTAACGCCGGGGAACAAAGGCCGGCATCCGCAGAGCCGGCAAAGTTAACGGATCCAGGTCGGCTCTCTGCACTTCAAATCGCCTCTAATATCGCCTTAAGATATTTCCAGAAGCCTTCGACGGAAGAGATCTCAACCCGTTCATCGGGGCTATGCGGATTGACGATCGTCGGACCGAAAGAGACCATCTGCATTCCGGGATACTTTTCGCCGATCACGCCGCACTCCAGGCCGGCGTGCATGGCAATCAGCTTTGCGGGATGTCCGAAGACCTTCTCGTGCACGGATTGCAGCTTGCGCACGATGTCGCTGTTGGGCTCCGGCTTCCAGCCGGGATATCCACCGCTGGGTTCCGTCTCAAATCCCGCCAACTTGCAGGCCGTCGCCACCATGCGGGCCGCCGCATTCTTGCTGCTGGCGATGGCGCTGCGCTGGCTGGTGACAATTTCGACCACATCGCCTTTGGTGGCCACCGTAGCCAGATTCGTGGAGTTCTGCACCAGGCCGGGCACGTCGGGACTCATGGCGAGAATGCCGTGGTGCAAGGTGGCCAGCAGGTGAACCGACCGGCGCGCGTCCTCGGCGGAGAAGACCTTCGCAGGACTATCAACCTTATCGACCGTGATCTTCACCTCAGGATCGAAGCTGCCGAGGTCGGCTTTGTGGTCGGCCTCAAGCTCCGCCAGCAGCGACTTTAGTTCGTGCTCGCGACTACCGTCCAGAACGATCATCGCTGCAGCCTCGCGCGGGATAGCATTCTGCGCGCTTCCGCCGGTCAAATCGGCGATCTCCACCGGCAGGCGATCCATCAGACTTTGCAGGATGCCGGCGAGAATGCGGAGAGCATTGCCGCGGCCGAGATGAATGTCCACACCGGAGTGGCCTCCCTTCAGCCCGGAAACCTTAATGCGCCAGGCTGAGTTACCCGCGGGCACCTGCAGCTTGATCTTGCGGCGCGCGGTCGTTTTCACGCCGCCCGCACAGCCGATGCAGATCGTGTCCTTTTCTTCGTTGTCCAGATTGAGAAAGTATTGGGAGTGCAGCAGGCCGGGCGGGAACTCCGCCGCGCCGGTCAGTCCAGTCTCCTCATCGATGGTGAAGACGAACTCCAGCGGACCATGAGCGATGTCGGTGCTCTCCATCACTGCCAGCGCGGCCGCCACCCCAACGCCATTGTCGGCGCCCAGAGTCGTGCCGTTGGCTTTCAGCCAGTCTCCTTCGCGGCGTACCTGGATGGGATCGGAGTCAAAGTTGTGTGCGGTGCCTTCATTCTTCTCGCACACCATGTCGAGATGGCCTTGCAGCAGAGCCATGGGCGCGGTTTCGCGGCCGGGGTGGGCCGGCTTGCGAACTACCGTATTGCCGACGTGGTCGTGGACAGCTTCCAGCTTGTGCTTCGCGGCAATGGACAGCACATACTCGCGGGCAGCGGCTTCCTTTGTCGAGGGGCGCGGGATCGCCGCCAGCGCGGCAAAATGTTTCCAGACTTGCCTGGGCTCCAATTCGGCCAGTGCGGGGGTCATAGACGCTCCATA
Source organism: Binatia bacterium (assembly GCA_035516415.1). Taxonomy (GTDB): domain Bacteria; phylum Acidobacteriota; class Terriglobia; order Terriglobales; family Acidobacteriaceae; genus Bog-257. Next base: position 2,968 of record DATJAI010000101.1, on the reverse strand, counting down.
AGTGCATACACATCCTACAGCGCCGGAGCACGGCTGACGAGTCCCGCGGGCGCGTGGTCCTGCGGCGCCGGCTTCATCAGAAGGCGAGCCCGTTCCCGTTCCGGAACGTTAACCGGGAAATGTGACGCAGGACATTGCTCGCGTATGCCGCACTACGCTAGGGTGAATTCGATCGCTACAACCAGGTAGGCAGGACGAGCGACTTGCGTTCAGGCGCTCGCGCCTTCGGTTTTTCTCCTCCCAATCGGCGAAGCATTGCCGGCCCTGATAGAAGACCCTCCGGGAGTTTTCCTTCTGCTCCGCAGACTAAGTTCGCCGTGCGCGTCGGGCAGCCGCGTGCTTATGGTGGCCGCAATCGTGGCCGCCACGCTGCCCGTTGCGGCGCAGACCGTCAGCACGATTCCGGTGGGCGCCGATCCCATTGCGGTTGCTGTCAACTCCGCAACCGACAATATCTATGTGGTCAACGAACTTGGCAACAGCGTCAGCGTCCTCGCAGGCGCTACCAACGGAGTGACCACGGTGCCGACAGGAGCCGGTCCAGACGCGGTTGCGGTGAATGCGGCGAGCAATATGATTTACATCGCCAACGGCGATGACAACACCGTCACCGTGATCGATGGCGTGAGCAACAGCACGTCGACGGTCAACGTGGGCCGGTATCCGGTGGCCATTGCAGTGAATGCGGTCACCAACAAGATCTACGTCGCCAATTACGCCTCCGGCACAGTGACCGTCATCGACGGCGCAACCAACAACTCCAGCAATATAACCGCAGGCTATTACCCCTGCGCGCTTGCGGTGAATTCCACCGCCAATACGGTGTACGTCGCCAACTGCGGCAATGACACCGTGACCATCATCGACGGGACGACGAACACGACTACGACGGCTGGCGTTGGGCACGATCCTCATGCGGTAGCGGTGAATGCGGCTACCAACAAAGCCTACGTGGTCGACTCCATCTCGAACGATGTGGCGGTGATTGACGGCGCCACGCAATCCGTCACCATCGTTGCTGTGGGAGCGGCGCCCGACGCCGTCGCTGCGGACGCCGTGCACAACCAGATTTACGTGACCGACGCCGGGCAGGGCGCGACGACCGTCATCGATGGTGCGACGCTGACCACCAGCACCGTAATCGTAGGTGGCTCGCCCGCTGCGGTCGACGTCAATCCGACCACGAACCAGGCGTACGTCGCCAACGGCGCCTATGAGGGCGCTGCCATCATTATTGACGGAGCGACTCATGCCACCACGCCGTTAACGGTGGGACATTTTCCGATGGCGGTCGCCGTCAATTCGGTTACCAACACAATCTATGTGGTCAACAGCGGCTCCAACTCGGTTTCCGTGATTAGCTGGACTGCCCCACCGCCGCCTCCGCCGCCGGCAGGAACGCCGCAATTCGTTCCGGCCACGCCCTGTCGCGTGGTCGACACCCGCCTGGCTAAAGGACCATTTGGCGGTCCGGCCATCGCCGGCGGCGCATCGCGCAGCTTCGCGATTCCGGCAGGAGCGTGCAACATACCAGGCACGGTGATCGCTTATTCGCTGAACGTGACGGTTGTGCCTCCGTCCGGCGGGACGTTGGGATACCTGACGATCTGGCCGACGGACCAGCAGCAGCCGGTGGTCTCGACGCTGAACTCTCTGGATGGCCGAGTGAAGGCCAACGCGGCGCTCATCCCCGCCGGGACAAACGGCGCGGTCAGCGTCTTCGCCAGCAATACGACGGACGTTGTACTGGACATTGACGGCTATTTTCAGACGCCATCATCGCAGACGCTGCAGTTTTATCCGCTATCACCCTGTCGCGTGCTGGACACTCGCAACGCGAGCGGCGATTTGGGTGGGCCTGCCTTAGTGGGACAGCAAGAGCGCGACTTCCCGGTGCTGTCCAGCGCCTGCCAGATTCCGTCGAATGCGCAGGCCTACTCGATGAACTTCACCGTGGTGCCGGTGGGAGGCACGCCGCTCGGATACTTAACGGTGTGGCCGGTAGGCCAAAGCCAGCCGCTGGTTTCCACGTTGAATAATCCGACTGCGACCATCGTTGCCAACGCCGCCATTGTCCCCGCCGGAGCGGGCGGCGCGATTGCGGTCTATGCCGATCAGAACACGCAGCTAATCGCCGACATCAGCGGGTACTTCGCCGCTCCCGGCAGCGGCGGCCTGGGGCTCTATCCCGTGACTCCCTGTCGCGTTCTGGACACGCGTCAGGCGAGCGGAGGGTTCAGTGGCGAGTTGGAGCCGCCAGTCGATGTCTCCGGCAGTTCGTGCGCGATTCCGAGCTCCGTGCAGGCTTATGTCTTCAATGTGACGGTTGTGCCCGCGGGTGCGCTCGGTTATCTCACGTTGTGGCCCGATGGCGACGACCAGCCGCTGGCGTCGACCCTGAATGCGGTGGATGGCGCCGTCACCTCCAACATGGCCATCGTCGGTAACCAAAACGGCAAGACCAACGCTTATGCCTCGGGCACTACACAGCTGGTGGTCGATATCTCCAGTTACTTCGCGCCGTAGGGCGATCGTTACTGTGCGGCAGTATTAGGCGCGATGGGAAATTGTTGGCCGGTTACCGGAGCGAGAAACGGTATCGCATTCCCCTCGAGGCCAAAGCTGCCAGAAGTGAGCGCCTCGACCACGAATTTGTACTTGAATTCGCCGCGCTTGAACGAGTCGGCATTCAGGCGGAAGACGAAGGTCCCGTTATTCGCTCCTTGAAAGGTTGCCGCAGCCGGAGTGAGGTTCCTGGCGAACAGCAGAATCTGCCCACTCCCGCTTTCTTCTCCTGCCTCCTTGTCCTTCTCTTTGTCCTTATCGCTGTCCTTATCCTTCTCCTTCGCTTCCCGCTTTTCATGCGCTGCAGCGGCGGCCTGCGGCACTTCAAATCCGGGAATCACCTTCCGCGCCTCCTCCAGATTGGAAGGAGGATAGTTGCCGGCGCGCCACTGGGCATCGGGCA
>DATJAI010000100.1:0-52143 GCA_035516415.1 Binatia bacterium | reverse complement strand
GCCTGACGCAGAATGTCGAGGTAGTCCACGCCCGCATAAACGGTGGTGCCCTCCATGATGTGAGGCTCGTACTCCTCGCGTTCTTCGATAGTGCAGAGATGCTTGTCGAGGTCGGCCAGCGAGCCGAAACGCTGTGCGCGCTGCGCTGCCAGATCACCGTACGGCATAGGATGACGGACCACGACCGGTTTCCAACCGAGCCTGCGAAGCTCGCTCGCCACCCGCCGCGAGACCGGGCTCTTGCCGCATCCGGTGCGCACCGCACATACCGAAATGATGGGCACCTTTGCTGCCAACTGCGTGCGGGCGGCGGCCAGCAGCCAGAAGTCGGCGCCCGCGGCGGCGGCGCGCGAGGCCAGATGCATGAGCGTCGCGTACGCCACGTCGCTGTAGGCAAACACCACCACATCTACCCCCTCGTCGCGGATGATCTGCTCCATCCGGTCTTCCTCCAGGATGGGAATTCCGTCGGGATAAAGGTTGCCGGCAAACTGTGCCGGATAGCGGCGTCCGGCGATGTCGGGAATCTGGGCGGCAGTGAAGGCTACGACGTGGAACTCGGGATTGTTGCGAAAAGCTACGTTGAAGTCATGAAAATCTCGTCCTGCAGCACCTAGGATGAGGACTCGTTTCATAGCGTTCTGAAAGCGTCATTAGACCCATATGTGGGGACACTTTGCTCCTCATTCATATGGTGAGCCAGAGCCGGCGGTTCTGCTGTGAGGGCGGTCACGTCGGGGTGAGACATGGAGCGTCCCGGCAGGCCGCTCCGGCAGATAGCCGGGTGACCTGCGGCCGGATTCCCAGCGCGAGGGCAGGTACGGATACATGCCCGGTCCCCCCGACCGACGGCCGGCAGGACACCTTCCATCCTTGGGCTCACACGATGTTCTGTCCTCACATCGCCCTGTGACCTGCATCACTTCGGCTCGGCCCGTGCGTGGTCAAGAATCGAACCATCGTTGGGGACGGGGTGAGCCTCCAGGCCGCAACGCAATTCCAGGTAACGAACGGATTCGCGAGGCACAGCAGGTCCCTTCCGATAGTCCTGCAGACAAGAAAGGGCAGCAATGGCCAAAGGTTCGGTGCAGATCGTCGTGGAGCGGTGCAAAGCCTGCGGTTTCTGCGTGGAGTTTTGTCCCACTCACGTGCTGGCGCTCTCCTCCGCTTTTAATACCCGCGGATATCACACGCCATACATGGTCAATCCCGAAAAGTGCAGCGGCTGCGACCTGTGCGGCATGTATTGTCCCGACTTCGCAATCTTCGGCTTCAAAGTGCCAGCGCCCGCAAAAACCGGCGAGCCGAGCGCGACCGTGAATGAGACGGCCGGCGCCGCAGCGCCGTCTCCGGCGCCGGCCCAGGCAAAGGAGGAGCAGGATGCACGCTGATCCCGCCGGAGTGCTGACCGGCACGCATTTTCTCGATGGCGATCACGCCTGCTGTGAAGGAGCATTGGCCGCGGGCGCGCGCTTTGCCTCCGGATATCCCATAACGCCTTCCACCGAGGTCGTGGAGCGCTTCGCCGCCCGCATTCCCACGGTCGGCGGCACCTTCATCCAGATGGAGGACGAACTGGCCGCCTCGATCACGCTCCAGGGCGCGGTGTGGGGCGGAGCCAAGGCTTTCACCGTGACCTCCGGGCCGGGCTTCTCGCTGATGATGGAGCACATCGGTTACGCCGCCATGACGGAAACTCCCTGCGTCTTCGTCAATGTGCAGCGCGGCGGACCTTCCACCGGCCTGCCCACGCTTCCTGCCCAGGCCGACATGATGCAGGCGCGCTGGGGTTCGCACGGCGATTACGCGATTATCGCTCTGTGCCCGAATTCGCCTCAGGAGTGCTTCGATCTGACCATCGCCGCCTTCAACTACGCCGAGAAGTATCGCTGCCCGGTGTTCGTCATGCTGGATGAAGTTGTCGGCCACATGACGGAAAAGGTCGTCATCCCCACCCCCGAGCAGATCGAGGTTGAACCGCGCCGTTACACCAAACTGCCGCCGGAGGCGTTCAAAGCTTTCCAGCCCAACGAGGACCTCGTGCCCGACATGCCGCGCATCGCCGAAGGCTACAACGTGCACGTCACCGGCCTGACGCACGACGAGCGCGGCTATCCCGACATGCGGCCCGCCGTCCAGGACCGCCTGGTGAAGCGGCTGGTGGAGAAGATCAACCGCAACGCCGACCAGATCATTCTGTTCGAGGAAGAGCAGATCGAGGGCGCCGAGGTGGTGGTTGTCTCCTATGGAATTACCTCACGGGTGGCGCAACGTGCTATCGGGATGGCACGGCAGAAGGGCGTGAAGGTCGGCAAGTTCCGGATCATCACGGCATGGCCTTTCCCCGAAAAGCAGATCGCCAGCATTGCCGCCCGGGTGAAGGCGTTCGTGGTACCGGAGCTGAACCTGGGCCAGATGGTGCGCGAGGTGGAGCGTGCTGCCGCGGGCCAGGCGGTGGTACGGCATGTGCCGCATGCCGGCGGCAGCGTTCACAGGCCGGAAGACATTCTGCAGGCCATCATGGAGGTGGCGCGATGAGCGAAGTTGCTGTTCCACAGAACCCGGTCGAGCAGTTCCTGCGCATGGACCGCATTCCCCACATCTGGTGTCCGGGCTGCGGCATCGGCACCAGCGTCAACTCTTTCGCCCACGCCCTCATCGATGCCAAAGTCGAGCTGAAGAACCTGGCGATCGTTTCCGGCATCGGCTGCACCGGGCGCGTCGCCGGTTACGTCAACCTGGACTCCTTCCACACCACACACGGCCGCGCCATTCCCTTCGCCACCGGCCTGAAGCTGGCCAATCCCAAGCTGAACGTCGTGGTGTATTCGGGCGACGGCGATCTGTTCGCCATCGGCGGCAATCACCTGATTCATGCCGCCCGGCGCAATGTCGACCTGAAAGTGGTCTGCATCAACAACCTCATCTATGCCATGACCGGCGGCCAGACTGCGCCGACTACTCCGGGATCGGTGATTACCTCGACCAATCCCTATGGCACTTACGATCCGGCTTTCAACCTGCCGTATCTGGTGGAGGCGGCGGGAGCGGTTTACGTGGCGCGCTGGACGGTCTTCCACGTCAAGCAGCTGGCGCGCTCCATGCAGGAGATGTTCGCCAAGAAGGGCTTCAGCTTCATCGAGGTGCTGTCGCCCTGTCCCACGCTCTACCAGCGCCGCAACAAGATGGGCGACGGGCTGGATACCATGAAGTTCTACAAGCAGGTCAGCAAGGTACGCAACGGCGCGCCGACCAGCGAAGTCGCCCTGAGCAGAAGCGGCGAGATCGTCGTCGGCAAGTTTGTGGATCGCGAGCGCAACGATTACGGCGGTCTGATGCACGACACCATGGCCGATGCTCTCGGCGACGAGTACGTGGAAACGGAGGCGTGTTCATGCCAGTAACGGAAATCCGCATCGCGGGATTCGGCGGACAGGGCGTTATTCTGTCGGCCGTCGTCATCGGCAAGGCCGGCTGCATCTACCAGAACGGCTACTCCACCATGACCCAGAGCTTCGGGCCCGAAGCCCGGGGCGGGGCATGCAGTTCGCAGGTCATCCTGTCCGATACTCCCGTGCTCTACCCCTATGTCACCCATCCTGACATCCTGGTGGTGATGTCGCAGGAGGCCTACACGCTGTTCAGCCCGCAGATCAATCCGAACGGCATCCTCATCATCGAGGAAGACCTGGTGCGGATCGGCGAGCTGCCGGCGGGCGTGCGGGTGTATAGCATCCCTGCCACCCGCATCGCCGAAGAGCTGGGCAAGAAGATGGTCCTCAACATCGTGATGGTCGGCTTCTTCGGATCGGTTTCGCAGGCGCTGGACGCCGACGCCCTGCGCAAGGCGGTTGCGGCCTCTGTGCCCGAGGCCTATCGCGAGCTGAACCTGAAGGCCTTCGACAAAGGCTTTGAGTATGGCCTCAGGACGATAAAGGGCGAAATCCCCAGCGAGGAACCGGACATTGAGGTGGCGGCGCTTGAGACCTAGCGGGTTGCTGAAAAAACTCACGATTCAAAGCGATTCGGGCAGAGCTGGCCTTTAGGCCGGCGTCTAAGCCCTCTATTCTCGCTATCCCTCGCGGCCTTCAGGCCGCGAGGGTTTTATTACACCTTTTCAGCAGTCTCGGGGACCAGCTCCCATCAGAACGAGCAGCCGGCAGGAACATGTGCCGGCCTGTTTTTTTAGCGAACGCTGGTGATTGGGCACTCTTCACCCGCAGCCCGGTCCACGAGGCAACAGCAGCCTTTCGCATTCTCATCTTTCCAAGAGGAGATGAGACTGATGCCACTGAATTTGCAGAACTCCGGCGATGAAGATGCCGGCAAGGGCGCGGTGGAGCAGGACAGGCGCGGGCAAAAGACCAATACTTCGCTACGTGGGCAAAGCGGCCATCGCGACCAAGACCCGCTGCTGAAAACCGCCAATAGCGATTTTCCCGAGCCCGGGCAAAATGAAGAGCACACGGGCGAGCCGCACGGCAGAAACGAGCTCGACCGCGACACGGAAGTCAATCCCGAAGGTGTAATGCAGGACCAGGATCCCGGATTCCGCCAGAAGGACAACCAGAACAAGAGCAAGGACGACCCGCTGGCGGCCTGAAAACGGCGATAGCAACTGAAGGTGATGAAGTGAAGGTCACGGGCTTGCTGATATCGCTTCAGTCCCCAGGGCATGGGTTGAGATTACAGCGACGCCTCAGAGCCGTCTGTGATTGGGGATGAGAATCCCCGCCCAAGCAGAACCGGCTTGAGCGGGGCACCCTCACGATCTTTAATCCACACTGTACTTGCGTGGGCCAACCGCCCTGTGACGGGCGCTGCCTGCCCCGGTGATCTGTTTTCCCACACATTCGCAAACCGGGCGAATGTGTGGGGCACCCGGCGCATTTCGATCGCCATTTTTGGGGGATAAGGTCAAAGACTCACCCGATCAGTTGCATGCTGTCACGACATCTGGCCGTCGTGCTAGTCACGTGCCCTCGTGATTGGCGTCACAGATATTCACTACGAAGCTCACTTACAAAAGCCCCGTCCCTTTTTGTTGTGACCCTCAGATGGGCATCCGACTGGTGTGATGCCTGAATGCAGGATTGCGCTCAATCCCGCAGTTAAGCACAGACACGCCGGTCATAGCTCTGCAGCTTGTAACAGTAAGGATGGGCTTAATGAAGACTCCGTTTCTCGCATCCGTCTGCACCCTATTGTGCTTTGTTGCGTTGATGGACATCCAGGGCTGTACCCAATCCCGGACCTCTGAAGCAGATCCAAAGCCAAACCAAGCGGCGGACCAGAAAATCCAGGAGGCGGTTACAGACGCCATCTTCTCCCTCCATCGCACTTCTATCATTTTCTTTGGAGTCGGGGGCGGCGGACAGGTCATCGTGACAAACGGCAATGTCACCTTGCTTGGAACCGTCGTTTCGGAATCGGACCGATTAGCTGCCGGTGAAGCGGCCAGAGAGGCTACAGGAGTAAGACAGGTGTCTAACCTGCTCGCCGTCTGGCCTGAAGCTTCCTATCAGGACTCTCATAACATGATCCAATTGACACATCTGTCTACCTGGCCATTCGAAATGGCGCAGCCAGCGGGACTGCAGCCCGACGCAACTCCCAGGTGAGATCAATGATCCGACAGCCGGATGACCATTCGCCCGATAGACCGTCCGCCGGACACGCAACGGTTGTGCGCCGCTCCTTTTCTATGCCTTCGCTGAATCTGCGCGGCAAGGCGCTAACGATGTGCGCCCTTCTGCTGCTGGTTGGAACAACAGCCGCCATGGATTCGGTCGCGTATCAGCTGAGGTTTCTGGGAGCGAATACACACCTGTTGGAGGTCCAAATCCAGGCCAGCGACCTGAAACAGCCTACGGTAGAATTCGCGATGCCAGCGTGGTGTCCTGGTTCTTACACCATCAACAACTACGCTGCCCTCGTGCAACACTTCGAGGCTCAGGATTCGGCCGGTCATAGCCTCAATTGGGAAAAAATTGATAAGCAGACCTGGCGCATACAGCTCGCCGGCTCTAATGCTGTAACCGTCCGGTATCAGGTTTACGCGAACACAATGCTGCCGCAGTGGTCACAATATGACGACCGCCACGCGTTCATCTCCGGGCCGTCCGTCTGGATGTACATGACAGATGGAAAGTCGAAGCCCATACGGCTGGTTGTAGAAGCTCCGGAGCAATGGCGGATTGCGACGGCCATGAGGTCCAGTTCTCCGGGAGTTTATGAGGCAAGTGATTACGACGAATTCGTTGATTCAACCATCGAAGTCTCAAACTTTCAGGAGCAGGATTTCATCATAGCTGGGACAACATACCACGTGGTCGTACACGATACCCTAGGGCAAAAAGACTTTGCGAAATTCGTTTCGGACCTTCAGAAGATCGTGGAGCTCGAGGTGAAGATGTTTGCTCCGCCGGGTGCTGTTCGACCAGCTCCATTCGACGCCTATTGGTTCATTTACCACATCTCGCCGAAAAACACCCGAGCGTTAGAGCATCGAAACTCGACCCAAATCGGATTCTCAAGCGACTGGGATGACACTCAAGAACAGGACTGGGAAGGCAATGCCTATCAGCACAAACTAACTCAAAGCGCCCACGAATTTTTTCACGCCTGGAACGGAAAGCGGTTCCGCCCAAAGCCTCTAGGACCTTTTGATTATTCGAAGGAAGCTATTACTCCGTCGTTGTGGATTGTCGAAGGCATGACAGCCTACTATGAGGAGCTAATGTTGTTACGCGCAGGCCTGATCACACCGACTGATTACCTTAACTCCATTGCAGGCCTCATTAGCGATTATGAGTCACCCTGGGTGAGGGAACGCAGCTTGGAAGACACTAGCCGCGACGCCTGGTTCTTGAGTAACGACGTAAATCCTGTATTTGCTTTTGTCAATGGCTCAGAAGATTCGGCCTGGGACACCTGGATGCGCCAATCTTCCGGCGGGGAGACGAACCTCTCAAACACACTAGGTAATTACTACGACGGAGGTCAACTGGTTGGTCATTTGCTGGATTTTGCCATTCGCCAGTCGAGCGGCAACAAAGCTTCTCTAGATGATTGGATGCGGATGCTGTATCAGCATTATGCTTTCCCGAACCCTGGATATGAGCCAGAGGATGCAATTGCGGAGCTCAACCATGTGTCTGGCGCCAACCTAAGCGACTTTGTTCGACGATATATCAGCGGCAAGGAGCCTTTTCCCTACGAAACGTACTTTGGATATGCAGGTATCACGGTGGAGAAGAAACTAGATCCTAATAAGGCGTGGATGGGAGTCACCCGGGTACGTACTCCCGAAGGCAGGGCTGCGCTGATAAGTATCGTTCCGGGTGGTCCAGCGGAGAGATCCGGACTCGAAGTAGGCGACGTAGTGATTAGCGCGGATCAGCAAAATGTGGATTATGACGGATTCCTTCAGTTTGTTTCCGGGAAAAAACCTGGAGATTTTCTCAAGCTGACAGTTATGCGTGAAGGGCAATTACGAAACGTAACGCTCATTTTCGGATCCTCCCCGTTTGCTACTTATTCCCTGAAGCAGGTTGAACATCCGACGGCTTTGCAGCACCAGATCTTTGCGAGTTGGACTGGAGCGGAGTAAACCGTCGACGAACTTGCTAGGAGAGAATCCGCAGCGATGTTTGACCAATTCTGAACAGAACAGATGTTTTTTTGTAAGTTACGTCCGATAAGGTTGTCTATCTGACTCGATGATCGTTAATGTGAATCCAGGAGGGGAATTATGCGTAACTTCGCCAGGGCAGCTGTATATCTAAACCTGTTGCTGGCTGCAACGTTGCTGGTGGCGCAGCACAGCTCCTTAGCCGGCGACTATCAGTGCAAGTCCGTCCGGGGCGCAGCCTGCTCTACAAACCATAATCTTCGATTGCTCGATGACGGTACTTGGAGCTATGACTTCTATCGCGGAACATACTCGGTTCAGGGCAACAGAGTGACTTTCGGCCCCAATACAGCATATCTGCATAGCTGGGGCTCGGCCCAAATCGGCCCAGGCAGCCTGACATTCAATGAATTTGGGGACGATGCTATCTGGGTCAAGCCATCAAGTGCTTCCGGTAGGCTAGCCATGGGAAATTACTACTGCGAAACTGCGCCCCGTGGTTGCATGACAAGAAACCCTATCCAGATCCTCTCTGATCACGACTTTACCTGGGGCCCGATCCGGGCGAATTACTCGATCCTGGACGGCCAATTGCGTTTTGGCGGGCTCAGTGAGGGGCCGGCGGGCTGGGGTCTGGCCGCGATTGGAAACGGCACAATCAATTTCAGGGCGGCGGACGGTTCGATTTCGGTATGGAGGCTTACTTCGGGAAATCCGTACGCCGGCCAACCCTGCAATCCTCATCTGCCGATGTACGAGCAGAAGGGTTGCACGCCCCAATAGCTGGACGGGACAGAGGATTGAGACTGGGCCATTGGGCGGGTGGCCGGGTCTCCGGCGAGTTTGCTTTTGGTGTCAGTGTTCATCCCAATTAAGATTTGGGTGCCCCGGGTCTCACGGTTATTGAGACCCGGGCGGGCACGACGGACGAATTCCCGGGTCTCGAACGGCGCGAGACCCGGACACTCCCATCTCCCGATAAGCGAAAGCTGCTCCACTTCCACTCTCCTGCCTGGCGCGGCATCGGTTTTGTGCGGGCGGGAAACTGGTGAGGAAGATCAGCGTCCAGCCGCATGGGGCCGATCTTCCCGGCCGACTGCGCCGCTCACCGGTTCAGCTTCCTCGCCTCGCAGGCATCGACGACTTTGGCCGGATCGATGGCATCCGAATCCAGCTGCATGGCGATCACCTTGCCGTCCCTGTCGATCAGGTAGTTCACCCGCCGCGCGGCCTTGTACTGCGGGTTGTAGAGCCCGTACTCCTTGGTCACCTCGCCGCCCCAATCGCTGAGCAGCGGAAAGGTGACGCCGATCTGTTGGGCCCAGGCCTTGTTGGAGAAGGAAGAGTCCATGCTTACACCCAGAACCTGGGTGTCGGCGGCTTCCAGCCTGCTGAGGTTCTGCTGGAAGGCCTGCATCTGCCTGGTTCAACCGCCGGTAAAGGCAAAGATGTAGAAGGCGAGCGCAACGTTCTTCTTGCCGCGAAAGTCGCGCAGCGAAACCTGCTTGCCGTTCTGGTCTTTCAGGGTGAAGTCAGGCGCCATGTCGCCTACCTTGATCTTCGGCGCCGGCATCTCGTCCTTTTTGTCGGCTGCATGGCTGGCGGGCAACAGAGACGCCGCGAGCAGCAGCGCCATCCACAGCTTGTTCATCGCTTCTCTCCTCTGCCGAATGCTGGACCCTCAACGGCTTGGCAACATTCTCCCATGCCTGACGGCATTGGCGTTGCGCAATATGGCGCATCGCTTTGGGGCGACCTCAGTCGGCGCGATTTTCAATTTGGAATCCCATCCAGGTATTGTTAGCGATTCCCGATTGCGGAAATTTTACACGGACGATAAAGTGAATGAGTATTCATTCAAGAGCAGTCAGCACTCGGCATTCAGCATCCAGCCCCGGCGCGTTTGGGTCACGACGAAGTGGAATAGAAGCGGCGCGGCCAAGGGAGAGAATGCGATAAAGGCAATCGAGATTAGCTGACTGCTGAGGTGCTGACTGCTTTTCTCATGCCCAAACAGGACCCTCACGCTTCGGCTTCCACGGAGACGACCTCTCCGCCCGTAAACCGGAACTCGGACAAGTATCAGCGCATTCTGGACGCTGCAGTGGCCGTCTTCGCCGAGAAGGGGTTCTTTACTTCGCGGATTGCCGACATCGCGGACCGCGCCAACGTCGCCGATGGCACCGTCTATCTCTACTTCAAAAGCAAGGAAGAGATTCTGATGAGCGCCATCAATGCGGCCTTCGACGCCTTCATGAGCCTGGCGCGTACCGAACTGCGGAAGCTGGCTGATCCGGCGGAGCGGCTGCGGCGGCTGGCCTTCCTTCATCTGGATGCCCTGGGTTCGAACCGCAACCTGGCGGTCGTCTTCCAGATGGAGCTGCGGCAGAGTACGCGCTTCCTCTCCGAGTTCTCGCATCATCATATGGTCGAGTACCTCGGTCTGGTGCGCGAAGCCATCAGCGAAGGACAGTCGGCCGGCTTGTTTCGGCGCGAGATGTCGGACAAGTTTGCCGCCAACTGTTTCTTTGGCGCGCTGGATGAGATGGTGACCTCGTGGGTGCTGAGCGAACACGACTATCAGCTCTCCAACGTCGCCGACGTGGTGGTGGACATTTTTCTTAACGGCATGCGGGCCCAACAGCCATGAATCTGCGAACCGTCAACGACGTCTTCTTCCGGATGATCGAGCGCAACAGCGATCGCGTCATGCTCACGCGTCAGGACGGCACATGGCGGACCATCTCCGCACTCCAGCTGCGGAGCCGGGTGTATGCCACCGCGCGGCAGCTGCAGGCCTGGGGAGTGCGCAAGGGCGATCGCGTTGTCATCCTCAGCGAGAACCGGCCGGAGTGGGCCATTACTGACTTTGCGAGCCTCCTGCTGGGAGCGGTAGACGTCCCCATCTATGCCACGCAGACCGCCGAGCAGTGTCTGTATGTGGTGCAGAACTCGGAAGCGCGCATCGCCTTTGTCTCCACCCGCAAGCAGTACGAGAAGGTTGCCGCCATTCGTGAGCAGACCGCGCTCGAGTACATCGTGCTCATGGATGACGCTCCGGAAATTACCGATGCGGTCCCGATGCAATCCTTCCTGCGTAGCGGTTCCCAGGAAGAGGATCCCGAACTGGATGAAATCGGCCGCTCGGTCGAGCCCGACGATCTCGCCACCCTCATCTACACCTCCGGCACTACCGGCACGCCCAAAGGGGTGATGCTGACGCACGGGAATCTGGCGTCGAACCTGAATGTCTCCCTCGACATGTACGACTTCGGCAAGGACGATCTCTGCGTCTCGTTCCTGCCGTTGTCGCACGTAACGGCAAGGCATCTGGATTACGCGCTGTTCTACGCAGGCATGCCGCTGGCCTACTGCCCGGTGATTGACGAGCTGCCGCAGGTGATGCGCGAGATGCATCCCACGCTCATCGTGGCCGTGCCTCGGGTTTACGAGAAGGTGTACAACCAGGTGCAGAACAGGGCACGTGGCATCAAGCGCCTGCTCATCCGATGGGCGCTGTCGGTGGGAGCGGCCAATCGCGAGACGATCCTGCGCGGCGAGACGCCAACATCGTTCTCGTGGAAGGTGGCCGACGCCCTTGTGTTCTCGAAAATCCGTGAGGGCCTCGGCGGCCGCGCCCGCGTCTTCGTCTCCGGCGGTGCGCCTCTGGGCCGCGAAATCGCCTCGTGGTATGCCGATATCGGCATCCGCATTCACGAAGGATACGGATTGACGGAGACATCTCCGGTGATCGCGCTCAACAATCCCGTCAATCACCGCCTGGGCACAGTGGGCAAGCCCATGTCGAATGTGGAGGTCCGCATCGCCGAGGACGGGGAAATACTGGTCCGCGCGCCATCGGTCTTCAAGGGCTACTGGAAGATGCCGGAGGAGACGAAAGCGGTCTTCGAGGATGGCTGGTTCAGGACCGGCGATATCGGCAGCATCAATGAGGACGGCTACCTCTCGATCACGGACCGCAAGAAGGACCTGATCAAGACCTCGGGTGGCAAGTTCATCGCGCCGCAACCCATCGAGAGCTCGCTCAAGGTGAATCAGTTTGTCGGCGAAGCCGCGCTGCTCGGCGACAAACGGCGCTTCCCGGCCGTGCTCATCATTCCCAGCTTTGAAGATCTGGAGGAGTGGGCGCGCCAGCATGGAGTCAGGTTCTCCTCGCGCCGGGAACTGGTGAGGTCACATCAGGTGCAGTCGCTATATCAGAGCATCGTCGAGGAACTGAACCAGAACCTGGCCCAATACGAGAAGCTGAAGAAGGTGCTGGTCGTGCCCGACGAACTCAGTATCGCTGACGGCACTCTGACTCCCAGCATGAAGCTGCGCCGCCGCCACCTCGCCGAGCGCTACAGGAAAGAGATCGACGCCCTGTACGCGGAGGCCGCCCCACATGCCCACGGCACCGCTTCTGCGAAACGGTAAGCTTCAGTACACCTCATAGCCCGGTGGCGGCGAGTGAAAGTCCGGCTTGCGGGCGATCAGCAGCAGAGCGCCGATGCGCTTGAAGTCACGCAGCTCTTCCGCATCCCTGAACCATCTCCCGCTGTACTCGTCAGGCGTCGGCGTCAGGTCGGGAATGCGCATGGCACGAACATCCTCATACGTGTGCGCCTTCAGCAGCGCGATGTACTCCTGCTCCGAGCGCACCTGCACCGGCACCTTCAGCTCTTCGACCCAGCGCAGTGAATAGGGATTGTCCTTGTAGAGATTGATAAGGATGTACAGCTCGCCTTTTGGCGCCAGCGCACGGAACAGCTCCGCGAGCGCGCGGTCCTGGTCGGCATAGTAATAAAACGACTCCACCGAGAGCACCCTGTCGAAGAAGTTCTCCTGCCAGGGGATCTGCTGCGCCGATCCGACAACAAAGATGATGTTGTCGTACTCCGTGGAATTGGCGCGGGCGCGGCGGATCATCTCGTCCGAAACATCCAGCCCGACCACCTGCCCCGGCCGCTCGCCTCCGCCGACCAGTTGCGCCAGCAGCCGGCTCGCCCAACCCGCGCCGCAGCCGAGATCGAGCACGCGCTGGCCGGGCTTCAGGTTCATCAGCGCCAGCGTCTGCTGGGTGATGTTGATGTGGTGGTGCTCCATCTCCTCGCCCCTGCCGGCCTCGGCCCACTGGTTGAACTCGCGGCGCATCTGCTCGTCAGTGGAAACAGCCCTGTCGTTGATCATCTCTCCTCGCAGTTTCTGAAGGTCTATGTTACAGTCGCCGGAAGCTATGCCTCAAACTCCTGCGGCGCCCACCAACGGCGAGCAGCATACCGGGCCGCTCTATTGCCCGAACTGCGCGCGTGAGGTGGACGATCCCCTGACCTGCGGCGACTGCTCGGCCGTCATCTGTCGGGTCTGCGGCACGCCCCTGGAAATGCCCGAAGACCTCGGCATCGGATAACCGATGGCGCATCCGGCCCCGACCAGGCGGGAACCCGCCGCACAGCCGATCTCGCTGCTTCGCGGACTCTCGCTCACCGACTCGGTGCTGCTAATGGTTGGCGGCATCATCGGCTCGGGAATCTTCCTCACCGCCGGACAGATCGCCGCGGCCGTGCACAAGCCGCTGTTCTTTCTCGGCGTGTGGCTGGTTGGCGGAGTCATCTCCCTGCTCGCCTGCTTCGCTTTTGCGGAGATGGCTGCCATGTTTCCCGAAGCCGGCGGACAATACGTTTACCTGCGCGAGGCGTACGGCGAATTTCCCGCCTTCCTCTATGGCTGGATGATCTTCACCGTCGGCCAGAGCGGCACCATTGCGGCGCTGGCGGTCGGATTCTCCGATTACTTTGGCGCCGTGTTTCCCTACGCTGCCGCTCACGCTGCAATCCTGCGAATCGGCCCCTGGACGCTGACCCGCGGCGATATCGTTGCCGTCTGTTCGATCGTACTGCTGACCACGGTCAACATTGCCGGCGTGAGGCGCGGCTCGGCGCTGATCAACCTCGCGACCTGGGCGAAGTTTGCCGCCATCGGCGGCTTCGTGCTGCTCGGAGTCGCAGTTGGCCACGGGCACTGGTCGAACTATGCGCTCAGCATTCCGGCGGAGCAGCCGGTCACCCTCGGGCACGTCATCTCCGGCTTCGGGATCGCGCTGATTGGCGTGTTCTGGGCCTTCGATGGATGGGTCTACGTAACCTGGGTCGCCGGCGAGATCAGGGACCCGCAGCGCGTCCTCCCGCGCGCTCTGGTGCTGGGCATACTGCTGGTGTGCGTGATTTACCTCGCCGTGAATGCGGTGTATCTGTACGCGCTGCCCATCACGGCGGTGGCGAAAGAGGAAACCATCGCCCAGGCCGCGGCAGTATCGCTCTTCTCGCGGGGCGCCGCGCTCTGGCTCAGCGCAACCATCGCCCTGTCGTGCTTCGGAGCCATGTCCTGCGCCATCCTCAGCAGTGCGCGCGTGTCGTTCGCCATGGCCCGCGACGGAGCCTTCTTTCACGCCATGGGTCGCCTGCATCCGCGCTACCGCACGCCCGCCGTGAGCCTTGTTGCCATCAGCTCCTGGGCGATCGTGCTGGCGCTCAGCGGCAGCTTCGACCAGCTCTACACCTACGTGATGTTCATGATGGTGCTGTCGTACGTCGCGGCAGTTGCGGGTCTGTTCGTGCTGCGGCGCACCCGGCCGGAGGTTCCGCGTCCCTATCGCTGCACCGGATACCCCTGGTTGCCGGCGCTGTACGTCTTTATGGCGGGAGCCTGGGCGCTGAACTCCGTGGTGACGCGACCGAAGGAGACGCTGATCGGGATTGGCATCGTTTTCCTGGGAGCGCCGTTCTACTGGTTCTGGAGAAGGCGGACGTGATAAGGGCGCGAGCGCCGCCTATACGTCTCTGGAGTACAATGAATCCTGCGGAATCGCCTGAATTCGACGGCTTCAGCCGGGACAGTGACAAGAGCGACCGCTGTTATCGTGAGCGCGGTTTTGACTTCGAGTACGCGGCTGGCATTTTCGAAGGCGATTTCGTTGAGTGGGAAGACTTCCGGCGCGAATACGGCGAGCAGCGGTTCGTAACGGTCGGTCAGGTAGCGGACCGGATTCTCGTCGTGGTCTGGACCGCGCGCGAAAACTTCCGACGCATAATTCCACCAAGGCCAGCATCAAGATCGGAAAGGAAGAAATTTTATGCCGCTCGTCAAACGCACCAATCCCGAAATCCGTAAAGGCGGTGGGCGCGTGAATGCGAGGAAGTTGGCGTCCGTCTCTGAGCGCGCTATCGCGAGGTTCGCGCGCGAGGACGACAGCGCGACAAGCCGCCTGGGCGAGCCTCGCTACGTACCACCGTGTCCCAATGTACGCGCGTTGCGAGAACGGCTCGGCCTCTCACAGGCGGAGTTCGCGCGGCGCTACCTGCTTTCGGTGCGGACAATTCAGCAATGGGAGCAGGAGAAGCGTGAACCGTCAGAGGCTGCACGCGTGCTCCTGTTCGCCATCGCCCGCGATCCCGGTGCAGTCGCGCGTCTCCTGAGTTCTTGACGGCAGCGCTCGCAATCTCTAAGACTTACTTCGCCAGGACAGGGCTCGCATTAATGTAGTGAGCTGCCCCGTCCCGGATCGCTACCAGAGCTTCCAAGTTCGACTTAATCTGCGGACTAAGGCGAGTCATGCGATTTTTGTCGAAAACGGACACACAGGACAATATGGAGATTGTGAGCGGATTACCCGCTCGGTTACGTTTTAGGTATAGCTTTCTTGAAGTTCTACCGGACTTTGTGCGGCGCGTTTCATAGACCCGAATCACTCTGAAATCATTGCTGGCATCTTTGAGTAGTTTCGCCTTTAAAAGCAGTTCCCAAGCATTGATCGCAAGTAGAGCAAGTGTTTCTTCGCGGTACGGAAAAGAAGGTTTGTTGTAAATTTCGACCGCCGCAACCAAAGCAGCTTCGGCTTTTCCCGCGAATTTGGTACAAAGAGCAGGACGCATCTTTAAACGCTATCGTGCAACGGTAGGCTGCATCAGAAATTGAGGCAGTGGTGCTTGCTATTTCACCGCTACATTCACCAGCCTGCCCTTCACCACCAGCACCTTGATGATTTCCTTGCCCGCAATGGCGGCCTTGACCTTTTCGTCGGCGAGTGCGAGTTCGCGAACCTCTTGCTCGCCGGCATCGGCGGGAACAACGATGCGGCTGCGAATCTTGCCGTTTACCTGGATGGCATATTCGACCTCCTCCTCCTTCGCCAGCGCGGCATCGTACTGCGGCCAGGGCGCGCGCAGCAGATCGGAGGTCTCGCCCAGCGTCTCCCATAGTTCATGCGCCAGATAGGGCGCAAACGGCGCCAGCATCAGCACCAGCCTGTGCTGTGCGTCAGCGAGCAGCGACGGGGGAGCGGATGGTTCACCACGCTGCACGCTGTCCTCGTAGGCGTACAGTTCGTTCACCAGCTCCATAACAGCGGCAATGGATGTGTTGAAGTGCCAGCGTCCGCCGAAGTCTTCCGTAACGCGCCGAATCGTCTGGTGCAGCTTGCGCTGCACCCGGCGCGCGGCAGGTGAAAGCCCGGTACTCCCGGCACTCCCCGCTGCACGGCCCTGGTTCGCATTTCGCGCGACAAACCGGTAGACGCGCGACAGAAATCCGCTGATGCCCTTGATCCCGTCGTCCTGCCAGTCCAGATCCCTATCCGGAGGCCCGCCGAACAGCGTGTACATGCGGGTGGCGTCGGCGCCATAGCGCGCGATCATATCGTCGGGCGAAACCACATTGCCAAGACTCTTCGACATCTTGGCCCCGCCCTTGATCACCATCCCCTGGGTGAACAGCCGTTCCGCCGGCTCGGCGTTGTGCACCAGCCCCATGTCGCGCATCACCTTCGTCCAGAAGCGCGAGTAGATGAGGTGCAGGATGGCGTGCTCTACCCCGCCGATGTACTGATCAATGGGAAACCAGTATCCCACAGTGTCGGGGTCCAGCGGTCTGTCCGACAATGTGGGATCCGTGTAGCGGTAAAAATACCAGGAGGAATCGACGAAGGTGTCCATGGTGTCGGTCTCGCGGTGCGCGCGTCCGCCACACTTCGGACAACTGACATTCACGAACTCCGGGACTTTGCCCAGCGGCGATCCACCCCACCCCGTCGTGCCAACAACGGGCGCGCCGGGGACCCCGTCACCGGCCAGCGTGATCTCCACATTCTCCGGCAACAGCACGGGAAGATCCTTCTCCGGAACCGGCACGATGCCGCAAGCCGCGCAGTAAATGATCGGAATTGGGGTGCCCCAGTAGCGCTGCCGGCTGATGCCCCAATCCTTCAGACGAAAGGTCACGGTCGCCTTGCCGAAGCCATGCTCCTCGGCGTACTTCGACATCCTGGCGATGACATCCTCACTGGGCAGGCCGCTGAACTCGCCGGAGTTGATGACGAGGCTGTTGGTTTCGACAAAAGGCAGGACCGGCTCGTTCGGCTCGCCACTGGAGGCGTCGCCCTCCCGCCGGGGATAAATCACCACCCGGATGTCGAGCCCGTACTTCTTCGCGAATTCGTAATCCCGCTCGTCGTGCGCGGGGACCGACATGA
Source organism: Binatia bacterium (assembly GCA_035516415.1). Classification (GTDB taxonomy): domain Bacteria; phylum Acidobacteriota; class Terriglobia; order Terriglobales; family Acidobacteriaceae; genus Bog-257. Next base: position 34,984 of record DATJAI010000100.1, on the reverse strand, counting down.
TTGCGCCGGTGCCATAGTCCATCAGTACGTAATTCGCCACCCAGATGGGCACGCGTTCGCCGTTGAAGGGGTTGATCGCATACCGCTCGGTAAAGACGCCGTGTTTCTCAATCTCGCCGATGTCGCCGGCTTCTTTCGCCCGGCGCTGCTCGGCCATCAGGTCCTCAACTTTGGCCAGCAGTTCAGGATTATTGGCGATCAGGTCGGTCACCGTCGGATGCTCGGGCGCAAGCTGCAGGGAGGTCGCGCCGTAGATAGTGTCCACGCGCGTGGTGAAGACCGGGATCCTGTCGCCCGCCGGGCCCGCAACGCCGTCCAGCCTGAAATCCACCAGCGTGCCTTCGCTGCGCCCGATCCAGTTGCGCTGCATGGTGCGCACCTTTTCCGGCCAGCCCTGCAGCTTGTCCAGACCCTGCAACAGTTCGTCGGCGTAATCGGTGATGCGCAGGAACCACTGCTCCAGTTCGCGCTGCTCCACCAGGGTGTCCTCGTGACGCCAGCAGCAGCCGCTGGGCAGCACCTGCTCGTTGGCCAGCACGGTGGCGCACTTCGGACACCAGTTCACTTTGCTCTTCCTGCGATACGCCAGGCCGCGCTCGAAGAGCTTGAGGAAGAACCACTGGTTCCAACGGTAATACTCCGGCAGACAGGTGGTGACCTCTTTCGACCAGTCGTAGGCGAAGCCCAGGCGCTTCATCTGCCGCTTCATGCTGGCGATGTTGTGTAGCGTCCACTGCTTCGGCGGGGTCCGGTTCTGGATGGCCGCGTTCTCCGCCGGAAGGCCGAAGGAGTCCCAGCCCATGGGGTGCAGCACGTTGTAGCCCTGCATCCACATGTAGCGCGCCAGCGCGTCGCCGATGGCGTAGTTGCGCACGTGTCCCATGTGCAGCGCGCCCGAGGGATAAGGCAGCATCTCCAGAACGTAATACTTCTTCAGTGCTGCACCGGGGCCCCCGGCGGAGGCCACCTTTGCGTCCGCTGGGGTGGAGGCGCGATAGAGTTCGGGGTTCTGCGCCCAGCGCTCGGACCACTTCTGCTCGATCGCCTGCGGATCGTAACGGTCGGCGTACAACGGGGCTGGGGGCTTCGCACGCCGGCCTGCTGCCCGGGTTTCTGGCGGTTTCGTCTTCGACTCGGCCATACGTGCTCTTTCGATGAGCCTGGAGTAAACCCCGATTCTACAATGCCGTACGTCAGTTCAGGCAGCGGAGCCGCGTCGCCGGCGCGCACATCGCTTGCATCCTTCATCGCTATAATGGGAGCTTCATGACTGGACTGGTGTATGCCGTGGTTGCATACGTACGCAGCCCGGTGGGGATTTTCGTCGAGGAGCTGCGCCGCGAACTGCATCCCGCGCATACACACGCGGATGCGCACGTCACCGTGCTGCCGCCCCGTCCCCTGAACGGCACCCAGGCTCAGGCGCTGGAACTGCTTACGGAGGTTTGCCAACAGGCCACGCCCTTCGAGGTCACCATGGGCGATGTGGAGAGTTTCGTTCCTCTCACTCCCACCGTCTTTATCCGCGTCGCCCGTGGCGCCTACCGGATGCGCGAGCTGCATGACCGGCTCAATCGCGATGCCCTGTATTTCAACGAGCCCTGGCCCTACATGCCCCATCTCACCATCGCCAAAATGGATAACGTGGAAGAAGCCAGCAAGGTGCTTGAGGTCGCCCGGCAGCGCTGGCGCGAGTACGCGGGCTCCCATACCGTGCGAATCGGCTCATTGACGCTTGTCCAGGGGGTTGGCGAGCGCTGGATGAACCTGGTCAGGACCCCGCTGGGCGGAGTAACCGTGAAGTAAATCTCATTCCGGTTTTGCCGGGTCCGCAGGTGCGTGCCGCTCCTGTTGGGTCGGCATTTTACCGCGAGGAACACTGGAAAGATCGGGGTACCATGATCCGTCCCGGCTGGCGCCGCTGCCTTTCGGCTGTTTACGGCTTAAGTAACATTCTCATGCGACCGCCCCCGGTGGTACTCTGGTCGCAACACGGGCCATCCGCTGGTTCCCTCGGAGCAAACCCTCGAAGGGGTGGATTAAGGCATTTGGTCGAGTGTGCTTCTGCGCCGCCTGTGTCATAAACATTGCGGGCTCCATCGTCCGAAAGACTGGCAGGTAAATGTCATCCAACGGCTTCCATAGCAGTTCCTCGCGCTTCAGCAACATGCGTTCGCTGTTCAGCGTCTTCTCCAGCGATCTCGCCATCGATCTGGGGACCGCGAACACGCTGGTTTACGCCCGCGGCAAAGGGATTGTGGTGAACGAGCCCTCCATCGTTGCCATCAACAAGAACACCGGTGAAGTCGAGGCCGTGGGCAAGGAGGCCAAGGAGATGCTGGGCCGCACGCCCGGCAACATTGTCGCCATCAAGCCCATGAAAGACGGTGTCATCGCCGATTTCAAGGTCACCGAGAAAATGCTGAACTACTTCATCCAGAAGGCGCACAACCGCAAGATGCTGGTGCACCCCCGCATCGTCATCGGCGTGCCTTCCGAGATCACCCAGGTGGAGAAGCGCGCGGTGATGGACTCGGCCTATCGCGCCAAGGCCAGCGAAGTTCATCTGGTGGAGCAGGCAATGGTGGCCGCCATCGGTGCCGGCTTGCCCATCACCGAGCCCAGCGGCAACATGGTCGTCGATATCGGCGGCGGCACCACGGACATCGCGGTGATTTCGCTCAGCGGCATCGTTTATTCGCGCTCGGTGCGCATGGCGGGAAACCAGATGGACGAAGCCATCATGAATTACCTGAAGCGCAAGTACAACCTGCTGATCGGCGAGCGCACGGCGGAGCAGATCAAGATCGAGATCGGCTCGGCCTACCCGGTGGAGAAGCCGCTGACCATGGAGATCAAGGGGCGCAACCTGATCGAAGGCGTGCCCAAGACCATCACCATCGACGATAGCGAGATTCGCGAGTCGCTGAGCGAGTGCGTTTCGACCATCATGAACGCCATCCGGGTGGCCCTGGAACGCACGCCTCCGGAGCTTTCGGCCGACATCAGCGATCGTGGCATCGTGCTCACCGGCGGCGGGGCGCTGCTGAAGAACCTGGACAAGCGCATCCGCGAGGAAACCGGTCTGCCGGTCTCCATCGCCGACGACCCGTTGTGCAGCGTGGTGCTGGGCACGGGAAAAATGCTGAGCGACTTCAAGCTGCTGCGCAAGATATCGATTGACTAGCGCGGAAGAGCGCCGCGCGCCGGCTTCGCTCAGGACGCCGCATCACCGATCGGGCCTCCGCCAGCGAGGTCCGGCATCGCTGCCGGCAACAGTATGGATACACTCCTCGGCCGTTATAAGAACCTGATCGTGCTGGCGGCCATCCTGTTCGCCCAGATCGTCGGCCTCGCCGTACAGGTGCGCCGTCCCGGCGACGCGGGCGAAGTCCGCCTGATTCGCGTCTGGGCGGTCTCCGCGGTCACCCCGTTCGAGAAGGCCGCCGTCCACAGCCAGCAATGGGTGAAGCACCTCTGGACCAATTACGCCTATCTGCGGGGCGTGCGCCGCGAGAACCGCGAACTGCGCGCCGAACTGGAGCGCATGAAGATCGAGCAGGCCCGGCTCAGCGAAGATGCCCGCATGGCGCGCCGCGTCCAGGCCCTGCTCGCCTTCAAGGAGCAGTACGTCGATTCCACCGTCGCCGCCCAGGTCATCGGCACCAGCGGCAGCGACCAGTCGCGCGTGCTCTATATCGACAAGGGTTCCAACGACGGTATCGCTCCTGACATGGCGGTGATCACCCCGACCGGTATTGTGGGCAAGATCGTCCAGGTCTTCCCTGACTCGGCGCAGGTGCTGCCCATCAACGACCAGTTCAGCGGAGTCGGCGCGGCACTCAGGGACTCGCGTCTGCAGGGCATCCTGAAAGGGGCTGCCAATGGCGCCACCACCCTGCAGTACATCATGAGCGACGAGAAGGTCACGCCTGGCGAAGAGGTCGTCACCAGTGGTGGTGACCGCATCTTCCCCAAGGGTCTTCCGGTCGGCAGGGTGGTCTCGGTCGAGCCTGGCAAGGACCTCTTCCTCAACATCCGCGTCATTCCTTCGGCCCATCTCGATCGCCTGGAAGAGGTGCTGGTCGTCACCAAAATCACGGAGAAGATGCCGGACACCAAAGACCTGGGCCCGCTGCGCGCGTCCGATATCCTGGCTGAACGCCTGCCCACCATTCCCACGAAGGCCGAAACGGGCGCCGCAGCCAACGCGAGGCCCGCCGGAACTACAGGAGCCCCGGCAACGCCGGCAGGATCGGCGACCGCAGGCGCGGGAGCTGCGGGCGCCCATGCTGCATCCGCGGCGAGTGCCGCAGGCAAGCCCGCCTCCGCTGCCAGCGCAGTCACACCCGCCAACAAGCCCGCCGGAGGCGCAGTCACTCCGCGCACGACGGCGCCAGGCACGACGGCCGGCACGAATGGTGTTGTGAAGCCGAAGCCAAAGACCGCAGAAGGTGCTGCTCCTGGGACGGTGGTCAATCCCGCACAGGGGTCTGCGGCCCCGGGCGCCACCGCACAGCCGCCGGCCGAAGCGCCGCCGCAAGGTGAAGCGAATGCGCCCACGCCTGCACCGAAAGCCAAGCCGACGGAGGAAGCCGCTCCCGGAGCGCCCCCGGAGCACCCGTCAACTCCACCCCCGGAGCAGCCCTCCGCTCCTCCCGCGGGGACGCCGCCGCAGCCATGAGCACGCGCGTTATGCCATTTCGCGGAAGCTTCACATCTCGCGAGCAGATCTCGGTTTACGAGTTCAGCTGGCCGGCCATCATTTTCGTCCCGCTGGTTGCTGCCTTTGTCCAGATTTTCATCCTCGGCAGGTTCCGCTTCCTCTCGGCCATCGACCTGCCACTGATGGTGACCATCTTCTTTGCCACCGCCCGCCGCAATGCCATCAGCGGCTCTCTGACCGGCTGCTTCATCGGCCTGCTGCAGGACCTGTTTGCCGGCTATAACGCCAACCATCCGCTGGGCATGTATGGTATTGCCCTGACCATCGTGGGCTATCTGGCTTCCTCTCTCGGCCTGAAGATTGACGTCGAAAACCCCGGTTCGCGGTTCCTGATCACCGGCATCTTCTTCGTAGTGCATGAAGGCGTGTACTACGGCGTGGCACATGGCCTGCTACGTCAGGGTCTCCAGTGGGGATGGAGCCACGTTGGCATTGCCGCGCTCGCCAACGCCGTTATCGGCATCTTTCTCTTCAGGTTTTTGGACCGCTTCAAGCAGAAGTAGCCCGGTCGGAATTCAGAGCGGGCGCTCTGGGTTTGCGTGTTGTCTTCCGCTTCGCTTACTATCGCCCTGCGTGCTTTTGTCCAGCGATAACCTGCATCCCCGCGGTTCGGGCTCCCCGGACGATGCCGGCCTTTCGCCTTCCCGGCTGAACCGTGAGCGCATCGTCTCGGCGGTGTCGCTCGACGATGACTCCTCCTTCGAACTCAAGCTGCGTCCGCAGCGGCTGCGCGAGTTTATCGGTCAGAAGAAGGTCAAGGACAACCTTGAGGTCGCCATCCAGGCGGCACGATCGCGCGGCGAGGCGCTGGATCACGTGCTGCTCTACGGGCCACCAGGTCTGGGCAAGACCACGCTGGCCAACATCATCGCCAACGAGCTGGGCGTCGCCTTCCAGCAGACCTCGGGACCTACACTGCAGATCAAGGGCGACCTGACGGCCATCCTCACTAATCTGCGCGACCGGCAGGTGCTGTTTATCGACGAAGTCCATCGCCTGCAGCCGGCACTGGAGGAGCTGCTCTACTCGGCGCTGGAGGACTACAGGCTCGACATCATCATTGGGCAGGGTCCCTCGGCGCGCACGCACACCATCGAGGTGAAGCCGTTCACCTTCATCGGCGCGACCACACGCGCGGGGCTACTTTCGGCGCCGCTGCGCTCGCGCTTTGGCGTCGTACTGCGCCTGGAGTTCTACACGCACGACGATCTGAAGATCATTCTCCAGCGCTCGGCGGAGATTCTGGGTGTCGGGATTGACGAAGCCGGTGCAGTGGAGATCGCCACCCGCTGCCGCGGCACGCCGCGCATCGCCAATCGTCTGCTGCGGCGCGTCCGTGACTACGCTCAGGTGAAGGGAAGCGGCAGGATCGACAAGCCCACGGCTCAGGCTGCGCTGGAGATGCTCGAGGTGGACCGCTACGGCTTCGACGAGATCGACCGCAAGCTGCTGCTCACCATCATCGAGAAATATCAGGGCGGCCCGGTCGGATTGAACACGCTCGCGGCATCGCTGGCCGAAGAGCCCGACGCGATCGAAGAAATCTACGAGCCCTTCCTCATGCAGATCGGCTTCCTCGACCGCACCCCGCGCGGGCGGGTGGCAACGCACCTGGCGTATGAGCATTTCGGTGTCAAGCGGCCGCGGGTGGATAGGAGCGGGCAGGAGACGCTATTTTAGTGGCTAGTGGTCGGTGGCTAGGGGCTTCCATTTCGGTATCGCATGAAATGAACTCGATCTACCTACAGGGTCGGCGGTTAGTCGAATGAAGGCTGGGAGAACGAATCTGTCTACCGCTAGGAAAAGCTCTACGCGACGAAAGCGATGCCGCCCGCCTCGTCCACAAGCCAGGCGCGAGGGGCTGTCCGAATTTTTCGCGAAGTCACCGCTTGCGAAAGCAAACGTCGATATGAGGCACGTCGTGGATTACGGTCGCGACGTAACTCTGGATTCGGACCTCCACGATTTCGGACGTTAGGCAAGAACCGCAGACCGTCGACTCCGCTTCGCTCCATTGGGGAGGAGAGTTCCGATGAGGGACCTTCTGGCGAGGAGCGAAAGGCGAAGAGCGGCAAGCGGATAGCGCCTTCCGAATCGGGGGAGCGCACTCGCACGTCTAATGGATACGCTATAACAGCAAGGAGAATGAATGCCGCAACTGATGAGAACGTCGAACCCGGCCCTGAGTGGCGACACCTTCCGCGCCGAGGGAGCGGCCTACGGCGGCGAAGCCATGACCGTATCGGGCGCGGTCAACAAGACCGGCCTGCTGGTCATCCTCTGCGTGGTTACGGCGGCGTGGACCTGGAACCGTTTCTTTGGCGCCTCGCCGGATGAAGCTATGCAATCGATCAGCCTGCCCATCATGGCGGGCGGTATCGGCGGCTTCATCGTCGCCATGGTGACCATCTTCAAGAAGGAATGGTCGGCGGTGACCGCGCCGATTTACGCGCTACTGGAAGGCCTGGTGCTCGGCGGCGTCTCGGCCATGCTGGAGATGCGCTTCCACGGGATCGCCATCCAGGCGGTGGCGCTCACCTTCGGCGTGCTCGTCGCTATGCTCGTGGCCTACCGCTCGGGCATTATCAAAGTCACGGACAAGCTGCGACTCGGCATCGTAGCCGCCACGGGCGGCATCGCCGTCTTCTATTTCCTGCAGTTCATCCTGGGATTCTTTGGCGTGCATTTCACGTCCATTAACGGCGCAACGCCGATCGGCATCGGCTTCAGCATCGTGGTGGTAATCGTGGCGGCGCTGAATCTCGTGCTCGATTTCGACCTGATCGAGAACGGCGCCCGCTACGGGGCTCCAAAGTACATGGAGTGGTACGGCGCGTTCGCGCTGATGATCACGCTGGTCTGGCTGTACTTCGAAATCCTGCGGCTGCTGTCGAAGATGCGCAGCCGGCAATAAGGGTAGAGCCGCGCTTCAGCGCGGCGTCCGCAAGCACAATGAAGGGCCGCAGCGATGATCGAAGATCATCGCTGCGGCCTGATCTCTTTCTAGCCTGCAACGCGGGCCTGAAGGCCCACTCTACCTTAATGCCTGAAATGCCGGACGCCGGTGAGCACCATCGCCAGTCCCAGCCGGTTGGCCGCATCGATGACTTCCTTGTCGCGCACCGAGCCGCCGGGCTGGATCACCGCCGTCGCTCCGGCCTTCGCGATCTCTTCCACCCCGTCGGGAAAAGGGAAAAACGCATCCGAAGCCGCCACTGAGCCCTTGATCCCCAGCACCGATTTCATGGCACCGATCCTTGCCGAGTCGACGCGGCTCATCTGCCCCGCGCCCACGCCGGTCGTCTGGCCGTTGCGGGCGTAAAGAATCGCGTTGGACTTGACGTGCTTGCAGACCTTCCAGGCGAACAGCAGGTCGCGCATCTCCTGCTCCCCAGGCTTTCGCTCGCTGACCACCCTGAGATCGGCTGCGGCGAGCGGGCGCACATCGTTGTCCTGCAACAGGACGCCGCCGGAGACGTTCTTCAGCACCCACTTCTGCTGCAGGGGAACCACTTCCACCAGGCGCAGGTTTTTCTTCGCGGCAAAGATCTCACCCGCCGCCTGGTCGAAGCCGGGAGCGGCGATGGCTTCCACAAACAGCTTCGCCATCTCCGCCGCGGTTTCGCGGTCGATCGGGCGATTCACGCCAATCACTCCGCCGAATGCCGACACCGGATCGCACTCCAGGGCGCGCCTGTAGGCTTCGGCCAGAGTGCCCGCAATGGCCGTTCCGCAGGGATTGGTGTGCTTGATGATGGCGCACACCGGCCCCCACCCCGCCTCGCCAAAAACGGGCGCGCTGGGAGCCCCGGACTCCTCAAACTCCTGCGCCAGGTCCCAGGCGGCCTGGAGATCGACGATGTTGTTGTAGCTGAGTTCCTTGCCCTGAAGTTGCCTGCTGTTGGCAATGCCTTTGCCCGAGCCGTCGGAATACAGCGCGGCTTTCTGGTGGGGGTTCTCGCCGTAGCGCAGATCGAAAACCTTGTGGAAACCGAGCCGCAGCGTCTGGGGAAATCCATCGCTGCTGCCGAGGTCGAACTTTCCGCTTTCGCTCTCCGGAGCAGCGATCCGCTCCAGCGTCGACGCAATCGCCGAATCGTAATCTGCGGTCATCGCGAAGGCTTTCTGCGCCAGCCGCCACTTCGTTTTCAGCGACAGCGACCCGTTGCTATTCTCCATCTCCTGTGCAATGACGTTGTAGTCCGCCGGAGAGGTAACGATGGCCACATCGTGAAAGTTCTTTGCCGCCGAGCGCACCATCGAAGGTCCGCCGATATCAATGTTCTCGATGATCTCGTCGAACTGCACGCCCGGCCGGGCTGCGGTCTTCCCGAAAGCGTAGAGGTTGACCACCACCATGTCGATGGGCAGGATGCCGTGCTCGGCCACCGCAGCCCGATGCTCTTCCTTGCTGCGGACGTGAAGAATGCCGCCATGCACTTTGGGGTGCAGCGTCTTCACCCGCCCGTCCAGCATCTCGGGGAAGCCGGTGATCTCGGAAATCTCCTTCACCGCGATTCCCGACTCGCGCAGCAGCTTCGCCGTGCCTCCGGTCGAAATCAGTTCCACGTGCATTGCCGCCAGACGGCGGGCAAATTCCACCAGCCCGCTCTTGTCGGTAACACTCAGGATTGCGCGTTGAATTTTGCCCATGAATGCCTTTCCGGTATGTCCCCGCCCCGCCATCACGGTGCCTGAACTGCCCTTCGGACGACTCCTGCGGAAGGCCGCTAACCGTAAGAGAAGCGGCAACATAGCACGACCTACGAAACCGACCCCACCCCTGCCTGGCCCGGCTTCCAGTTCAGAATAACCCATCCCCGCCGCGCTCTCTCCTGCATCTAAATTCACGCATGGCGCGGAATCGCATTGCCATTGTCATTGCCGACGACCACGCGGTACTGCGCGAGTCTCTGACGGCGCTGCTGCAATCACAGCCCGACTTCCAGGTAGTGGGCACGGCGGCCAACGGCGAAGAGGCGCTGCGGCTGGTAAAGCAGCACAATCCGGAGGTGCTGGTACTGGATCTGTTCATGCCCGGAGCCGACGGCTTCGAGGTGTTGCGCACACTGGAGCGCGCCGGCAGCAGGGTTGCCTCGGTGGTGCTGACCGGCTCCGAAAGCCAGAACGACTACGTGCAGGTAGTGCGCCTGGGCGCCCGTGGCCTGGTTCTGAAGGCCGACGCTCCGCAGAAGCTGTTTGCCGCCATCCGGGCGGTAGCGGAAGGCGATCTGGCCTTCTCGGATGAGATCGCGCACAGCGTTCTGAACGCCATGGTCTCCGAGCAGCCGCCGGTGCCCAGCTCCATGGCGCGCCTCTCCGAACGTGAGCGGCAGATCGCCTATATGGTCGCCCGGGGAATGCGGAACCGCGACATCGCAGCCGACCTGACCATCAGCGAAAACACCGTCAAACGCCACCTGCAGAGCATCTTCTCCAAGACCGGATCCCGTGACCGGCTGGAGCTGGCCGTGCTTGCGCTGGCCGAAATCGGAAAAGCGGCCTGAAGGAAATTCACCCGCGAAGCCGTGCTCAGACAGCCATTACTTGCCCGCGCTGGCTGCCATCTTCTTTACCATCGCGATGACCAGCTTGCGGTCGCTCTCATTCAGATTGGGCGAGTAGCGGCGAATCTGGGTCAGGAAACGGACCTCGTCCTCGGCCAGCTGCGGCACCGGCTTGTTGCCATTCTCGCCCATGCTCTCGCTGAAGAAGCGCGCCAGCGGAATGTCCATGGCAGCGGCAATCCTGGACAGCGTGTCGAGGGAGGGAATGGTGTGCCCATTTTCCACCCGCGAAAGGTAACAGCGCAGCAAACCCGTGCGCTTTTCAATATCGCCCTGCGACATCCCCTTTTGGAGGCGGAAGTTGCGTATGGTTGCGCCGATGTTCATGGGTGATTAACGTCCTGATGGGAAGTGCCCATGGGGGTGACTGCATAGTAACCATTGGGGAAAGGGGCTGGCAAGAGAATTCTTCTGTGCTGTTCCTGATATGGGAATGGACGGGCGTGAATTTTGACCGCCGCTGGCCGCCATTGCGGCTGCTGTCAGGACGAGCGTAGCGGTAACTCCATGTAGATCAGGCCTGGCGCCGGCTCCAGCGGATCAGAATCCACCTCCCGAAAACCGAATTTGCGGTACATCTCGACTGCGGCCTGCATGCTGGAGGCATACGAGTCGAGCCGCACCGAGGAGTAGCCGATGCGCCGTGCTTCCATCAGCGCGCGCTCTGTCAGCTTTATGCCCAGCCTGTCGCCGCGAAACGCAGGTCGAACGTAGAGGCGTTTCATCTCGCAGGTTCCCTCTCGCGGAAACGGGCGCAAGCCGACGCATCCTACCGGCTGGCCCAGGACGGTTGCCAGCAGCAGCGTGCCTCGCGGAGGCGAGTACGTGCCGGGCAGACCGGCAACTTCATCGTCGAAGGCGCGGAAGCAGTACTCAACCGGCAATTGCGCGCGGTATTCGAGGAAAAGGTTGCGCACCTGTTCGATCTGCTCCGCGGTGGATGCTTCCACGATTTGCGACATGCCGCATCCCCTGTTTACCGATCTTCAGCCCATCAAAATGCCGCCATTCACGTTCAGCACGTGGCCGGTGATGTACGCCGCCTCCTCCGAGGCGAGGAACTTCACTGCATGGGCCACATCCGTGTCGCTTCCTGGCCGCCCGAGGGGAATATTTTTCAGGATGTTTTCTTTCAGTTCGGCGGGCAAGGCCTCCGTCATCGCGGTCTCGATAAATCCCGGAGCCACGGCATTCACCGTGATATTGCGCGAGGCCACTTCACGGGCCACCGACATGGTGAGCCCGATCAGTCCTGCCTTGGAAGAGGAATAGTTGGCCTGTCCCACCTGTCCGATCTGCCCAAAGATGCTGGTGATGTTGATGATTCTTCCCCAGCGCTGCTTCAGCATGGAACCAATCGCCGCCTGGATGAGGAGAAACGCTCCGGTAAGATTGGTGGCGATTACCTCATCCCAGTCGGCCCGCTTCATCCGCATGACGAGCTGGTCGCGGGTGATGCCGGCATTGTTGACAAGAATGTCGATTTTGCCGAAGCGTCCGACAGCCGCCTTGATGACCGCCTTGATCTCCTCTTCGCTGACGACATCCAGCCGGAAGGGCTCTGCCTCGCCACCCTTGCCGGCAATTTCCCCGGCCAGGTGCTCCAGTTTTTCCTGATTGCGGGCGCACAGCGCCAGCTTCGCGCCCGAGCCGGCCAGCAGCAGCGCGCATGCCCGGCCGATGCCCTGGGAAGCTCCGGTGACCAGCGCAACGCGTCCCTCGACTCCTGGCATGTCGCCTCCTGCATCAGCAAAGCAGGATTATAACCAGCAGGGCATCAGACCAGCGGCACCCGCTCCTCGTCTTTCGGCAGGGCGGCGGGATGGGCAGGTCTCTCGTGACGAAAAAGGTAGCGCAGCAGGGGTGGAGGGACCAGCGTGCTGACGGCGGTCATGAAGATGACTATGGCGTAAGCGCGCTGCGAGACCATATTCATCTGCAGGCCAATCAGGGCGATGATCAGCGCGACCTCGCCGCGCGGCGTCATCCCTACGCCCACTTTCAGCGCGTTCTGCCAGCCATCCTTCAGCATGGGCAGCCCGCAACCGATCACCTTGGTGATGACCGCCAGCAGCGAGATGACCCCTGCCACCAGGAGAACGTCGCCCCGGAACACCCGCAGATCCAGCCGCGCCCCCATGGTGAAAAAGAAGAAGGGCGCCAGGAACTCGTTAATCCCGTAGACGCGGGGCCGCAGCCCCCATTCCGGCGAGTAATCGGCAAACATCAGTCCGGCAAAGAAGGCGCCGATGATGGCCGCCATGCCGATCTTGGTGGCGGCTACCGACAGCAGGAGGCAGGTCGCCAGGGCCAGCATCAGGGGCGCGTCCGGCGTCTCCAGACGCTGCAGGCCGGGCCGCATCCGCCCGACCACCCCCGGCCCGAAATAAATCATGAATATGGCAAAGCCGATCGCCTCCGCCACCACGATCGACAGGTGCAGCCAGTGAACGCCCGTGCCGGAGGAGACGCTGACCACGATGGCCAGCAGCACCATGCCGAGAATGTCATCGAAGACGGCCGCTCCCAGGATGATCCGGGCTGCCCGCTGCTTCAGCACCCTTAGGTCCTGCAGGACGCGGGCCGTGATGCCGACGCTGGTGGCCACCATGGCGGCGGCAACGAATAGGGCGGAGTGGGTCGATTCGTGCCGCAGCTTCAGATAAACAAGCCCGGCGCAGAACGGCAACACGATCCCGGCCACCGCCACATTGAGAGAGCGCCGGCCGATGCGGATCAGCTCGTGCGGGCTGGTCTCCAGCCCGACCGTGAAGAGCAGAAAAATTGCGCCAATTTCCGCCAGCGAGATGATGGTGTCGCTGGGGACGATGATGTTGGCGGCGTAAGGTCCGAGCGCGATGCCGGTCAGAACTTCGCCCAGCACCGCCGGCAGTGATAGCCGCGCGAACACCTCGCCGCAGATCTTCGCGCACACGAAGATGGTAAACAGTTGCAGCAGCAGCGTATCGGCGCCGTGGGACATATCCGGGGGAACAGCAATCACTCAGAAGCGATGGCGCCTGTAATTGTTGCTCACACCGCATTGGCGGCACGAGCGAAATCGCAAGCTGCTGCTGTTTTTCGTGCTCGCGCAGCTTGCGAATCTTGCGGCGTGACTCCGGATTCATGCCATGATGCAAGGTATTCCCAGGGCAACGCCTGGACATGTCGGTTCCCGATCTGGTTGTGGTCGGGAGTGTGACTCCCATGGTGGTGATCGGGAGTAGCTTCCGCAGGTATGAAGAAGTCCCATTCCGCCTTTCTCCGCGCGTCTTTTGGCCTGCTGCTGTCCTCAGGACTGGCGCTAGCCGTTGCTCGCGTGTTTGCCGGGACGGCCGTGAGCGTGGTGTTGCCGCTGTGTTTTATCGCAGTGCTGTGGATACTTGCATTCCGCTATGGTTTCGCTGTGGGCGTAATCGGCTCGCTGCTCGCGGCGCTCATTTTCGCCCATTTTCTGTTTGATCCTCTGGGTAGCTGGCACGTGAACGACCTTGCGGCGCGGCGCAATCTCGCCTGGATGGTGGCCGGTGCGATTGCCCTATCTTTTCTGTTCGCCCCGTCGAACTCCGCCGGGAGCTCGCAGCAATGACTCAAAACAGCCGCTCCGGCGCCCAGAAAAGAACTTTCAGCTCGCGCACGAAATACGCCAGGTCGGGCCGGGGAGGAAGCTGGAGGCCGACTGGCGCGACCATTGTGTTCTCCTGCAAGTCCACCTCGGCGTGCTGCAGCGGCCAGGGCAGATGGTGAATTTCTCCCCGCCAGGCATGTTTGCGGCCGACCGAATACAGGCAGTACCGCTCGGTGAGGAAGTGCTCGAGCGAGCCGGGATGCGCCTGGAAGCTCGGCCCGCCTGCGGGACCATACGCGCACCTCAGTTCCGCCGGCCGGGGACCATGCTGCCGCTTCGCAACGTAGTCGAGCTTCGCTCCGCCCTTGCCTTTCACCTTCATTGAGGCCTGCCAGTACGGCAGGCGATAAAAAATCCGCGCGCCCCAGACGGCCGACAGGTTGCTGGCGTCCAGGCTGAAAAAGTACACGCCGGGTTTGCCTTCATAGCTGACGTAAGTGCGCACGTTGACCTCCGCGAAATGCGAGAGCAACGGCAGGGAAGGCACGCCGGGGGGGCGCAGATGGTTGATCCAGAAAGGCGTCACCGAAACCCAGGCGCGCTGCTGCCAAGTGTCGAGCGTCAAGAACTCCGGCACCCGCGCGCGCACCGCCTCGGGAGGAAGCGAGTAGTGGAGGAACAGCAGATCGTTCCAGCGCTGGGTCATGATCCATGGCGCCATGGGCGCGGGCCAGGGACGATGCGCGGCCGCGAACAGAATCGAGTCCGCACCGATCCAGTGGGTGTCGGAGGCGAGGTCGGGTTCGGAGGAATTGCTCAAGCGATCACGTTACCAGGAGATTTTACGATTCCCACAGGCCTGATGTTGCCCGCGAGTTCCATCCCGCTTATGATTCAGCGCAAATGTCGTCCGGTTACAAACCCGCCGCCGGCAATGATGGGGTTTCCCCCGCCGGCGAGCCCAGCACCGAAGTGTATGCCGTGCACGGCGCCGATCCCGAGGTTCAGGCATACGGCATGGCAAAGTACTCCCGCTCGGCCCTCTCCATGCGCCAGTCGCTGGCCGAGATCAACGGCCAGAAGGCCGAAAAGTTCCTGAACACGTTTTACTTTCAGTACGGTCACCGCAGCATCGCCGATCTGGCCCACATCGCCTTTGCTATCGAGCGGCTCTCGATTCTGGCGGCGACGGTGGTGGTGGACGAACCGCGCTGGGATGGCCAGGAACGCTCCACCCGTTATCAGAATTTCCAGAAGAGCGGATACCACGTTCCCGATTTCGGCGCCGATGACGACGCACGCCGGTTGTTTCGGGAGACGGTTGAACACCTCTTCGCCGAGTATCGCCATTTTTCGGAAGAGATGTTCCGCTACCTTCGGGAGCGCACGCCGAAGCCGTTGGAGATGAAGGAGGAAGCCTACGAGCGCACGCTGCGCGCCCGGGCGTTCGACATCTCACGCTATCTGCTTCCTCTGGCCACGAACACCTCGCTCGGCCAGATCGTCAGCGCGCGCACGCTGGAGAACCAGGTCTCGCGCCTGCTCTCGAACAGCCACGCCGAGGTTCGGCGCCTAGGCGAACTGCTGAAGCGGGCGGCCCAGGAACCCGCCTACATCGTGGGTGATGCCGACATCCGCGAGCTGCTGCAGCAAATTGGCCACGAATCGCCCGCCGCGGCAGAGCGCGCCAGCGAGTTCCTGCTGCACCCGGTACGGGTTGCTCCCACCCTGATGAAGTATGCGGAGCCGAACGCATACGGGATCGAAACCCGTCGCGAGCTGACCTCGGCAGCGGCCGCATTATTGGGGCCGATAGCCGTCGAGGACGTAACCGCAGTCCAGCTGCTGGAAGATGATCCGCTGGAAATCGAGTTGGCGGCCACGCTGCTCTATCAGTACTCGCACCATCCCTACCGCCAGATTCGCGAGGTGGTGGGCGCGCTGCCGCAGGCACAGCGGCGCGAGATCATCGACATGGGTCTGCGCCACCGCGGACGCTTCGATGAAGTCGCAAGAGCTTTTTCTGCCGGGCAGCAGTTCCGCTTCGACATCCTGATGGATATCGGCGGCTTCCGCGACCTGCATCGCCATCGCCGCTGCGTGCAGATCGTGCAGGACTACACCGCCGCCCACGGCTACGACGTGCCATTGGAGATCGATTCCGCCGGCCTGACGCTCCGCTATGACGCTGCGATGGAGCGCGCGCGGGACATTGCGGCCCAGCTTGCCGCTCGCCATGCGGAGGAAGCAGAAGAGCAGTCGCAGTACGTTATTCCCCTGGCTTTTCGCAAGCGCACGCTGTTCAAGATGGACCTTGCCGAGGCAATCTACATCAGCGAGCTGCGGACAGGCGCGGCCGGGCATTTCTCCTATCGCAATATTGCCTGGGTTATGTACGAAGCGGTGGCGCAGCGCTATCCGGCGCTGGCGAAATACTTCCGCGTGACTGACGTGCGCGAGCCGGTGGATATCCTGAAGCGTTAGGGGCTCCATGGATCCGGCAACAATGCAGGTGCCGATCGAAAACCGCGGATGAGTGAGGCATTCCGGCGCTTAATGCTGATTTCGATCATGTCAAAAGCGATTTTTTCCATCGCGGTGCTTTGCCTGGCGGCAGCACCTCTCGCGCAGAGCCAGGCCCAGACCGGCCCCGGAGCCAGGGAGGTGACCGTGCATCATGCAACCGGACGCTTCGAGGTAAAGATGAGTCCACAGCCTTCTGACCCGCCGATCGGCCGGATGACGCTTGAGAAGACTTTCCACGGCGGACTTGAGGGTACGAGCAGGGGCGAGATGCTGGCCACCGGCAGCGGGGAGAAGGGCTCGTCCGGAGGCTATGTCGCCACCGAGCAGTTCACCGGCACGCTCGATGGTCGCAAGGGCAGCTTTATCCTTCAGCACAGCGGAACCATGACACGAGGCACACCACAGGTCGTCGTTACCGTCGTTCCGGATTCCGGTACCGGTGAACTGGTGGGACTGGCAGGCAAATTCAACCTCGTCATCAAAGAGGGTTCGTACGACTTTCACGCCTACAACTTCGAATACACGCTGCCGGAGAAAAAGTAATCGGAACGTTAATATCCGGGTTATACCCGGCACATTCAGCCGATCCGCGAGCCCGCATGGGATGCGGTAAGAACATTTCCGCTGTGCCGAAGGTCACAAGCCGATGTGAGACACGGAAGTATCAATACTTTCGTTTGCAAATCTTCGCTCTTTGTTCGCTCCGGATGGTATAACTGCATGTATAATGACCCGTCAGTATTCAAGCGCTCTTCACCGCGAATCGCCCATTTCGAACACCCCATTACGCGCAGAACCGGCTGTGACGGGGAACCCGAACGGCGCCTGCCTCACTGACCCAATTGCAAGTCACTTTTCATCTGTTCCGTCCCGTGGCGCCGACGCTGACTGCGGGATGGAGCAGCAAAGGAGCGGCACTCATGGCCGACGAGAAAACTGAAAAAGGCCGGGCAATCGACCTGGCGCTGTCGCAGATCGAAAAGCAGTTCGGCAAAGGCTCCATCATGAAGCTGGGAAGCAAGGGAGCGGTCGTTCCCATCTCGGTGATCCCCACCGGGGCCATCTCATTCGACGCGGCCTTGGGCGTCGGCGGCTTCCCCCGCGGCCGGGTGGTCGAGATCTTCGGCCCGGAATCTTCGGGCAAAACGACCATTGCCCTGCAGGTGATTGCCCAGGCCCAGCGGCAGGGTGGGATGGCGGCCTTCGTCGATGCCGAGCACGCGCTGGATCCTGGCTACGCCTCCAAACTGGGCGTGGATGTCGACAATCTTCTGGTTTCGCAGCCGGATTACGGCGAGCAGGCGCTGGAGATCGCCGAGGCTCTGGTGCGCTCGGGTGCCATCGACGTGCTGGTGGTGGACTCGGTGGCCGCCCTGGTGCCCAAGGCCGAACTCGATGGCGAGATGGGCGACAGTCACGTCGGCCTGCAGGCTCGCCTGATGTCGCAGGCCCTCCGCAAGCTCACCGGCATTGTGGCCAAGTCCCACACCTGCCTCATCTTCATCAACCAGATTCGCGAGAAGATCGGGGTCATGTTCGGCAATCCGGAAACCACCACCGGCGGGCGCGCGCTGAAGTTCTACTCCTCGGTGCGCATCGACATCCGCCGCATCGGCGCCATCAAGGATGGCGATCAGGTGGTCGGCTCGCGCACCCGGGTGAAGATCGTGAAGAACAAGACCGCTGCGCCCTTCCGCGAGGCCGAATTCGACATGATGTATGGCGAAGGCATCTCCCGCGAAGGCGACCTGATCGACCTGGCGGTGAACGCCAATCTGGTGGAGAAGTCGGGCTCCTGGTTCAGCTACAGGGGCGAGCGGATTGGCCAGGGACGCGAGAATGCCAAACAGTTCCTGAAGGAAAATAAAGACATCGCTGCGAAGCTCGAAGCCGAGGTGCGCAAGGCGATCGGTCTGGTTTCCGCGGTGGAGAAAGCGCAGGCTGCTGCCGCAAATGCCGACGCCGCACCTGCTCCGCAGCCCAAAGCGTCGGCGGGCCGCAAATAGCAACGCCGGCCGGCGGGCGCACCGTTTTGCGGTTCGCCCGGCGCATCGCGGTGATACTTTTCGTGAGCTTCCTGCGCATGGCGATCAGCCCGTACGCCAGGCTACCGGGAGAGAAGAGCGCCACCTGAGGATGAGGAGCATGCGCCGGAGCAGTCCGGCTGCATTTCCGATTGCCTGGCGGAGCCAGCCAGAATAAAATCATCCCCGCACAAGTCCCTCCCGCCGAGGCCGCTTGAAGGATATTGTCGCCATCTATCCCGGGTCGTTCGATCCCGTGACGAACGGCCATCTCGACCTCATCCGTCGCGGAAGCAAGCTTTTCGACCGGCTGATTGTGGCCATTGCCCGCAACCTTGACAAGGGCGAAGCGCTCTTTTCCCTGGCCGAGCGCCGGGAGATGCTGGTAGCCATGACGTCCGAGCTCGACAACGTCTGCGTCGATACCTTCGAAGGCCTGCTGGTGGCTTATTGCATCAGCAAGAATGCCAACGCGGTGCTGCGCGGTATTCGCGCCGTCAGCGACTACGAATTTGAGTTGCAGATGGCGCTGATGAACCGCAAGATGGAACCGCGGGTGGAAACCGTGTTCATGATGCCGGCGGAACAGTATTCCTATCTCAGCTCACGCATCGTACGCGAAATTGCCCGGCTGGGCGGTCCGCTCACCGGGCTGGTGCCCAACATGGTCGAAGAGCGCGTCCGCCAGAAGATTGCGCAAACCCACGCTGTCCATACCTCAACTCATCTGTTATGAAGGATCAAACCATGACTGCTGCCGGAACTCAGCTTTCCTCGTTCTTAACCAATCGCATTCAGCGCATCGAGGTCTCGGCAACCATGGCCGTGGCGGGCGAGGCGGAGAAGCTTCGTGCCAGGGGCGCCGACGTCGTCGACCTCGGCGCGGGCGAGCCCCATTTCGATACTCCGGAGCACATCAAGGAGGCGGCGATTGCCGCCATCCGCAACAATTTCACCCGGTACACCGCCGTAGGCGGCACGGTGGAGCTGCGCGACGCCATCGTGCAACGGCACGCCGCTGACTTCGGTTCCGATTACAAGCGTGAGGAGTGCATTGCCTCAGTCGGCGGCAAACATGCCCTCTTCAACGCCATCCAGGTGCTGGTCGATCATGGCGACGAGGCGATTCTACCGGTGCCTTATTGGGTATCTTTCAAGGACATCGTGCGTTATGCCGGCGGCGAACCGGTCTACATTGCCACCGATGAGAGGCACGACTTTGCCCTTACCGCCGCGATGGTGGAGCGGGCGATCACTCCGCGCACCAAGGTCATCGTTCTGAATTCTCCCAACAATCCTTCCGGCGCGGTGATGAATCCCGAGGACATGATCTCGGTACTCAGGCTGGCGCACGATCGCGGCATCTATGTGATTTCCGACGAGTGCTATGTCTATCTGAACCACACCGGCCACATGTTCTCGGCGGGTTGCTTGCACGAGGTGAAGGAACGCCTGATCATCATCGGCTCTCTTTCCAAGACCTATGCCATGACGGGCTGGCGCCTGGGCTACGCCCTGGGCCCTGCTCCCATCATCAGCGCCATGCAGAAGCTGCAAAGCCAGAGCACGTCCAACCCCACTTCCGTCGTGCAGAAGGCCGCGGTCGCCGCCCTGACCGGCTCCCAGGATTGCGTGCGGTACATGCTGCAGCAGTATGTCGCCCTGCGCGATCAGATGGTGGAAGGCCTGCGTTCCATTCCCGGCATTACCTGCGCCGCCCCCAACGGCGCCTTCTATGCCTATCCCAACGTCAGTCATTATTTCGAGCGCGGGGGACTGAATTCGGCATCCGATGTAGCGCGAAGGCTGCTCCACGACGCTCACGTCGCCGTGGTACCCGGCGAGGGCTTCGGCACCCAGGACCACGTGCGGATCTCCTATGCCACTTCGCCGCAGAATCTGGAGCGCGGTCTGGAGCGCATGCGCAACTTTTTCGCGAGCGTGTAGGGAGTTGTTTGGTAGTGCGGCGATGCAGCGCCGCGTATCTGGACAGCTAAATCTCCTATTCCTGCGATGGCATTAGACTGATTGTCGCGGACCCGGCCCTGAAGGCCTGCTCTGCCCGTACAAGATCACACGGCATGACCCGACTCTACCCGTTGCTGACGGTCCCCATTTTTGACGAACGGCCCTGGGGCGTCCGCGACCTGCGCCCGATTTATACGAAAGTCGGAAAGGAACTGATCGGAGAAAGCTGGCTGACCTGGGATGAGAACCGCGTTGCCAATGGACCGCTGGCCGGGCGCACGCTGGCCGATCTGGCGAAAGAGTATCGCCGCGAATTGGTCGGCACGCTCGCCTGCTACGAAGACCGCTTCCCGCTGCTGGTGAAATTTCTCTTCCCCGGCGACAAGCTGTCGGTGCAGGTGCATCCCGACGACGCGCACGCGCAGCAGAAGGGTCACCCGTGCGGCAAGACTGAATGCTGGCATGTGCTGCGGGCGGCGCCGGGGGCGCAGGTCGCCCTGGGGCTGAAGGCCGGCGTAACTCTCGAGCATTTCCGGCAGGCCATCGCAGGAACCCGGGCGGAGGAGTTGCTGAACTGGGTCGATGTGTACGCCGGCGACATGCTCTACGTCGCCGCCGGTACTGTGCACACCATCAGCGGCGGGGTGGTTCTGGTGGAAACGCAGCAGACCTCCGACATCACCTACCGTCTGTACGACTACGGCCGCGGACGTGAGCTGCACATCGAAGAGGGACTGGCGGCGACGAAATTACACACCAATGCAGGCAGGGTCGTGCGGCAGGCGAGCGATGGGGCCAACGTCCTGGTCCGCTCGCCCTATTTCCAGGTCGAAAAGATGCGGCTGGATGGGGAGCTGCAGGCGGACGTCTCTCCCCACTCGCCGCATGTCGTGGTCGCGGTTGACGGCTCGGGAATCGTGGAATCGCCCGGAATGGAGCCGATCAGCTTCGCGACGGGTGAAGCGGTAGTGGTGCCGGCCGGCGTGCGGCAGTATTCCGTGCGGCCGCAGTGGGAGCTGGAGGTGATGCGCATGTCGCTGCCCACGGGCAACGTCCCCGAACCCGAGACAACCCTGCCGCGATCGGTCAGTGCCCGGTAGCTTTTCTGGCCGTCGCGATTGTTTGCGAAGAGGTCAGCGGCAGCGTGGTACCCAATCCGGCGTAAATGTAGTGATCTCCGTACGCCTTCTTGAGCGCGCTGAACGCCGGCTCGCCGGTGCAATGGCCCGGTGCGACGTATTCCACTCTGTACGTATCGTGCAGCGCGGTGACGGCCTTCTGGATGTCCTGATCGTTCGCAGTCACCAGATGCAGTCCTCCCGTGACGAGGTGTACGCGCGGATTAACGGCGGTCGCGGCCTGCACGATCCTGTCGATGCCCGGATGCGAGCAGCCGACGATAAGCACAATGCCATCCGGCGTGTTGATAGCCAGCGACAACTCACGCAGCTCCAGCGTGCCGGGTTTGTCCGAGACGAGCGTGATAAGGGAGATGTTGGGCGCAATCTCGGTGTTCTTGTCGATGAGCTGGAAGTTTGCGCCGGGCCAGGCTGAGCCGAAACGCATGATTTCCGGCGGTATGCCGTCGTAATAGCGCTGCTCAGCCGGCAACGAGGCGTCTTTGCGATAGAACGTGCTGGGAAGGTCTGCGCCGTAGACCCCGAATCCCTTCTTCGGCGCATAGATCTTCACGTGGGGATTGACCTTGAGGAGATAGGTCAGCCCGCCCATGTGGTCGCCATGGCGATGCGACATGACGACGAAATCCAGCGTCGCGAAGTCGATGCTTTTGGCTCTCGCGTTCTTTGCAAGGACGTCGGGATTGTTGCCCGTATCGAACAGAATGCGTTTGCCGCCATACTCGATCAGCGCAGCATAGCCCCGGTCCTTCTGCATGCCGGGAGTATTTCCGAAGGCGTCGTAAAGTACGGTGGTTCGCGCTGAACTGGGGCTGTCGGTTGCCGTGGCCGTGGTGGAGGAAAGCGCAGCACATCCGGCTACGAGCAAGAGCGCCGCACAATAAGGAGCGATCCAGGACTCGGCTGACATCGTGTCCTCCTGTTGCCAGGGTCTGAGACCTGTGAAAGGAAAATGAGAGCCCTTTACGCGATTCGGCCGGCAAGTCAAGACCTAAAGGTGCTTAGCGTCCTGTCTGATTCTTCAGTAGAATCGAAAATTCAAAATACTCCGTGATCTCCGTGTCTGCGTGGTAAAGAAAAAGGACGCGATTGGCTAACACTCTTTATCCCGTCATCCTCGCCGGCGGCCGCGGCACGCGCTTCTGGCCGCTGAGCCGCCGCCGCCGCGCCAAGCAACTGCTGCCGCTCAACAGCAGGAAGAGCATGATCCAGGAGACGGTCGAGCGTTTGCTGCCGCTCGCCAAAACGAAGCGCTTCTGGGTCATCACCAACGACGACCTGCGCGCGCCCATTGTGCGCCAGCTCCGCAAACTATCCGGAAAGCAGATCCTCGCCGAACCGGCGGGCAGAAATACCGCTCCCGCGATCGGGCTGGCGGCGTTCGTGCTGGCGAGGCGCGATCCCGACGCGGTGATTGGCATGTTCCCCTCCGACCACGTCATTGTGGACGAAAAACGCTTCCGCGACGATATCCGCCGTGCTGCCGTCATCGCCGCCAGGGGCGATAACATCGTTGTCATCGGCATCAGGCCGACGCGGGCTGAAACCGGCTACGGCTACATTGAAGCCGGCACAGAATCCGAACCGGGCCTGCTGCAGGTGCGGCGCTTCACGGAGAAACCGGAAGCGGCTGTCGCCCGGCAGTTCGTCAAGGCAGGCAATTTCTTCTGGAACAGTGGGATGTTCGTCTGGCGGGCGCGTACGCTGGCCGCTGCCCTGTCCGAGCATTTGCCGAAGACCGCGCCACTATTGCAGGAAATTGCCGCCAGCTACGGGACACGCAGGTTCGAGAAGACGTTCGCGAAGCTTTACCCGAAGTGTGAGAACATCAGCGTCGACTATGCGGTGCTGGAACCGCGTTCGGCGAAGGGTGAGAGCAAGTCGGGCATCTACTGCATCCCCGCCGGTTTTGGCTGGAACGATCTGGGTTCCTGGGCGGCGCTTTATGATCATCGCCAATCCGGCAACAAAGCTGCCTTCAACGTCATCCTAGCCAGGGAGAGTTTCGCCCTCGACGCCGCCGGAAACTTTATCCACTCGGAGGACAAGTTTGTGGCAGCGGTGGGGGTGAACGATCTGGTTGTGATTGAGACGCCCGACGCCCTGCTGATTACCACCCGCGAACGGTCGCAGGATGTGGGAAAGGTGGTGAAGTGGCTGGATGAGAAAAAAATGAAGAAGCTCGTGTAGATGCTATATCTGTATTGCGACACCCTATGCTTGCTATTCGACTTCCCGGATCCGTTGAAAAACGCCTGGAAAAACTCGCGAGCGCAGTGGCCGTACCAAGACGTACTACGCTCGCGAGGCAATTTTGCGCCATCTGGAGGACCTGGAGGATGTTGAGGAGGCCGAACTCATTTTGCACCGTGTCCGCGCTGGACGGGAACGCACGTACACGCTAGACGAGGTCGCGAAGCGACTTGGCGATTGAACTGACCAGCATCGGGATTGCACACCGGCGTGAAATTTATCGTTGAATTTCGGGGGATGGTTTTCTGACCACTCCAATCAAGTTCGGAACCGACGGCTGGCGCGGCGTGATCGCCGACGACTTCACCTTCGACAATGTCCGGCGCGTGGGCAATGCCATGGCGCATTACGTCCACAGGAACGAGGACGCAGGCCAAGGTCTGGTCGTCGGCTATGACACCCGGTTTGCCTCGAAGGAGGCCGCGGAAATCATCTCCACCGTGCTCGCAGGCGCCGGTATCCCGGTTCGCCTTTCCAGCGACTACACGCCCACTCCCGCGCTTTCCTATGCGGTGAAAAATCTCGGGGCCGCCGGCGGTGTGATGATCACCTCCAGCCATAATCCGTTCAACTGGAATGGCGTGAAGTACAAGGCCAGCTATGGCGGATCGGGAACCCCGGCCATCATGCGGGCAATCGAAGGGGAACTGGACTCGCCGCCTCTCGAACGCAACGGCGGGAGCGTAACCCTCACCGATTTCAAGGCGCCCTACATCGAAGCCATCAGGAACTTCGTCGATCTCAAGCTCATCCGGAAGGCCGGTTTCCGCGTCGCCATCGACGTCATGTACGGCGCCGGACGCGGGGTGCTGAAGGGCATCTTCACCGAAGCGGGTATTGATCACATCGAGATTCGCGGCGAACTCAACCCGCTTTTCCCCGGAATAAATCCCGAGCCCATCGAGCCGCACATCGCCATGTTGCAGGAGACCGTGGTCCGCGAGCGGTGTCATGCCGGCCTGGCGACCGACGGCGATGCCGACCGCATAGGCGCGGTGGCGGAGGATGGGAGCTTCGTCGACTCGCACAAGTGTTATGCCGTGATCCTCGAGTGGCTGCTGAAGCGCAAACAGTGGCCGGGCGAAATCGTGCGGGCCTTCAACACCACGCGCATGCTCGATCGCATCGCCGCCCGCTACGGGCGCAGGCTGCACGAGTGCGGCATCGGCTTCAAGTACATCTGCGACCTCATGCTGGAACGCGACATCCTGATTGGCGGCGAGGAATCGGGGGGCATCGGCATCCGCCGCCACATGCCGGAACGTGACGGTATTCTGAATTCCCTGCTGCTGGCCAACATCATGGCGGAAGAAGGCAAGCCGCTGGGAGAACTCGTGCGCGATCTACAGCGGGAATATGGCGAGCATCATTACGGCCGCCTGGACCTGCACCTGAGCAACTATGCAAAAGACGAGGCCATGCGCCGCGCGCAGGAAAAGCCGGGGCAGATCGGCAGCTTCGCCGTGCAGAAGGTCGAAACCCTCGATGGCGTGAAGTTCTTCCTCGACGCTCCAAGGAACGGAAACGGAGCCGAAGCCTGGGTGCTGGTCCGCGCCTCCGGCACGGAGCCGCTGCTGCGCATCTACTGCGAAGCGGCCTCGCCGGGGCTTGTCTCGCGGATTCTGAAAGAAACTGAGGCTTTCGTGCAGGCCAGCAGGGAAGCCGATGTGTCAGCGCCGGCTGGCGCAGCCTGACCATCCCCCGATGCGGGAGCAATGCCTGCGACGCGCTACTGCTGCGCCGCTCCCGAGTCCGGCTGGCTCAGCGGCGGAGGGAGCCTTCCCAGGAACGTCGTCCTCATCAACCTTCCGTCAGGATTGAAGTTGCACGTGGACAGCGCCAGGGAGGATACATTCGCCGGACCCTGTTTCCGGCATGTTCATGATTGCGGGGATGAGCCTTGTGGGCCACGCGGCCGCGGCAGAATCTTTGGCGGGGGAGGCGTCGGAATATACGTGGTGCGCAGAAACTTTCCCCCAGGGTCGAACTCCCATCCGAAACGGGCCAGCCCCACGTGCTGGCAGGCATGGCAGCCATTGATGAACGGGTAGGTCACGATGAACTCCGTTCCCCCACCCGCCAATGCCTGGACTCGCGGCCACGGATCGCGGCCGCTGCGGTCCCCGGGCCAGACGTCAGTATCCTTATACTTCTGCTTCACGGCCTGAAACATGGGGTCGCGTTCCATGGCAGCGCGGTCCAGCCTGTGCAGATCATCCACATCCAGCAGCGGAGGCTCGCCGTTCACCAGCAGCAGGCCGTAGTTGTCATTCGCACGCAGCGGGTAGAGCACCTGCGCCGCATCCACCGCCCCGTACTTGCGGAACGCGGTCATGATGCCTACCTGCCCGTCGCTCTGCTGGTACAGCATGCGGGTGAAGCTTACGGCATCCGGGGGCGCTCCCGCCGCTGCGATCTGATTCATGAAGCACTCGGGAAAGCTCGCCGGCCCCGCGCTCCGGTCGCAGGCAGCGTGAGCTTTGGTGACGAAATCCGCGGGAGGCTGCCAGACCGCTGAAGCGCCAATCCTGCCGCTGAGGCTTCCCTTCGCCGCAGTTTGCGAAGCGGCAGTCTCCGCCTGCGGCGCAGCCTGCACGAAGATGCAGCCCGCCAGAACCGTTGCCAGCAATAGCACCGATCCTCTCACGCCGGTTCTGTTCTCCTGACCTGTTGCACAAGCTCCGCCGCAAATTGGCGGCGCACCAGTATTCTCTTATCGCTCCCCGCGCGTCAAACCGCAATGCTGCGTCCAGAAAAGCTCCCGGTTCTGCCATTCGGCCGTCTAACACGCCGAGTGACGGAAATCACAGACTCAGTGTTCAGCGGAGGAAACAATGGCAGGGATGGTACTGCGGCCTCAATCGCGAAGACACGCGTCACTGGCCCTGGCGATCGCGGTGCTCTTCTGGACTGACGCGGTGGTCTGCATCGTTCCCACGTCTGCCGGCCAGCGCATGCAGTGTCACGCGCGCCCGCCGCAGCTGCATCGTGGAATTTCCGCCGCCGTGCACAATCCTCCGCGGGAGGGTTGCTGCCCCGGCCATGCCGCTTCCGCTCCGGGCCTCCTTTCGCGCGCGACTGTTTCGGTGGTTCCAACCTACCGTCCCGATTGCTGTGCTGTTAGCGGAGGAGGGGCGCGGCCCCTGGCATTTCTGGTCGCCTCCAGCAGATCGGTCGCACCGGAGTTGAAGAGCGAAGGATCCGCCAGCGCGAAGCTGGTGCTGTCCAGTTCAGCCTCGGCGCTTTCGCCTGCGGAATCGCCGCCCTTTGCAAAGGCTGTCTTCGATAAAAAGGCTGACCTCAGGATTTAGGGCGTCTGGGAACGTCTCATCGGGTCCGCGCGACCGCATTTGCTGCTGTCGCACCGAGCATCACCGCGGACGGTGCGTCCGCCTAGCCAAAATTCTGAGGAAGCTATGAAATCGAAAGTTCTGGTAGTACTGAGCACCCTGGCCATGGCCCTGGCCCTGATGGCCCAGAGCGCCACCCAGGCGGCGCCGGCTCCTTCCGGCGATAACTCCAAAACCTGCGCCTGCTGCAGCCACGACCACGCAGACGGCAAGATGGCCTGTTGCGGCAAGGACGCCAGGTGCTGCGCCAAAGGCGACTGCTGCAAAGATGGTGCCTGCTGCAAAAGTAAGGATGGCAAGGCCTGTCCCATGATGTCGAAGGACAACGGCGGCAAGATGAGCTGCTGTGCCGGCGGCAAGTGCTCGATGATGTCGCAGAAAGCCGGTAAGGGATGCTGTGACGGCAAAATGTGTCCAGGTCACGAGAAGGGGGCGTAAACCGGCTCGCCGATTCCGAAATTGTGGGTGCAGTTCTGCAGCGCCCCGGCTACGGCTGGGGCGCATCTGTTGAAAAATCTGGAGTTCACTCCGTCCTCCCGCCAGGGCCATCGGTTGACCCGAAAGCTGGCGTGTCTCCAGGCGCGGCCGGTTGACAAGAATTTGACAAAATTTCCCGCTCTTTTAGGCGGGGTAGGGTATACAATCGCTCAAATTTCGCGTGCGATCTTTGGGCGCCGAGTTTTTCCGCCTTGCGCCCGCAAGTCGCCGCCAGACTCCGGGCGCGCTCCTGTTGCGCTCATGGCAACCCGGCCCGGTGCTCACGAGATCGTAGTTGCTGGCTGCGGTTCTCGGGGAGGCTACCATGCAGTACCGTTGGCTCGCTCCTCTCGCCGTTTCCCTTTCATTTCTTGTGACTGGTGCGCAGGCCCAGCTTCGTGGCAGGGCGGGCGGCAACGTGGGGAACGTGCATATTCATATCGTCCTGTCGAACGACCGCAATGCCGGTCCTTACCTGCTGGTGCATCTCATGGAAGGATCCGGCGATGCGGTTGTCGCCACCACCTATACCAATGACATCGGTCAGGCCGACTTCATGGGTGTGGCGGTAGGCTACTATCATGTGCAGGTGAGCGGGGACGGGATCGAAACCACCAGCAGCGATACCTTCGAGGTTGATAACCGCAAGGTCACGCAGGCGCAGTACGTGGTGGTGCGCAAGCTGGAGGATTCCGGTCCCAGACCGGTTTCCGCCCACTCCGGCATGGTGTCCGCCACCGATCTGAACGTCCCGGCGAAAGCCCGCAAGGAACTCGACAAGGCCAACGAGTCCATGGCCACGCAGAACTGGAAGAAGGCCAAGGAGCATCTGGATAAGGCCATCGCCCTGGCACCGCAGTATGCCACCGCCTATAACAATCTCGGCGTGCTCTATGCCAAAACCAACGACCTTCCCCATGAAGAGGAGGCACTGAAGAAAGCCATCAGCCTGGATGAGCACTTCGCCCCTGCGCTGGTGAATTATGGCAAGCTCAGTCTGCGGCAGAAGAACTTTCCCCAGGCAGAGACGCTGCTGCAGAGGGCGGTGGCCGTGGAGCCCGATAATCCCGAGAGCCTGATGCTGCTGGCCGACGCGCAGTACATGGATCGTCACTTCGATGCGGCCATCACCAGTGCGCTGCAGGCCCATTCGGCGGCGCATGAACACCCATCATTTGTGCACTATATCGCCGCGCGGGCGTATCAGCAGGAGAACCGCCAGCAGGATGCGCTGGCACAGTTCCAGGAATTTCTCAAGGAGGAGCCCAAGGGACCGCGCGCCGATCACGTCCGTGCCGACATTGCCAGAATCCAGAGTGCGACTCAGCAGGCCGCGCAGTAGGTAGGGCGCCCCGCACAGGGCTGGAATGGCTACGACTCCGGGTTCTTCATTTTGAGATGAGCCCTGTTCTCCTGCAGAAACTGGCGGAGCTGCTCGGCCTGGTCCAGGAGCCGAATCCATTGCTCGTAGTACAGGGTGACGGGAAAGCGTCCCAGGCCATAAACGCTGACGCCGCCTTTCTCGCTGACCCTGAAATCAAGCGTGCCCCGCTTCCGGACCTGCTTTTCCAGTTCCGCTACTTTGGCCTTCAGTTCGTCATAACTCGGTTCCGACATCATTGGTTCCTCAGCCCCGCGTCCTCAAGAGACGCGGATGCATTGCGGCCGGAGGCCGGCAGCAGCCATCTTACCGGAACTTGCGCGGAAGGGATGTGACCGATTTCCCGCGACGCGGCGCGATTTCGCTCATCTCACCTTATAACGCCCATGCGCTTTCCTGACCCAGCACGCAGGACGTTTGCCACCTGCCGCTGCCTGATCTGGCTGGCCAGCTGGATGGCGCCTGCCGCTCAGCGGACCCGCTGGCGCGAGGCACGGACCAGACACGTGTGGCACTGGTGTCATTTTCTCGCCGAAGCAGACCAGCTCGACCGCCGGGGAAAGCTGGAACTCGCCCGCTTCTGCTGGAGCGCCTTCGCGGACGCTTTCTGGATGCGCTTCGATCGCACAAAGTTCCTGCGGCGCGAGGAGCGCCTTCGCCGCTCGCCCGCCTTTTGCCTTGGGGCGATCGCGCTCGCCGTTGTGGTCGTGGCGCTGGCGGGAGGAATCGTACCTGTCGTGCGCTCGTTTCTGTCTTCCCCGGTCAGGGATCCCGGTCGCGTGTGGGTGATCAGCCTGAATGGCAAGTTCCGGCGCGTCCGCTCCGAAACCCTGCTCGACCTGGCGTCGGCATGGAAGGGCAGCAGGCTGCTCGAAGCCGTCGCCCCCTATTCGTGGGGACCCGCCAGGCTGGAAACCGCCAGACGTACCGTGCCGGTTCTGGCGGCGCGCGTCGATCCCGAGTTTTTTCGGGTGCTGGACATGAATGCCGTTCTCGGGCGGACGTTCTTCCCGGCAGACGAGCGCACCTGCGGCAATTGTGTCGTTCTCAGTGATGAGATATGGAGACTGCAGTTTAACGGGGATTCGTCGGTATCCGGCCGCCAGGTTATGCTGGACGGCAGCCCCCGGACGATCATCGGCGTTCTGCCCCGCAACTTCCACGTGCTTTCGGCCGGAATTTCCGTGTGGATGCTGTTCGACTCCGGCACGCCGCCATTCTCCAACTTTGTCGAGCGCATTGGCGCCGTCGCCCGTACCCGGTCCGGGGCCACGCAGCCGGAACTCGAGGCCGATCTGGCCGACCAGACCGAGAACGCCGGCTACGTGCTTCCCGCCTCGCTGCTGACCGTAACCTCAGGGGCGATGGAGATGCGGCGCTACCTGACCTCGTACTTCCTGTTTGTTCTGCTGGCCATTGCCAGCGCCATGATCATCGTGTATGCGCGTTCCGGGGGCGTCGGACGCGCTCCCCTGCGGGTCCGCGACGGCCTGCGCTGGTGGTCGTTTTTCGTGGCCAAGAGCGCCCTGCTGCTGGCCGGCACCGGCCTGCTCGCCTGGTCAGCCGTTCGCTGGCTGTCTGCGTATCTGTTCGGTTCCATTCATCCGATGACCAACGCCATGGCGCTTTGGCTGTTCCTCGCTCTGGCGGTCGCACCGCTGTCGTGGTCTATCCGCGACCAGCAGAGGCGCTGCCGGGTCTGTTTGCGCCGCCTGGGCACACCCATTCCCATCGGCGCGCCCGGACACGTTCTTCTGGACTGGTCGGGCACGGAGATGGTCTGTTCCGCCGGCCACGGCGTGCTCTATCTTGCCGATTCCCAGGCCAATTGGCTGGAGCGCGATCGCTGGGACAATCTGGACGATTCCTGGGCCGACCTGTTCCAGCAGGAGTAGCAAGCTTCGGTTTTTCAGGAGTTCCGCGTTGCAGGCTTCGGGATCTTTCCCGCTCCATTTTGCGCGCGCTAGCTGCGCCTCAGCTCCCGCACTCCGCTCGCGCCAGCTACAATCACCGCGTCGGTGAGGCCGAGGAACAACCCATGCTCCACAATTCCGGCGCGAGCTTCCAGCTGGCGAGCCAGCTTCGTCGCTTCGGGAATCGGCCCGAAGTCGCAATCGAGGATGAGATTGCCCTGATCGGTGCGGTACTCCCTGCCGTCGGGTGTTTGCCGGAGGAGATACTTCGCTCCGAGCGATTCCACATATCGCGCCGTTGAACGCCAGCCGAAAGGCAGCACCTCGATGGGCAGCACATGCAGCGTTCCCAGGCGCGGCGACAGCTTGCTCTCATCCACCACGATGATCTCGCGCGCCGTCGCCTGTGCTACCAGCTTTTCGCGCAGCAGCGCGCCGCCGCCGCCCTTGATCAGATCGAGTTGGGGATCGACCTCGTCAGCGCCATCGATGGTCAGGTCAATGGATCCGGGCAGGTCCTCGGGAAGCATGGGAATGCCGAGTGCGACAGCAGCCTCCGAGGATTGGCGCGAAGTGGCGAAAGCGACGATGTCCCTCAGTTCGCCGCTCTGAAGCAGCTCGCCGATGCGGCGGATGGCGAACATGGCAGTCGAGCCGGTCCCTAGCCCAACGGTCATGCCGGATTGAATGCGGCGAACAGCGTATTCTGCCGCTTGCTGCTTCAGGGAGGCTTGTCGATTTGGCAATGCGCCGGGCGCGTTCATGGGTGATCTGGCCGAAAAGAAGTATCGATTGTTATTAACCTAATGCCATTCAGAGGCAATCACAAGGCATGGAGCCCAATGAACGGGCCTGACGTTCGCTCCATTGTGCAGCGCGCGGCCTACTCTTATTCATTTGCTGCCTGGCACGCCTCTCACCGCGACCAGGTATTCAACAATCCGCCGCTGGTCGGCGTCGGAAATCATCGCCCCGTAAGCAACGACCATCTTTCTTACTTCCTTCTCCCAGACCTCACGAGTGAAGTTCGGTTGCATGTTAACGTAGCGCGCCGAGTGGCAGATCAGGCAGTTGTTGCTATAGACCTGGACGCCGGGGCCCGGCAACACCTCGCCGGGAATGCCCGGTAGTGTGATATGCACGACCTGGCCCGGAGCATTCCGGGCCGCTCCTTTTGAGGAGCCAACCGACGGCTGTTGTCCCGCCGAGATCGCCAATGCCGCAGCAGGCAATATGAGTAGGCAGATCGGTTTCCAGTAGCTCATGGCTCGCCTCATGAAACGACAACATCCAGGTGTTCGATAATGTCGCGCTGGTAGCCGCTGCGGTTCCACTGCGTGGTCGGTTGCGTCTCTCCGCTAGCGCTGCTGGCTCGCACCATAAGGCGGTATTTTCCTTTCGTCACGGGTGTCCAATCCGCCTGCCATCTGCGCCAGGAGTATTTCCCCAGATCAGGGCCGAGGGTGGCATCGCTCCACGTCTGGCCGCCATCGTTTGATGTTTCGACGCGGCGAATCCCCGAGCCACCGTCCGTGGCTACCCCGGCCAATTCATAGCGCTGTCCCACGCGGAGCTGCTCGCCGGACCCGGGCTGGACGAAAATCGAGTGCACCGGCATCCGGTTGATGGGCACCGTGGCCGATGAAAGATGCTGCGGCTCTTCATTGGCCCCGGAGTTGTCGGGAATGCGGTAAGCGGTGTCCATCCAGAAGGTCTTCAGCGGCTGATCGAGAACGGTGATGCTCGACAGCGCCTTGACCCAGTAGGTGGCGTACCAGCCTGGAACGATCAGGCGAACTGGAAATCCGTTCAACATAGGCAAGGGCTCGCCGTTCATCTCGTAGGCGATCATCACCTCGCCATCGCGGGCATGGTCGAGCTGCAAGGATTTTTCGAAGGCAGGCGTCTTCGGCTGCGGAGGGACATCGAGTCCGCGAAATCCTGCCTGAACTGCCCCAGCCAGCACGCCGGCCGCGTCCAACACATCCTTCAGGCGAACACCGGTCCAGCGGGCGTTGCCCATCGCACCGTTGCCCCACTGCCCGCCGGGCACCCTGGGTTCAAACAGAGTGCGGGAGTTGCCCGCGCACTGCGCCAGGGCCACCACCGAAACCGGCTCGAACTTCGATTGCAGATCGCTCAAGGACAGGCTTAGTGGCTTGCTGACGCGTCCATTGACCTCCAGACGAAAACTCTGCACGTCGACGGTGGTCGGGATTCCCGACAGGTGCCAGCGCACAAAAAATGCATCGTTGGGCGTGAGATCGGTGCGGAAGTAGCGCAGCGGTGTTTCCAATTGGGGCGGCCGGTCGGTGAGGAGGATGAGATCTGTCTTTTGCGGATAGCGGGCCAGCGTGCGACTGGCCTCGTCGGAAAGGGACGTTGCCTCAGGCGCTGAAGAAATCCCGAAGCCGGCGCCAAAGGCGCGTCGGGCGACGATTGCTCCAGCAGACGACGCGAGGCTCGCTACGAATCGACGACGGGGCAGTGTGTCCATTGACTTGAACTACGTGCCTCCTTGACTTCTGCACACGCGCTGACGCCCGGCCAGTCACGCATCCGCCGAAATAGCGAACCGCGAGATGCAGAAGGCGTCACTCAGCGCTTCCTGCCCAGCGCCTGGCGGTATCGCCGGATCAGTGTATTCGTCGAGCTGTCGTGCTGCAGCCGCGGCGGCGCGGAGCTTTCCAGCTCAGGCACGATGCGTTTAGCCAGCACCTTGCCAAGTTCGACTCCCCACTGGTCGAAGGAGTCGATGTTCCAGATCACGCCCTGGGTAAAGACGTTGTGTTCATATAACGCGACCAGCGCGCCCAGGGTGCGGGGGGTGAGCTTGTCGGCCAGGATTGTATTGGTCGGCCGATTGCCTTCGCAAATCCGGAACGGCGTCTGAAACCCGGGGGAACCTTCAGCCTGGAGTTCCTCCGCCGTCTTGCCGAACGCCAGCGCCTCGGCCTGGGCAAAAAAGTTCGCCATCAGCAGGTCGTGCTGCTCCTTCAGCGGGCTCAGCGGCAGGCAGAAGCCGATGAGGTCACAGGGGATCAGCTTCGTCCCCTGATGAATTAGCTGGTAAAAGGAATGCTGGCCATCGGTACCGGGCTCGCCCCAAATGATCGGCCCGGTTTGCCACTCGACCTGATCGCCTTCGAGATCCACGTGCTTGCCGTTGCTCTCCATCTGCAACTGCTGCAGATATGCCGGGAAGCGCCTCAGGTTGTCCGAGTAGGGCATGATGCCCACCGTCTGGGCGCCAAAGAAATTGTTGTACCAGACCGTCAGAAGCCCCATCAGCACCGGGAGGTTCTTCTCCAGCGGCGCGGTGCGGAAGTGCTCGTCCATGTCGTGAAAGCCGGCCAGCATCTCTCCGAAGTTCTGCGGGCCGATGGCGATCATGGTGGACAGGCCGATGGCTGAATCCATCGAATAGCGCCCGCCAACCCAATCCCAGAAGCCGAACATGTTGGCTGTGTCGATGCCGAACCTGGCAACCTCCTCCGCATTAGTGGACACGGCAACGAAGTGTCTGGCCACGGCAGCGTCGCTTTTCAGCGAATCCACGATCCACCTCCGCGCGGTGGCCGCATTGGTCATCGTCTCCAGCGTGGTGAAGGTCTTCGAGGACAGGATGAAAAGCGTTTCGGCGAGATCGAGATCGCGGGTGGCATCGATGAATGCAGCACCGTCGACATTCGCGACGAAGCGGAATCTCATCGCCGGATCGGCGAAGTCCCGCAATGCGATGTAAGCCATCTCCGGCCCAAGATACGACCCGCCAATGCCAATGTTGATCACGTTCCGGATGCGCTTGCCGGTGTAACCTTTCCACTCGCCGCTGCGCACGCGATTGGAGAATGCCGCCATCCGGTCGAGCACGGCATGAACCTCAGCCACGACATCCTTGCCGTCGACTTCTATCTTCGGTCCGGCCGGAGAGCGCAGCGCGACATGCAATACAGCCCGCCGTTCGGTGATGTTGATCTTTCCGCCGCGGAACATGGCGTCGCGGCGCTCTTCGACGCCGCACTCGCGCGCGAGCTGCACCAAGAGGGCGATGGTTTCATCTGTGACGCGGTTCTTCGAGTAGTCCAGATA
>DATJAI010000099.1:0-88288 GCA_035516415.1 Binatia bacterium | reverse complement strand
GCGCCGTGCCTGGCGGATGACATCTTCCGCCGCGAATGGCGGAATGCGAAAGCCCTGCCAGAGGGCCTGCCATAGCGCTCGGGTGTCGCGTACATTCCGCTCCAGGATGACCAGCATCTGGCGGAAGGTGCGCGACAGCATGTAGACGTGACCGATGGCGGCGTCGTCTCCATCGCCGGTGCGGAGGATGGCATCGAGCACCTCCAGGGCGCGGCCGCGATCGCGCGAGGAGATTGCGTCCGTCAGCTCGTACAGCGACCTCTGCCGGGCCGCCAGCACCAGGGTCTCCACATCGCCGATGGTGATGCGTTTCTTTCCGCCGGCAAACAGGACCAGCTTGTCCAGTTCGTTGGCCACCATCATCATGTCGCCGCCGAGCGAGTCCACCAGCTCGCGCGCCGCATCGTTGTCCAGCTTCACGCCCTGGCTGGCGGCGGTTTCCACCGCCCACTTCACCGCGTCGCCCTCGTCCACCCGCGCCATTTCGAGGATCGAACAGTACTCGCCCAGCGTTTCCCGGATGCGCTCATAGCGTTCCCTGTCGGTCAGCTCCATACGGCGCGCCTCCGCCGGAATGCTGATGTGGTCGGCGACAAAGATCAACAGCGCATCCGGATTCGGATCTCTGAAGTAGTCGGCAATCGCGGCAAACTCCTCGTCGTGTTTGCCGCGGCCATAGAGGTTTCTGATCCCCCGAATGAAGAAGACCTGAAAGGGCGACATCAGCGACGGCGTCCGGGCGCGGTCCAGCACCTGCTGCAGGTCCACTTCTGTCAGGTCCATGTCGTAGAGACTCAGCTCGCGCACTTCGGCCGGCACCAGATGCTGCAGGATGGCGTCGCGGCAGCGCTTCCGGAAAAAAGCCTCGTCTCCGATGAACACGTATCCGGGAGCCAGCTTCCGCGCCCGGACGTCGGCCACGAAGCGGTCCGAGGCGGCAAAGCTGCGCATCTAGAACGCCTCCAGCATGTCGCTGACCAGCGTCTTCGCGAAACTGGTGGCAATGCGCTGCACGGCAGGCGTCGCCTCCTCGAAGAAGCTGGCCACGTCCGTCGATTCCTGATACTGTTCGCGATAGACGAAGTTCGGATTGCTCCACACCACCTTGCCGTCCTTGCCGGCCAGACTGGCATTCAGGGTAACCGCCACCATCGATGAGGAGATGCGCCCCGTGACCGAGTCGTAGGTGAGCGGGGCGATGATGACATTGGTGATGGTTCCCGAAAGCGTGGCATCCGCCGTGCCGTCGTTCGTGGTCACCACGCGGTAATTGGTGCGTTCCCGCAGTTCGCGAACTACGGCTTCCGTGAACGTCTGTGCGATGCGGTAGGTCTGTGAACCGTTGACGAAACCCGGCACATAGATCGTGTGCAGGTCCGACGGGAGCCGCGCCGCCGCACTGCGTGTGTGATAACCGCACCCCGTCATCAGCAGCGATGCCGCTGTCGAGACCAGCAACGCCTGCCGCCATCTTCCTGTCACTGTACTTTGCCCCGCGGCCGCGAAGCGATCATATTCTCCGCGCACTCCACTGCGGTAAGGGCGGCAATCCGCAGGTTGTCGGAGGCGGCCCACAGCCAGAATCCGTTCGGACATTGCGCATCGCACCGGGC
Source organism: Binatia bacterium (assembly GCA_035516415.1). Classification (GTDB taxonomy): domain Bacteria; phylum Acidobacteriota; class Terriglobia; order Terriglobales; family Acidobacteriaceae; genus Bog-257. The sequence continues at coordinate 86,675 of DATJAI010000099.1, read as the reverse complement.
AAATACCTGGACCTGTTCCTGTCCCGCGGCGTTGACGTTGCTGGGCGACTCTTCCCCGCCCTGCAGCACGTCCACGTGCTCGCCGGAAATCGCTGCGATCAGCTCTTCGATCTGCGCCGGAGCGTCCAACTCAATGTAAAGCGAGAAGGCATGACCGTGAAAGATGGGCGCCTGCAGGAGCATCAGCGAAGGCACGCTCAACCTGTCCTGCACGAGGCTGCGGAAATGGCGCTGAATGCGGCTTTCCACCGCCGCCAGCGCGGGCTGTGATCGCTCGCCATACCGTTCCAGCAGGTTGAAAGCGACCTGCGCATCAAAGACCCCCTTGGGCAGCTGCTGGAAGGAAAGCAGGTTGACGGTCTGCTCGTGCAGCTCGTCCATGCCGCGCCGGCCATGCTCTGATGCAGGCTCGAACACGGTCACGACGGAGCGTACGATTTTGCCCACCTTTTGCCCCCTGAGCAGCAGGAGCGCAAGCACAGTAGCCGCCGGATGCGCCACCACCACCGGAGCTTCCAAGAAATCAACCTTCGCGGTCGCGCCCAGTTCACGCTCCAGCCACGGAGCACGCAGCAGCACCCCAGGACGATCTTCCAGCGCGTACGACAGGTCGATGATGTCGCTTCCGGCCCGCCGCGCCATCTGCCATGTATCGCGGGTAAAGCTCTCCTCGGACGTGAAGAAGGTAAAATCCACGTCTTCGAGATGTTCGGGCAACACGCTCTGGATGAAGGTAGGCTCCTCGCCCACCGCCTGTAACTGTCCCAGCGACTCCTCATCGTCAAGCAGCCGCACATCGCGCGCTGGGAAGTTGCGGTCGCCCAGCACCTCCTTCAGCTCCCGTCCTTTCAGGGTGGCGGCGCCAACAATGGCAACGCGGAACAGCCCGCCCCAATGTCCTGCTTCGCCGCGGGACTCGCCAGGATTGTTCCTGCCACTTTTCATCAGGCGTGCGAGGCCTCGTCCTGGGGCGGTGGAGGCGGCACCGTCGGCCGGCGAAAGACGAATGAGAGCCGCGCCAGTACACCCGAAAGGATGTAGATCAGCGCCAGCGCAAACAGCACGTATTCGGAAGAAAACCAGATCAGCGCAATCACTCCCCCGATCACGATCAGCCAGCGGAAATTCTGCGGTTGCCGGAAGTTGATGCCTTTCAGGCTGAAAAACCGCCAGGTGCTCACCATGAGAAAGGCGATGGCAAAGACGAACAGACCCCATCCCAGCGATAGCCACCAGCTCTGCAGCGGGTTGCCGCGAACCAGATGAACCACGGCGGCAATCGCGCCTGCTCCGGCGGGAATCGGCATGCCGACAAAATACTTGCGCCCGGGGCGTCCGGGATTCGACGGCTGCGGATTCACCTGAATATTGAAGCGCGCCAGCCGTGACGCGCCCGCCATCAGGAATACGAAGGTGGCAATCGCGCCCACCTGAATCACGCGGATGCGCAGATCGGTTCCATCCTGGGCGAGCATGCGGAAGCCCCACATCCAGGCCAGCACCGCCGGGGCCACGCCGAAGGCGATTACATCGGCGAGCGAATCGAGTTCGCGGCCGAAGGCGCTGGCGGTATTGGTCAGGCGCGCGATGCCGCCGTCGAAAAAGTCAAAGACAATGGCGAAGCCGATGGCCTTGGCGGCCTGATCGAAGTGCCAGGGATCGTTCGCGGTTCCCTGAATGGCCTGCGAAATCGCGTAGTAACCCGCAGCCATATTGGCAGCGGTGAACATGGAGGGCAGCAGATACAGGCCCTTTCTCACCCGTCGTTGAGGGGAGAGCACATCGTCGTGGCGGCGGAAATGCCCGTTCATCGCACCTCCGCCATATGGCGCATCTGCGCTGTCAGCGGAAGCGGTTGCGCGATGGCCAGCACGCTCGCTCCGCCCTTTACGTGATCGCCCACGCGCACCTTCATCTCCGCAGTCACCGCGAAGATAACATCGGTACGCGAGCCGAACTTTATCATCCCCACCCGTTCGCCGCGCTCCACCCTGTCGCCGATTTTCTTTGTGAAGACAATGCGCCGCGCCAGCAGACCCGCAATCTGCCTGAAGACCACGGTGCCGGCATCGCTCCGGATGGTCACGATGTTCTGCTCGTTTAGCGCCGCTGAGGCGGCGCCCATGGCATTCACGAACGTGCCCCGCTGATAGTGAACATCCTCGATCACGCCGCTTACCGGCGATCGGTTCACGTGGACATCAAAGATATTCAGGAAGATGCTGATGCGGGTACGTCTCTCGCCACTCTCCTCCAGCGTGGAAATGTCCGTGACCTTGCCGTCGGCGGGCGAGACGATGGCCCCCTGGACGGCAGGAATTCTGCGCTCCGGGTCGCGGAAGAACCACAGGAAAAAGGCTGCGAGGAACAAAGGAACGATGGCGAGAGCCGGCACTGTCAGCCACGCCACCAGCGCCGCCACCGCTATCAGGGCCAATCCGTAGTAGATACCATCGCGAACCATGGACTCTTTCGATTATAGAGCCACGGGAAGGGCTGGCCTAATTCGTCGAGCGTACGATTTCCCCGGCCAGTTCGTCCATGCGTTGTTGTACTTGCTGGTATTTCTCTCCCGTGGAGGGACCGGTAAAGCCGGCCAGAATCGCGTGTACGTGGCCGGCGCGGTCGATGAAAATCGACGTGGGAAAGGCGCCAAAGCCCACCAGTTGCGGAAGCGTCTTCGCGATCTGCCCTTCGGCAGTGGTTCCGGAGAGCAGCAGGGGAAACGTAATACCGAACTTTTCGCGATAGATCGCGATCTGCCGCAGGTTGCGCGTAGTATCGTCGGTGTACTCATACCCCAGCCCGACAACCTCGAGACCCCGGTCGTGATACTTGCGATAGAGCTTCTCGAGCACCGGTGCTTCGTCGTGGCAGTTGGGACACCACGTTCCGAAGATATCCACGATGAGCGGCCTGCCTCTGAATTCGGGGCTGCTCTGGTCGAGCCTGGTACCGGAATGGTCCACCCCGCCGAAGCGGAATGGCTCGCCAGGGTCTTTCACGTGGGTCAGCGTTTCGGCCAGCGCGTTCGGATCGGCTGCTGCGGTGTCCCGGCTGCGCTCGGCGGTGAAGGGCTCAAGAGCGACAATGCCGCCCTGCTCGCCCTTGAGGGTGCCATCGGACTGAAATTCTCCGTCGATGGCTAGCGCGTGGATGCCGTCAAAGCGGCTGAGGTGAAAGTGCGTCTTTCCCTCCGCTGCGGTGAAAACAGAGCCGTGCAGCAGACCGGTGTCGCCGCTAACCGGCTCAATGATTCCGGTGGCCGGCACCTTGCCATCGGCCGACGCCGACTTCTGCTGCCGGAAGCTGGCCAGGGTGGTCTTCTCCGCCCCCGTCTCCTCCGGCCAGTGAAAGAGCCACTCGCCGGCCAGACTGGGACCGCTCCATGGTTTTCCCCCTGCCGCTTCCGCATGCGAAACCAGCACCACGGGAATGTGCACCATCCCCCTGCTGGTCTGGCGCGAATATTCCCCCTCCATCCGCTGCGGAGAAACAACGTGCGCGGTGAGTTGCCCGTCGTAGTAGTCCATGCGAAGCGTCAGTACACCATCGTTCCATCTGGCGCTGCTGAATGGCTGGCGGTCGCTTGCATTCAGCAGCGTAGCCTTGATTGCGCCCCCCGCCTCCGGCTGAAGCTCAATCCCGAAGTTGACCTCGCCGGCCTTGCTCTGGATGGTTCCGTCCCATAAACCGGCGGGAGGCTGGGCGGGGTTCTGGGCAGCCAGACAGATTCCCAGCAGCACCGGGCAGAGCGCGGCGAGCAGGCTGCCGGTGGAAGAAAGCTGCCGGACCGATCGCAAGCGAAGCTCTCCTTCGGGGAAGTGGATTCGCAACATGGCACTCAGGATACAGGAAACGGACGGGAGTGCTGAAAAGCGGGACCGACGCGGGCAGGGATAGCATAAGGCGGCAAAGACCGTTGTCTTTTCCGCCGGTCAGGAGCGGTTAATGGCTACTAAACGACCGGGTGGACCGCCCGATACTTCTGTTCCAGGCTCTCCATCTGGTCCTTCAGGCGGAGCTTCAGCTTCTTCAGCCGCACTTCCTCAAGCTTCTCTTCCTCAGAGAGATACTTTTTCTGGATCAGAGAATCGAGGCGCTGGGCATACTGCGAGTGTTCGTCCGCCAGACGGCGGAATTCTTCGTTACTCGCGAGAAGCTGATCGCGTACCTGAGTTGCCATTCACGAACCTCCAGGAGTTTCCGATGAAAACGCTAGCACAGGGCCTACTCGGCATCAAGCGCTTTTGTCACAAACCGGATAGTGAAAGCCTCAGCAGCAGGGCGTCCTCCGGCGGGTCGCGATAGTAACCGTTTCGTCTGCCGGAAACCGTAAATCCAAGCTTTTCATAGAGTCGGAGCGCGGGTGTGTTGGACGCCCGGACCTCCAGCAGCACCGCGCCGCAGCCCCACTTCCTGGCCTCCTGCAACAGTTCGCGGACCAGCCCGGTCCCAACCCCACGGCCACGCCGCTCCGGGGCGGCAACCACGTTTTCGATCTCCCATTCGCCCGGACCGCAGCGGGCAACGGCAAATCCACAAATCTGGCCCGCCGCGTCGTCCACCGCAACAAGCGCGACCCGTTTCGGGGCGCCAGGCGCAAACAGCGCGTCGTATTCGCGCCCGCCCCAGTGGGCCGCGGTTTCGCTCGGCTGTTCCAGGGCACGCATCTGCGGAACATCATCGGCAGTGGCTTTGCGGATCGGCACGACGTTCAGGGCCCAGGAACGGAGAAGATCTCCGCATCCGAACGGCGGATGTAGTTGACGTCAACCCTCGCGGGATCGGCCACCTCGCCCGCCATCAGCTTGCGGATCCCTATGCGGCCGATGCCGTCCGCCTGGACAGGATCGACCAGTTCGATGCCCGCATGGGCAGGCCGCAGAACCCCGAAGACAGGGCTGTCGGGGGTGAGCAGGCGCCCGGATATGCCCACGGGAGTGAAGTCCGCGAGCTTCGTGATGTACTCGCGAATCATACTGGCGTTGCTGGAACCAACCTGGTATTCACCGGCGTAAACTTCTCCGCGACCGGCATCGAGGACCGCCAGCACGGTCTCGCCCGCTAAGCCATAAGTCACGGCCAACGCTTCCAGCATCGAAACCGTGGCCAGCGGCTTGCGCAGGATTTCGCATAGGCCCTTGACTGTTGCCAGTCCCACCCGCAATCCGGTGAACGATCCCGGGCCGGAGACGGTGACGAACCCGTTCAACGCGCTTCTGTCGAACCGGTTCTGCTCGAGCAGCGACGAGATTGTCGGCATCAGGCGGGCCGAGTAGGTGCCGCCCGCAAGGGGAGTGAGCTGCAGAACTTCAAAACTGCCGCCATCGCCCCGGCACAGGGCAATGCTGCCCTTGCGGCTGGAGGTGTCAATGGCGATGATCAGCATCAGTGAAGCTCACCGGGTCTGTCTTGAAGGGGCGCAGCTTTAGCTGCGCCGTTCAATTCCGTTTTTCTGGTGTCTACCCTGGACAAAACTCTTGATGTTCTTCACACACCGCTGGGGGCGTCTTCCACCAGCTCCAGCAGAACGCCACCGGCGCTGGAAGGATGCACGAAGACGTACAGATGCCCGCCCGCTCCCACCTTGATCTCGTCGGAGATGAGACGTGTCCCGTTCGCCTTCAGCCGCTCGACGGTTGCGGACAGATCGTCCACATGCAGGGCGACGTGGTGCAGACCCTCGCCGCGTTTGGCGAGAAATCTGCCGATCGGCGAATCGGGAGAGGTCGGCTCCAGCAGCTCGATGCGGCTCTCGCCCACCGGCACCATGGCAAGTCGCACCTGCTCGGCCTCCACCGTCTCTTCCGGCAGCGGCTTCAGCCCCAGCTTCTCGTAGAATCTGCTGGCTTCCGCCAGCGACTTCACCGCGATCCCGAGATGGTCAATCTGGCTCATTCCGGCGTCCCCAGCTCCCCGACAAGCTCCTCCACCAGAGAATATGGATCGCGCCGGTGTTCGGCAACTTCCCTGGCCAGTCGCGTCGACTCGCCTTCGCTCAGATAATACGAGAGTACGTGCTGGAACAGAGCGTCGCGCAGCATCTCCGCAATCCGTCCACGCCAGTTTTCGATGCGCCGCGTGCGGGCGCGGCCGCTTTGCTCCAGATACGAGCGATAGCTTTCGATCGCCGTCACCAGCTCTTCGGTACCCGACCCTTCGTTGGCGACTGTCTTGACGATCGGCGGAGTCCAGTCGTCCTTGCGTATTGCCGGGCCCCCGGTATCCCCGGCAGCTCCTGTACGTACCGGGCTGGCAGCACGCGCCGAATTTGCGCGTGATGGGGTGATTGCCTGCATCGCGCGAATTTCGCGCTCCACCCGCTCCGCGCCTTCCCGGTCCGCCTTGTTGATGACGAAGATGTCGGCAATTTCCATGATGCCGGCCTTGATGGTCTGCACGTCGTCGCCCATGCCCGGCACCAACACGACGACGGTGACATCGGCCAGCCGCACGATGTCGATCTCGTCCTGGCCGACTCCTACCGTTTCGATCATCACGATGTCGCGGCCGCTGGCATCCAGCACCGTGGCCACGTCGGCGGTCGTGCTGGCCAGTCCGCCCAGCGAGCCGCGCGTTGCCATGCTGCGGATGAAAATTCCTGGGTCGGCATGGTGCGACTGCATGCGGATGCGGTCGCCCAGGATGGCGCCTCCGCTGAACGGGCTGGTGGGATCGACGGCCACAATGCCGACCGTTTTCACCTGCTTGCGGTAGAGACGCGCGAGCTGATCGACCAGCGTGCTCTTCCCGGATCCGGGCGCGCCGGTAATCCCGAGCAGGGCCGCATTCCCGCTGTAGGGAAACAGCGCCTTCAGCAGCTCGGTGGATTCGGGCGTGTGGTCCTCGACCGCGGAGATGGCGCGCGACAGTGCGCGCACATCGCCCGCACGGATGCGACTGACGAGCTCCGGGATATGGCTGGTGGGGCTCACGCTTCAGCGGTTCCGCGTCTTACATCCGCCGCTACCCGCCTCATTCCTTCAGCAACTGCCGCGCGATCACCAGTCGCTGGATTTCGCTGGTGCCCTCGCCGATGGTGCACAGTTTCACGTCGCGATAGAACTTCTCCGCCGGATAGTCCTTGATGAAGCCGTAGCCGCCGTGGATCTGCACACACTGCTCCGCACTGCGGACGGCAACTTCGCTGCTGAACAGCTTCGCCATCGACGACTCCATCGTCGTCTTCATGCCTGCATCTTTCATCGCCGCGGCGCGCCAGGTGAGCAGGCGGGCAGCGTCGATTTCGGTTGCCAGGTCTGCCAGCTTGAAGGCAATCGCCTGAAATTCGCTGATCGGCCTCCCAAACTGCTTGCGCTGCTTCGAATATTTCAGGGCAGCTTCGTAAGCGCCCTGTGCCATTCCCACGCCAAGTGCGGCAATCGAAATGCGGCCGCCGTCCAGCGCCTTCATCGCATCAATGAAGCCCTGGCCTTCATGACCCAGCAGATTCCCGGCGGGAATTTCGCAGTCCTCGAAGATCAGCTCCGAGGTGTCGCTGGCGCGCAGTCCCAGCTTGTTTTCTTTCTTGCCGGCACGGAATCCCCTAGTGCCTTTCTCCACCACGAATGCGGAGAGTCCATGGGTATTCGCTGTCCTGTCGGTGACCGCGATGACAACGGCCACATCGGCGTGATGCCCATTGGTAATGAAGGTCTTGTTGCCGTTCAACACCCAGTTGTCGCCTTTGCGCAACGCGGTGCAGCGGGCGCTGCCGGCATCGGACCCGGAGCCCGGTTCGGTCAGGCCCCAGGCGCCCAGAGATTCACCCTTGGCGAGCTTCGGAATATATTTAAGCTTCTGCTCCTCGTTGCCGGCGATGAAAATATGGTTTGTGCAAAGCGAAGTGTGTGCGGCCACGGTAATGCCGACCGAACCGTCAACCCGGGAGAGCTCTTCGATCGCAGTAACGTACTCGACATACCCCATGCCTGCGCCGCCGTACTCGGTCGGGAAGACGGTGCCCATCAGGCCAAGCTTGCCGAGTTCCCTGATGATCTCCAGCGGAAACGTCCCTGGCTCATCCCACTTCATGACGTTGGGCGCAATCTCGCGCTCCGCGAACTCGCGCACCATCTTCTTCAGTTGTAGCTGTTCATCCGAGAGCTGGAAATCCAAGGTCCCTCCGGGCGCGGGGCGACGCGGCTGGCGGCGTCGCGCATAAGGTGGAAACATGCGGTTATAACATAACGGGTGGGGAGATTCGAAACCGGCAGCCAGGGCCGTGTTGTTAAAGCAAGGGATGCGTAGCCGAATCCGGGCGATCTGTTTCTGATTTGCGAAAAGCAGATCCTTCGCCGGGCTAAAGCCGGCTCGTGATGACAAGCTTTCAGCAACGCAGGCAATCACTCATTGCCTCAGCTCATCCAGATCCCGCTCCCACAGCTTGATGCCACCCAGGATGCCATCTTGATTCGAAATGATCCCGGCATTCCTGGGCAGCCTGAGCGTAACTTTGGCTGCATTGCCGCCGCCGATATAGAGCCTGTCGTAATAGAAGAGCCGGTACAGCCGATCAATGGCCTCGCCGAGCCGCCGGTTCCACTTCTTGCGGCCGAATTTGTCCAGCGCGCGGCGTCCCAGCTCGTCTTCATAGGTGGCGCCATTGCGAAAGGGATGATGGCCCATCTCGAGTGAAGGGATCGGGATGCCGTCCAGATAGAGTGCGGCGCCCATGCCGGTACCCAGCGTGATCACCAGCTCGACGCCCTTGCTGCTCACCGCGCCCAATCCCTGCACCACCGCATCGTTGGCCACGCGCACCGGCTTTCCCAGCTGTTCTGAAAGCTTCTTGGCAAGCGGATATTCAATCCACTTCTTGTCCAGATTGGCGGCGGTACAGACCACGCCCTTCTTGATCACCCCGGGGAAGCCCACCGAGACGCGATCGAATTTGCCCAGCTGTTTGCCAAGATTGGCGATGATCGTACTGATGGCTTTGGGAGTGGCCGGATTCGGTGTCCGGGCGCGCAGCCGATCCGATAACGGCCTGCCCTGCCCGTCAAGCAGCATGGTTTTCACTCCGCTGCCGCCGATATCGATCGCCAGCGTGACCGGACCCGGAGTGCCGGATGTGCGTGCCGCCGGTGTGGTGCGTAATACCTGGTCTTTGGTTTTTGCGGCGATGGGCCTGCTCATGGTTCCTGTTAGTGCCTGCTCCAGATTTGCCCCCCGTCGGAGGTGCTCCAGCTCGCGCCGGAATCGATGCCGACATCTCCCTGCAACACCGTGTCGAAGCGGATGGAAATCACGGTGCCGTGCTCGGCCTCGCCGTCGGCGCCGAGCACAACTTTCTTCCAGTGCAGCCCGCCGTCGCTCGAATGAAACAGCGCGCCACCGCTGCCGCCCGCCCAGATATCGTTGCCCATGACTGACACCACCCGGAATGATACTATCTCGCCGGCGAGCACTCGCGTCCAGTCGTTCCCGGTCAGCGAGCGCTCCAGATGTCCATCGCCGCTGATCCGCCATTGCGGGTGAGAAGCCAACCCGAGCTGCACCGCATTGGAGAGGCCCGGCTTCGCAGCCGGGGCGGCAGCCTTGCCCATTCCTGCAGTACCGGCCGTCAGCGACTCGCTCGTGGGCGTATTCACGAATGCGGACGCCAGACCTGAGTCGGCGCTGACGAGCGGAGCGGCCGAAGTCACTTCCACGGTCTGCGAGGCAGGCGGAGGAAGCGATTTCCGCTCTTCTTTCCCTAAGGGCAAGCCGGCGACAGCCCCCGCCGGCGCAACCTCCAGCGCAGCGTTCTGTTGCGCGAGCAGAACAGGGTTCACAGGTGCCTTGGCCCGTTTGGCGGCTCGCGCCTCGCCGCTGGAAGCGTACTTCGCAGCAGCAGTCGCGCTCACCGCGGCTTGCGGCTGCGTGGCAGGCTGTCCGGTCGCCTGACTGGCCACAGGGGCAGGAGGTGCGGGCTGCCGGCTCGCGACAATGGTCCGAGTTGAAGCAGGGCGGAGCGTGCTCACGATTCGATTGCGCTCGATCAGAACGCCTGCCACCACTACCACCGCGGCGAGTGCGGGCGCGGCCCATCTCCAGAAGCTCCAGCCGGCTTTGGACCGGCCTGCGGCCGCCACCTGCTCCAGGCGCGCCGCGGCTGCCACTGCCAGATCCCTCCGCTCCTCGGCGGCGGCGCTAGCCAGGAACACGACTTCCCGGCACTCCACGCATGCCGCAAGATGGTTTGTGACACGCGACTTCTCCTCTGCCGTCACCGACTGCTCGACATAGCCGTTCAGCATGTCGGCGGAAGGATGTTCGCCCGCCGGACGCTGCCTGGCCAGCAGCTCGCGCGCCGCCTTTGGAATTCCCTGGTTCATCCTTCCTTCTCTTTATAGAACGACAATTCGCCGCGAGCTTGCCGTAAAGTTTCGCTGACTTTCACCTTCAGGTCGCGAACATCGACGTCCTGCATGGCCTCGTCGGCCTGGCGGGGCGGCATGCCCGCCTCCATCAGGCGCTTGCGGATGCGTTTGCGCAATCCTCCGGCGGCGTGCTCCAGTTTGCGGCTGACGGTTGATTCGTGTACGCCAAGCAACCTGGCTATCTCGGCGAGTGTGCGGCCATCAAGATAGTAGGCGGCCAGCAGGAGGCGTTCTTCCGCCGGCAACGCGGCGAGTTCGCTCGCGGTTGCCGCTTCGACGCGCGGGTCGACCTCCGGCATCTGCGGGTCAGCCGCCGCGAACTGCTTTCCATCTTCCACGGCGGCGTCCAGACTCGTCTCCCGCTTCGTTCGGCGATACTGATTGACGTATTCCTGGGCAACGACGGTCCTCAGCCATCCGGCCAGCGAGCCGCGGCCCGTGTAATAGCGCAGTTTGGAGGCGCGGGACTCGCCTCGCTGACCCAGCCCATACAGCTCGGCGTAGAGCGAGTCCGCCAGTGCCTTCGCGCTGCCTTCATCGCGCGCCATGCGCCAGGCCGCTTCGTACATTGCACCGCGATAGCGTGTCAGGAAAAGCTCCCACGCGCCGTTGTGTCCGGCGAGACAGGCCCGCGATAACACCAGCTCTTCCAGATGAAGTGATTCCAGAATCTCCCGCGCCTGCCGCCCGGGGGAGTCACGCTGGCTGAGGACTTCAACCAGCACGTTCGCCAGCCCGGCTAGGTCCATGCCAAATCGCGCAGCTCCGCTCTCGGCGTAGTGCTCGGAGGCAAACGCCTGCGCTGCTGCGGAAAGTTGCGGCCCGGCCTGCGGGCTGGAGGCAGAGGCCATACCAGCGAATCGTATCAATTCGCGTGCAAGAAAGACATGGTTCATCGTTCCTGCCTTGGAGACGGGAAGACGTCTCCGGAGGTCAACCATGAACCACAGCATCCTGGCATCGCTGGCATTCGTTCTTTCCGGCGCAGTCGCCGCCTTCAGTGGCGGGCCGTCCAATGAGTCGTTTCATGTTCTCTCGCCCATCACCCACGGCAATCTGACCATTTTTCCTGTGGTCGGCGGCCCCGAATACGACACTTCACGCTTCCTCACCCTGGACGAAGGCGTGCGCTCCGGAAGCGTCATCATCACCGAGGCCGGTTCGTTGCAGGGACTGGTGCGCCGCGGTACCTCCGTTTCCCGCCACGCCGGCGCGGAAGTCAACCGCCTGGTGCTGGTGAACAACTCCGACCGGCCGCTGCTGTTGCTGGCGGGCGAGATCGTCACCGGCGGCAAACAGGACCGCGTGATTGGCGCCGACCGTGTGGTGCCGCCAAAGTCGGATCCCATCGATCTGTCGGTGTTCTGCGTCGAGCCCGGCCGCTGGGTGGAACGCACTGCGCAGTTCGGGAGCATGAAGTCGCAGATGGCGCAGCCCAGTGTGCGGGTGCCGGCGATGGCAGCGCGCGATCAGCAGGAGGTGTGGAACCGGGTCGCGGCGGCAAACCAGGCTGTGGAAGTTACCAGTGCAGCCCCCCTGGTTGCGGGTCGCGGAACTACATCCTATGCCGCCACCATGGCAGCTCCGCAGGTGCAGGAAAAGATCGACAGCGTCGCCGGCAACTATGAGGGCATCCTGCGGGAGCTGCGCAAAGCCGGCGCCAAAGGAGTAGTTGTCGCCATCAACGGAAACCTGGTCTGGGCTGACCTGTTCGCCAGCGACGATCTCCTCACCCGCTACTGGCAGAAGCTCATCCGCTCCTATGCCGCCGAATCGTTAACCACCGTGAGCGCCAAAGGAGAGGCCACCCAGAAGTCGGCGCAGGCATTTCTCGACCGCATGTCGGGAAACCGCGAGGTAATCGAGACCGAGCCCGGAATCTTTCGCCGGGTGGAAGTCAGCGGAGACGGGTACAAGGTATTCACGCTGACCGCGCTGACGCCGAAAACAGACTTCAATGTGCATGTCGCCAAAATGACCTGGCAAGGCGAAGTGCGCTCGCCCTTTTCCCCCGGGGTAATGCTGCGCTAGGGTAGCGCCGCTCCATCGCATACCAGGCGGCCACAGGTTGATCCCGAACTGGAGAGATGCACGTTTGCAACGTGCATCTCTGCCCAGGATTTCCGGGCCGGTGATCACATCGCCACTGTGATGCGCGCCACGGATGGAGGATCGCGGCGCTTCTATCATGGGAACGAAAATTTCCATGCGGGCTCTCATCCGGCTGGCGGTTCTCATCATTGCTTCTTCCTGCCCGGCAGGGTTCCAGCACACCCTTGCGCAGGCGGCCAGGCAGCAGCCCTCGTCCCTACGGAACCTGGTCCCCTCATCCGACGCATTGTCCCGCCAGGACCTCAGCTTCGATGCCGGCTTCGCGAAGGTGGCACTGCAGTATCTGGGAAGCGGTGACCCAAAGCTGCTGGAAGCTCTGGCGAAATCGCCCGCTGCCGCCCACCTCCTCATTCACGCCCGCAACTTTGACTACGAGGTGCCAAAGGACTCTACGCGTGCGCTGGTCGCTCACCTTCTTACGCCGCCAGGCGAACACCTCAAAGATGTGCCCGCATGCCAGGCGGCGCTGGCGTACTTCACAGGTCCCATGCTGTCCGATCCTCACTGGGTCAACGACACCCTCCGCTATCTGCCCGGCGACTTCCGCTTCCACGGCACGCTGTTCCTCACCTTCGGATACGACATCGGAGTTGCATACGGAAACACGGCTTCGCTCAACTGCGCGCATTCCCACTTTGCGGAGCATCCGCGCGAGCTGATGTACTACGCCATTCACGAGCTGCATCATGTCGGCTTCATGAGCTACCAGCCTCCGCCGCGGCTGTCGGAGATCAGGACATGCCGCGACCTTCTGCACCTAGTGAAGTACTCCACCCAACTGGAGGGCATGGCCGTGCTCGCAGCCTGGGAGCGGCGACGCCAGGAGCACGCCCTGGCCGACGATAGCGATTACCTCGCACTGGACGACCGCGCCCGGATGCAGGTTGATGAAGCGCAGTATTTTCAGGACCTGCATTACCTGGAAACCCGGGGCGACTCGCCCGCGGACGACGAAGCCTGGGCAGTGATCAAACGCATGTCCTCGGGCGAGCGGCTGTGGTATCGGGTTGGCGCGCGGATGGCGCAAACCATCGAGCAGACATCTGGCCGCGCGGCGTTGATTTCCCTCATCCGGCAGGGGCCGGCGGAGTTCCTGGCCAGCTATGAACGGCTGGCGGCGCAGCAAAAATGATGCCTCGATGTTCCTGTGCGTGGCGTTTCGACGTGGCTGAAGCTCGTTCACGAAAAGAAAGCCCTGAATCCTCCTCGCCGGCACTGCCCCAACTGCAGTTCCGACTGGCGCTACAGCAGCTCATGCTTCCGCCGGGCTCAATCGAAAGGCCCGCTCTGCCATTGCCCTCCCCAGCCAGCTTGTGTGACTGAAGTCATTCCCGGTGCCCGCTCCGGGTGGTGAGATGGCATCGGCCGGAACAAACCTGACCTATGCATGCGTGGTATTTTGTAGGGAGTTTTATGCCGCACCCGTCGTTCCGCCTGCCGGCGTTCTTAAGCGGGCGCGCAACGCCGTAGCTGCAGGCCGGCGACGTCGTTGCCCGAGACCGTTTCGCCGGTCCGGGTCTCGGGAGCGGATACCGGCTACCGCACCGTCCGGTTCATCACATGAAGGAGCTTAAGCCCATCGAACTCCCGCCCCGCGGCTCCGACACGGCGCACGCGCTCGCATGGGGCATCATTTCGGCCGGCGCGCTCATCGCCGCCATCATGCTTGGCAGCCGTGATTTCAGGGATTTTGATCCGGCGCTGGTGTCCTACGCCGGAGCCAGCGTCTTTGCCGCCTTTGGTCTGGGCTACCGCTATGCCATGTGGCTGCGCCGCCCACCGACACGGCTGTACTGGTTCCGCGGATGGCAGATTTTCCTTGAGCCCAGCCGCATCCCCCGCAATCTTGCCCACCTGGCGCGGATCTTCTGGAACAATGTTGTTCTGCAGCGCTTCATCGAACAGCGCTCGAAGACGCGCTGGACGGCCCACTGGTTTCTGGCCTGGGGATGCCTCCTCGCCGCTGCCGTGACCTTTCCGCTTTCGTTTGGCTGGATACGCTTCGAGACCGCGCCGCACGACCAGCAGATTTACCGCGCTTTCGTCTTCGGCGTTCATGTCGCCAGCTTTCCTCTCGACAGCATCGTCGCGCCGCTGGCCTTCAACATCCTCGACATCTCTGCCGTGATGGTGCTCATCGGGGTGTTCGTGGCCATGTGGCGGCGCGGTCGCGATCGTGGGGCCATGAGTGTGCAGCAGTTTTCCAATGACCTGCTTCCCCTGATACTGCTGTTCGCGATTTCGGTTACTGGACTGTTCCTCACCGCCTCCACCCACCTTATGCGCGGCCTGCATTACGTGTTCCTTTCGCAACTTCATGCCGCCACCGTCATCTTCACGCTGCTCTATCTGCCCTTTGGCAAGTTCTTCCACATCTTTCAGCGCCCGGCGCAACTGGGCATCGATTTTTACCGGCGGGCCGGCGAAGAAGGCGGGCAGGCGCGCTGCATCCGCTGCGGCCAGGGCTACGCTTCGCAGTTGCAGGTGGCCGACCTCAAAGCCGTGCAGGGCGCGCTCGGCATTCGCTATCAGATGGAGGATGGGCGGCACTACCAGGACGTGTGCCCACAGTGCCGGCGCAAGAACCTCGCGCTCACACAGGATGCGCTGTGGCGGACCCCTGAGGCCGAAGCCCAGCGCTTCGCAGGATTCTGAGTCATGGCAAAGCTTCCCGCTGACATTCCGGAGATCGTCAGGCAGTTCGGCCCCACATTGAACCGCGTACCCGCCGGCGGATGGGTGGCCTCGGAAGAAGAAGACAGGATGGTCAAGACACACTGCTGCTTCTGCGGGCAACAGTGTGGCATCCAGTTGCGGGTGCGGAACAACAAGGTCGTCGGTTGGGAGCCGTGGGAGGATTTTCCCTTCAACCTGGGCAAGCTCTGCCCCAAGGGCGTCAAGCGCTACATGCAGGACGAGCATCCCGACCGGCTGAAGCATCCGCTGCAACGCGTGCAGGGCAAAGGCTTCGAGCCCATCTCCTGGGATGCGGCGCTCAGCCGGGTCGTGAGCCAGATCCGGCGCATCCAGCAGACTTATGGCAACGATGCCTTCGCGGTGCTGACCGGAGCCTCACTGACCAACGAAAAGGCCTATCTGATGGGCAAGTTTGCCCGGGTGGCACTGCGCACCGCCAACATTGACTACAACGGCCGCCTGTGCATGGTCTCGGCCGGCGCTGCCTCGAAAAAAGTCTTTGGCATCGACCGCAGCGCCAATCCGTGGTCCGACATTCCGAAGGCGAAGGTCATTCTGGTCGCGGGGGGCAATATCGCTGAGTGCGCGCCCATCACCACCGATTATCTCTGGCAGGCGCGCGAGAACGGCGGCAAGCTCATCATCCTCGATCCACGCCTGACGCCCATCGCCCGCAACGCCGACCTCTATATCCCGGTGCGCTCCGGCGGCGATATCGGCATCTTCAACGGGATGCTGCACGTGATGATCGAGCGCGGCTGGATCGATCGCGACTTCATCGCGCAGCACACCATCGGCTTCGAGCAGGTGGCCGAAACGGTGAAGAAATATACGCCGGAATATGCGGCGCAGATCGCCGGTGTCCCTGCCGCGATGATCGTGCGCGCTGCCGAGATGTGGGGTCCGGCGCGCACCAGCTTCCTGCTCCACGCGCGCGGCATCGAGCACCACAGCAAAGGCGTGGACAACTGCATTGCGGCCATTAACCTCGTGGTTGCCACCGGGCGCATCGGACACGAAGGCTGCGGCTACGCCATGATCACTGGCCAGGGCAACGGCCAGGGCGCGCGCGAACAGGGGCAGAAGTGCGATCAGCTACCCGGCAGCCGCGACATCGCCAATCCTGAGCATCGCAAGTACATTGCGGGTATCTGGGGCG
Organism: Binatia bacterium; assembly: GCA_035516415.1. GTDB lineage: Bacteria > Acidobacteriota > Terriglobia > Terriglobales > Acidobacteriaceae > Bog-257. The sequence continues at coordinate 70,340 of DATJAI010000099.1, read as the reverse complement.
TGCCGGAGGAGTCGATTCCGGCCAAAGGACTCTCCGCCGTGCCTCTGATCGAAGCCATTCACGACGGTAAGATCAAGGGCCTGCTCTCCATCTGCTTTAACCCCACGGTTTCTTTGCCGGACGCGAACCATGTCCGCGCTGCGCTGGAGAAGCTGGAGTTCTATGTCAACATCGAGTTCTTCCTGTCTGAGACCGCCCGCTACGCCGACGTCGTACTAGCCGGTTCCCTGATGGAGGAGGACGAAGGCACGACGACGAGTGTCGAAGGCCGCGTGATCCGCCATCGCAAGGTCGTGAGTCCTCCGGCCGACGCGCGCGAGGACTGGAAGATCGTCTGCGAAATCGCCAGGCGCCTTGGCCACGGCGACAAGTTCAACTACGCCTCGCCGCGCGACATCTTCGAGGAGTTGCGGGCCGCCTCCAGAGGAGGTGTCTCGGATTATTACGGGATCACCTGGGAGCGGATCGAAAACGAGTACGGCATCTTCTGGCCTTGCCCGGAAATCGGACATCCGGGAACACCCCGCCTTTACGAAGGAGGCAAGTTCGGGCATCCTGACGGCAAAGCCCACTTCATTCCCATCGAGTGGCGGCCTTCGGCGGAGATGCCGGACGACGACTACCCCATCATTCTCACCACCGGCCGGGTGGTATCGCATTTCCTCTCCGGCACCCAGACGCGCCGCATCGGCGGACTGGTTGACCAGTACTCCCAGCCGCTCTGCGAGATGCATCCACGCCTGGCAGAGAAGCTGGGTGTGCAGGATGGGGACTTCGTCAGGGTCGAGAGCCGCCGCGGCGCAGTCGTAGTGCGCGCGCAGGTCGTGAAGACGATCCGTCCGGACACCGTATTTATTCCATATCACTGGCCGCTCGACCGGTCGGCGAACAACCTGACCGTTCGCGCCATCGATCCGGTCTCCAACATTCCCGAATTCAAGATCTGCGCCGTGAGGGTGAGCAAAGCGGAGGAGCCCACCGATGTAATCGCCCAGCTCGAGGTACAGGCCGGGGGCATCCGGTGAGCGAGCGAGCTTTTTACATTGACTATTCGCGCTGTATCGGCTGCCAGTCCTGTGTGCAGGCCTGCGCCGAGTGCGACACCCATCGCGGCGTCTCCATGATTCATCTGGAGACCATTCAGCGCAGCGAGAGCGTACAAACCGCGCCCCAGGTCTGCATGCACTGTGAAGACCCGATTTGCGCGCGCGTCTGCCCGGCCGACGCCATCAAGAAGACTCCCGATGGCGTGGTGCAGAGTTCCCTGAAACCACGCTGCATCGGCTGCTCCAATTGCGTGCTGGCGTGCCCCTTCGGCGTGCCCAAATATCAGGTCGACATCGATCAGATGATGAAGTGCGACATGTGCTACGACCGCACCAGCGTGGACAAGAAGCCGATGTGTGCAACGGTGTGCCCTTCGGGCGCTCTCACCTTCGCCACCGCGGAGGAGATCCAGCGCACGCGCCGCGGCATCGCCATCAACAGCTGGAAGTTCGGCAGTGAAGAGGTCACGACCAAAGTGTTCGTCATCGTTCCCCGCGAAGTTGAGCGGGTAAATGTGGAACTGGTGCAGATTGCGGCCACGCCCGCCGCACTCCCGCCCGATCCCTACGACGTTGCCCTGATGCTGGAGGCTGCCAAATGAACGCTCCCGCCGAAGACAACGGCCGCGGCCACTCGAGGCAGACGCCGAAATGGCGCCGGGACTTTCCCATCGAGTGGGAGGGTGACCATTACGTCAGCCGTCGCGAGATGGTGAAATTCCTGACCCTGGGCTCGCTGCTGCTCGCCATTGCCAACTGGGCGACTGCCCTGGCCAGCAGATTGCTTCATCGCGGCTCAAACGTGGAGCGTGATATCGGCCCCGCCGCCGCGCTCCAGGCCGGCCAGCCGCTGCTGTTTCGTTATCCCACGGACGAGGATCCCTGCATCGCCGTGCGCACGCCCGAAGGCAGGCTGGTCGCCTACTCGCAGGTGTGCACTCACCTTTCCTGCGCCGTGGTTTACGACCGGGCGCAGAACGGGTTCTTCTGCCCCTGCCATCACGGGCTCTTCAATATGGCCGGCGCGCCTGTCGCCGGACCGCCGACGCGGGCTCTCCCCCGAATCCGGCTGGAAGAGCGTGGCGGGCGCATCTTTGCCGTGGGCAAGGAGGCGTGATGAGTCTTCGACGCCAGGGTACGACCCTGTTTGCCGCAGTGCTCGCGCTGGTGGCCACTGCGGTGGTTTTGCAGCTGTGGCTGCTCACGCTTTCCATGGAGGCTCTGCTGGCGGGCGAGTACCGGACGTTGGTGCCGGCCGCTCTGGGCTCCACCGCACTGCTCGCCGTGAACGCAGCCCTGCTGCGTTACGTCTTCCGCTTTGACCGCGACGTAGGCGGCGAATAGACAGCCATGCCGACCGTCGTTTCTATCGCCGAATCGCCGCAGGAAATCTTCGAGCGCACCCGCGCCCGCGAAATCCGGCTGTCGCGCCTGCTGATCTTCTATATCTGCTCCGGTCTGCTGTTCATGCTGCTTCCCGGCACCTTCCTGGGGGTGTGGAACCTCATCTCCATCAGCGGCAGACGGGCACCGGAGAGCATCTCGCCCGCATGGATCCAGGCGCACGGGCACGCCCAGGTGCTGGGCTGGATCGGCAGCTTCATTCTCGCCATCGGCTATTACTCCATTCCGAAACTCCGCGGCGGGTCGAAGCCGTTCGCCCTGTGGTCGGCATGGCTGGCCGGCGCCATGTGGATGTGCGGCGTGCTGCTGCGCTGGCTGGGCAATGTGTACCAGTGGCACTGGCGAACACTGCTTCCCTGCTCGGCGGCACTGGAGCTGGCGGCGTTCCTCATCTTCTTCCGCGCCATCTCCCATCACAAGCCGCAGGACAGCGGCAAACAGCACCTGGAACGCTGGGTTTTCGTCGTGATCGCCGGTACCCTCGGACTGCTCTGCACCCTGTTGCTGAATCTGGCGGCGTGCGTCTGGCTGGCTACGGCTGCGGCCACTCCGGCTCTGCCGCCGGACCTCGACCAGCGCTTCCTCGTGCTTGCAGCCTGGGGCTTCATGGTGCCGTTTGTATGGGGATTCAGCGCCAAATGGCTGCCGATCTTTCTTGGCTCCCGTTCGCCGGACGATCGCCTGCTGCTTGCCGCGGTTGCGGTGCACATGTCCGCCGTGGCACTGGGATTGGCGGGCCTGTTTCGCGTCACCTCGGCGCTCATCGTGGTTTCGGTGCTGCTGGCCGTCTGTTCGCTGCGGATCTTCAGCCCGCCGGAGCGGCCCGCGAAGACAAAGGGAATCCACGGCAGCTTCCCATTCTTCGTGCGCTCGGCGTATGTCTGGCTGGCGGCCGCCGCTGCTCTTGGACTTTGGGCCGCGAGCTCCTCAAACCCCGCCGGCATCTGGGGTGCTTCACGCCACGCCCTGACCGTCGGCTTCATCTCCACCATGGTGTTCTGCATCGGCCAGCGGGTGTTGCCGGCGTTCTCCGGCATGCGACTGCTGTTCAGTCCGCGGCTTATGTTCGCTGGTCTGCTGCTGCTCGGCGTGGGTTGTCTGCTGCGGGTCACCTCCGAGGTCCTTGCGTACCAGGAGATCGCGCCGGCGGCGTGGGCCTGGCTGCCCCGCTCGGCCGTGCTGGAGCTCGCGGCTATCACCGTGTTTGCGGTCAACCTGATGCTCACCTTCCTGCGACCGCCGGTTAGCAAACCGTCGCCCTGATCCGCGATTCCTGCGCCGTGCAGGTGAAGAACCGAATCGGCTTGCCACATTCCGCTAAATGGGAGAGCATGTTGTGACCTTTCGTTATCTGCAGTCACCGTTTGGGGAGGTCATTTGGATAATTCGACCCGCAGGACTTTCCTTCTGCAGGCAGGCACCTCGCTGGGTATGCTCTGGCTGGGCGCGCTGACCCCGGACCTGCTGGCGCAAGGCCATGCTCACGCAAAATCGGCGGCCACGGGTAAAACCGGCGCTTACCGTTTCTTCACGCCGCAACAGGCGGCCGCTTTCGACGCCTTCTCCGCGCAGATTGTTCCCACCGACGAGACGCCGGGAGCGCGCGAAGCCAATGTGGTGCACTTCGCCGATTACGTGCTCGGCACCTTTGGCCGCGACCAGCAGACGGCCTTCACGGATGCCCTGAGATCGGTTGAGGAGCAGGCGCCGAAAACCATTCCCGGCGCCGCTTCCTTCGCCGCGCTTACCCCCGCCCAGCAGATCACGGTGATGACGGCGATGGAGAAGACGCCCGCCTTCGCCCTTCTGCGCAGCTGGACCGTGACTGGAATTTTCTGCGATCCCGCGCTCGGCGGCAACCGGGACGAGGTCGGCTGGAAACTGCTCGGCTTTGAAGACTCCTTCTACTACAAGCCGCCGTTCGGCTACTACGACGCTCACGCTGAAGAGGAGAAACCATGAGCGTCATGCCGCCGCAGCGGCGCTACCGGCTCACGGACGTGGTCGATTTCGTCATCGTCGGCTGCGGCGCTTCCGGCGGCGTCCTGGCCCGTGAACTGTCGCGCGACGGTTTCAGCGTGGTGGTTCTGGAACAGGGTCCGTGGCTGACGACCAAAGATTTCACGCACGATGAGTATCGCAACTGGACCCAGTCGCTGCTGACCAATGACTTCCGCCGGCAGCCGACTACCTTCCGCAAGACCCCCCGGGACAAGGCCGTTAAACAGCCTGCCCTGGTCTACGGCCGCATGGTGGGCGGAGGTCCGGTCCACTTTACGGCAAACTTCTGGCGCTTCCATGAGATTGACTTCATCGAGGCGAGCCGGAAAGGAACCATCGCCGGCACGGGATTCTCCGACTGGCCGATCACCTACGCCGATCTGGAACCCTATTACACGAAGGCCGAATACGAACTGGGGGTTTCCGGGCAGGCGGGAGCCAGCCCGTTCGATCCCCCACGTTCCAGACCCTATCCGCTGCCACCCATGCCGGTAAAGTCGAGCGGAGTGCTTTTCGAACGGGGAGCGCGCAAGCTCGGCTATCATCCGTTTCCCGCGCCCGTCGCCATCCTCTCGCAGTCGTATCAGGGACGCCTGCCGTGTGCACACTGCGGCTTCTGCATGGGATTTGGCTGTGAGATGGGCGCCAAGTCGAGCCCGCTGCCCACCCTGATTCCTCAGGCCATGGCCAGCGGCCGCTGTGAAATCCGGCCCGACAGCTATGTGCGCAAGATCGAACTGGACCAGCGCGGCCGCGCGTCCGGCGCCATTTACTTCGACAGCACCGGCCGGGAAACCCTGCAACGCGCGCGCGCCGTCATCGTCGCCGCCAACGGCTCGGAGACACCGCGCCTGCTGCTGCTCTCCAGCTCCAGCCGCTTCCCCAACGGCCTCGCCAATTCCAGCGGCCTTGTAGGCAAGTACCTGATGTTCAACACCGACTGCATTGCGGCGGGAATGTTCGAGCACCCGCTGAACGAGTACAAGAGCATCGAAGCCACGCGCGTCATTCATGACTTCTACGAGATTGACGCCAGGCACGGCTTCTACGGCGGCGGCGGCATTGATGCGCGTTTCTTCTTCTACCCCATTTCCTTCGCCCAGTGGGGACTTCCCCCGCGCCTGCCGCAGTGGGGCAGCGAATACAAGAAGGCGCTGCAGAAGTATTTCGTTCGCACCATGGTCTGCGCCGGACACACGACCTCTCTGCCGGTGGCCGACAACAGCATTTCCCTCGACGACACGGTGAAGGATGCGTGGGGCCTGCCCGCAATGCGCGTTACCTACAAGGACCATCCCGACGATCTGAAGACCTGCCAGCTCCTGCTGGATCGCGGCATGGAGATCGTGGAAGCGGCAGGCGCGCAGGACAGGTGGAGTTTCCCCGTGGAGGAATCCACCTTCGGTTTCCATCTGCTGGGCACCTGTCGCATGGGCAAGGATGCGGCAACCTCGGTCATCGATGTCGACCACCGCACTCACGACGTCCCCAACCTGTTTCTGTGCGACGGCTCCAGCTTCGTCACCAGCGGACGCGGCCAGCCAACGGAAACCATCACGGCGCTGGCCTTTCGCGCCGCCGACCGCATCAGCCAGCTGGCCAGCAAAAACGCTATCTAACGCATCTTCCCCATCGTGCATGCGGGCGGGCGCGCCTGTGCCGATCGGGAAACCGGGCCATCTTCCTCTGCTATCGTAGAAGTGCGGAATGAACCCACTGCGCAAACTCAGGCGCGCCCTGCTGTCCAGCGGGGGCCGGGCGCTGTTCCCGCTGGTGTCGCGCAGCAACTGGCGCCGGCAGCGCCTGCTCATCCTCTGCTATCACGGCATCGCCATGGACGAGGAACACGGATCGCACCCCGAAATGTTTCTGCCCGCATCGGTGTTTGCGCGCCGGATGGAGATTCTGGCCCAATCCGGCAGCCGGGTGCTCGGCCTGGCGGAGGGCATCCGGCTTCTGCGGGCGGGAAAACTCCCTGGTCCCACTGTGGCTATCACCTTCGACGACGGATGGGCTGATTTTTACCCGCAGGCCTTGCCAGTCCTGCAGAAGCACGGATTTCCCGCGACCGTCTATCTGACCACCTACTACTGCCGGTTCAACCGCCCTCTGTTCCGTTTTGTGCTGGCGCACATGATGTGGAAGCACCCGTCGCCGGAAGTCGCGAACCGGAAATTCCCCTGGCTGCCCGAGCGCCTCGACCTGAGTACGGCGGCGTCCCGCAGCGAGCTGGTCAGGCAAATCGACGAATACGCCAGACAGCGTGCTCTCTCCGCACAGCAGAAGGACGAGCTGGCCGCAGCCTTCGCTGAAGCCATCGGCTTTGACTACTCAGGCCTGTGCCGGCAGCGTGGCTTCCATCTTATGAATCCGGTGGAGGTGGCGAACTGCGCCCGCGCGGGAATTGATTTCCAGCTCCACACACATCGCCACCGCACTCCTCTGGATGCCGGCCGATTCATCGGCGAGATCGAAGAGAATCGCCGCGCGATCGCGGAGATTACCGGAAGCAATGACCGCGTCCACTTCTGCTACCCAAGCGGCGCCATCCGGCCGGATTTTATTCCGTGGCTGAAAGAAGCAGGCGTGCAGACCGCCACCACATGCATCACCGGCCTCGCCGGCCGCAGCGCGGACCCATATCTGTTACCGCGTATCCTGGATCAGTACGGACTTGCAGACTCCGAATTCGCAGCGTGGATTTCCGGACTCGCGGGCTTTCTGCCTTCGCGGAGAAATGCTCCGCTCGATGTCGCTCCGGAATAGCTTCAGGGCGGTATTTCAGGGATTGGCAACCTGGTTATGACCAGGCTGGCTGCCCGGAGCGGTCTGTTGTCCGCCAATGGGCCAGCCAGCCTGTCGGCCAGAGCTACTGCGACGCGGTAGTAAAAGTCTGGTCGTGGAATGCCGCCATGTTTCCCGAGGCATCGGTGGTTAACGGACGCCAATGGTAGGTGGTGTTCGGCGACAGTCCCGTGATGGTTACGGTTTCATCGTAAATGTTCGTGATTCCCTGACTGAGGGCGGTTTGGTCCTGGAATCCCATGGTTGTTGTTGACTGATATGCATAGTTGGCCGTCAGCATCTGCTGGAAGCCGAAGTTAGGAAACGGCTGCATGCAGTTTGGCGGCTGCGGATCATAGGTGTTGCAGTATCCGGGAGCGGCCGTCCCGTAATATACGGCCAACGTGGTGTTGGGTTTGAAGGTGTTGAGCCAGAAGGTAGCGGTGGTCGCGGTGACGCCTGGAGCAGGTACGGTCGTCGGATAAATACTGGGGGGACCGCTGCCATTGCCGGGCCACCATTCGAATTGCACCGGGGGATTATAGTCCGTCCACGGAGCGTTGCAGGGATTCGCGTTGTTCTCGCATGGATTGGCAGCCGCCAGAACGGTTTCCACCGCCGGCGAGGAACCATCCGGATTGTGGCCGGACCTCCAGCGCACGTAATCGAAGCTCCACTTGTACACCTGGTTGAACTCCTTGACTGACCACGTCCAGCCGGCGTCGTCAAACACATGCCGGAAAAGGTCGTCACCCTCGTTCAGATAGGTGCTGTTGTTGGTCTTGCTCCAGTACCACGCAAAGGCAGTGGCTATGAGGTTGTTCAGCGAGCTTGCCTGGTATAACGTGCCGCTTACAAGGGCCGGATTTCGGGGCACGTCATAGACCTGGAAAACAAACAGATGGGTGGAGGGGATGTACTCGGATGACTCCAGCCAGTCTAGCGTTTTCTTTATTTCCAGCGGTATTCTGGCGTCGGGTGTGTTTCCTTCGGCAAGATCCAGCTCATAGTAGGTGGTCAGGCTTTCCATCACCAGGCCGAGTTCGAACAGGTTGATGTCATACTCCTGCTGGTTCGGGTTGCTCAGGCTCAGGTTATAGCTCTGGTCGAGGTAGCCCAGCAGAACGTCGACGGTCCGCAACAGAAACGCGTTGTCGCGCGGCTCGCCCAGGATCTCCGCCGCCAGACGATCGTCCAGCAGGTAGGCCGTGGCGCGAAGGCTTGCCTCGTACGGGCTTCCGGCAAAGTAATGATTCCACGCCGGATTGTGGGCCAGAATCTCCACCGCATTCTGGGCAGAGGAATCTCCCGTCCGCATGAAGTACATGCCCAGGCCATAAGCAAACTGGTTTGGCTCAGCCACGAAACTCCCTTTGGCGCCAATCAGAGAATCCTTATAGGGCTCCATGGCGAGCCCGGCGCAGCGCTTCCAGTGGTCGCGTTCCGCAACGTCATGGTAGCCGGGCATACCGGCAACGTTATAGTCGTAATCGGCTACCTGCTGGTAAACTCGCCCTCCATCGTAGTTCCATGCTTCAAAGTAGATCGAGGAGGGCAGGTCGAAGTACCCGCTGAAATTGCCGTTGTCGAGACTCCACCAGGGATTGGTATCGGTGTTGTTGGTGCACCAGAACTCCGCCGAAGTGGTTGCGGGATTGACCATGTTGCTCTGCCACGTCGCGAGTCCGGGAATGGCGGGAAATACCGTGGGCGGAGTGGGAACGAAAGAGGCCGTCGGCAGCACGGTAAAGTTGTAGGTTACCGGCACCGGATTGCCGTCGTTGCTTCCGTTCTCCTGCGCCTGGAAGCTGGCGGTGAACTGGTAATGACCAGGTACTGCCTGCGAGTTTACCCTCAGCCGTACGGTCGTGTTGATGCTGTAGATGGTGCCGTTATAACAGACGTTATCGCTGCTGTAATTGCCGTCCCAATCCTGCGGAGGCGGATTGGAAGGCGCGGTGAAGTCGCACAGATATTGCGCCGTGATGCTGTTATCGGTAACCTGCCCGCCCGTATCCAGGTTGGTGATCACGACGTTCTGCATGATGACCAGTGCGTCCGGCGGTCCGCTCATCAGGTTCGGTTGCAGAGCGAAGTAGAGATCGTTGCACTCGCGCGAATTTTTCGAGGTCGGCGTGCAGGCCGGTCCTTGACTGGGATCGCCCTGATAGACGTTCTGCGCCCCTATCGGCCACATCGTGAAAGCCAGCGGTCCGGTGGGATTGGTCGGCGAGGTTCGCATGGTGAACGTCAGGTAATATCCGCCGCAACCAGGAGCTGGAGGCGAGCCACAGGCTCCTGTTGCCGGCCCAGGATAGGTTGACCAGGCGTTGCAAACCACCTGCCTGGCGTTGCAGTGCACCAACTCGATCTGACTGGCAACGTAGTATCCCCAGGTGGCGAATTCGCTGTAGGCCGGAAAATGATCGACCACAACCACGTGGTTCGTCGTCATGTCATTTTGTACGACCTGCCGGATGGGCGTATTGTTGTTCACGGTATAGTCAACCGGGTTCTCAATGATGACAATCGAGTTCCCGGGGTGGAGAGTCGTCCATTGAAATGTAACCGAGTAACCATTCACGGGATCGAAGGTCGAGCTCACGGTCGCTGAAACGCTGCTGGGGACGATGTCAGACCCTACTGTCGCGAAGAGCGGCATTGCAGTAAAAATCCCCAAGAGGACGCACACCAGTGGAAGCCTTGACCTGCTCCAGCCAGAAACTGTGCCATTTGGCCACTGGTGAAATGTGTCAAACCTCATAACCGGAATCTCCTTGTACTAACGACCAGCTGGTAGCCAAGACGAAAGTGCCTGAGTGCCTCAGAGCACACCGCAAAGCTGCTAAACACGAGGGTGAAAAGGAATCGAGTCGAGTATCGCCGTGGACGCTACGGCCGTACACGGGAAACCAACTTTCGAGAGCACGAAGGTAACCTCCACGCGCGGAAATGACGGGTTACCCTTAGAATTGCAAGCACCACCGTCCCGTTTCCATTTCCACGTTTGTGGGGACACGCTGGACAGCCGTCCCCTTCAGCGGCGAGCAGGCGGTACCCATCAGGAAACGCTACGGTGCGCCTTGAGCTTTAGAATCAGTACCGAGGCCGGCAAGGTGCGCGTTATGGGCAACGACGCTGTCCTTATCCCGCGGTGAGCAGTGGGGTGGGGCTGATGGCAAGTGTGTGTGACCCGGCACAACCCAGAAGTTACTAACGTGGTCCAAGCATGCAGGAAATGGTTCACAGTCCTCTTTCCCCCAGTAGCCTGGATGTGCTGCGTTTTCCCCCGGAGTATGTCGTGCCTGGAGTGCTCCGCGGAATCAGGCCCGGCAAACGCAACAGTCTGCATTCTCCTGACGAGGAAGAGGTTGCGCGCTGGCTTGTCTCCCATCCCGATGCTCTGGACCAGGTGCTTGGGACGGCGCCAACTGGAGATGCCAGTGCGGCCACTGTCGCCGGGCAAAGTCCGGGCGAAGTCCTCGAGCGCTTCAGTCGCGGAGAGCTCGTTCAGGTCCGTAATGACTTAAGAGACCTGCTCAGCGACGAACCTGCAACGAGAATCACGGATACCATCCACTTTACCCTTCAGAACGCTGGCATTAATGAGCGGAGCCGCGTACTTGAAGTCGGCTGCTCGCTGGGCCTCCATCTGCTTCACCTCGTTCCCCGGTCGCCGCTCCTGCTAGCCGGCCTTGACAGTGACCTGCTGGCCCTCGCACTGGGCTCGGCGGCCTGGGCCAGGCATAACATCGGTCAGCCGATGTTGTGGACGTGGGGCGATGCCCTTGATCTGCCCTTTCGCGATTCTGTTTTCACTCACTACAACTGTTTTGTGACCCTTTCCCTGCTGCCCATACGCCGTGCACTGGCGGAGGCTGCACGCGTCCTTGTGCCGTGCGGCCGGCTCACCATCACCATCGAGGGTTTCGGGTTCTGGCTGGACAAGTGGGAGACAACGACCGGTCTGGGGCGCGCCCGACTGGCCCGCCTTCGTGAACTTCTCGCCTTCTTCATAACAGGCGCAGGCGCTGGATGGCAGACTGTGCCATTGCTGCGACGGCTCTCAGGCCACACCGTCTTCAGCCCCCGCGCCGTCCAGGGCATCGTCGCCCACGCGGGCTTCGATGTGGAGAAATGCGCCGTCCTCCGCCAGAGCGGGGGTCAACCGCGTCTTATCGCCCTCACCGCGACAAAGGCTGCATGAGCTTCGCGGTTCCCGAGAGTTTCTCTGCAGCCCCTTCTCCCGGCTGAAGCTGGCGAGCAGGACTGGAGCAGGCGAGTCGAATACCGCTCCCGCCGCGATAAACTGGATATTTATCCTCTTGGGAAAGGGCGGCGTCCATGTCGGCCATCATTCTTGACGGCACAAAAATCGCGTCGGAGATCAAGTCGGAGGTCGGCCAGGAAGTCCGTGAGCTGACCGCCGCCGGACTGCGTCCCGGCCTTTCCGTGGTGCTTGCCGGACATAATCCCGCATCGGAAATTTATGTCCGCAACAAGGTAAAAAGCTGCGAGCAGCTCGGCATCTACAGCGAGAAGCACACTCCGCCCGACAGCGTCACCACGGCGGAATTGCTCGACCTGGTCGGCGAACTCAATGACCGCGAGGACATTGACGGCATCCTGGTACAACTGCCGCTGCCTTCGCAGGTGGATGCCAAGAAGGTGCTGCTGGCCGTCTCGCCGCAGAAGGACGTGGATGGTTTTCACCCCATGAATGTCGGCTTTCTCTCGACGCAGCGCCCCGGGCTGGTACCATGCACGCCCGCCGGCATCATGGAGATCCTCAGGCGCAGCCATATTCCGGTCGCGGGAGCTGAGGCGGTGGTCGTCGGCCGCAGCGACATCGTCGGCAAGCCCGTTGCCATGCTGTTGCTCAATGGCAACGCCACCGTCACCGTCTGTCATTCGAAAACCCGCGATCTTCCAGGCGTGTGCCGTCGAGCGGACATCCTGGTCGCCGCCATTGGCAGGGCCGCCATGATTACACCTGAGTTCGTGAAGCCGGGGGCGACCGTCATCGATGTCGGCATGAACACCGTTACCGATCCGGCGCAGTTCAGGGAGTTCTTCGCGGGCAACGAGAAGCGGGAACGCGATTTCGCCGCCAAAGGCTCAACCCTGATTGGCGACGTGCATCCCCGGGTCGCCGAAGTTGCCGGAGCAATCACCCCTGTTCCCGGCGGAGTAGGCCCGCTGACCATCGCCATGCTGATGAGCAATACCGTCAAGGCCGCGAAGCTGCGCCGCGGCCACACGGTGCACACCGTCAGCGCGATGACGACAGAGACGGGTGCAGGATGACCGGCACCTATCGGTACTCCTGCACTCTGCGGTGGGCAACCTTATCGGAGGAAAAACAATGCGCTCGGCTTGCCTGTTCGTTGTGATGGCCTCGGCATTCAGCGTCTGCATCACAGGCACCGCTCTGGCGGCTGAACCGCAATCCGCCGCCACCGCCGTGAATCCCGACAGGCCATTTGTGACCGAGTATTACTACAAGGCGAAGTGGGGCTACGCCGACGAGTTCATCGCGCTGTTCAGGAAGAACCATTACCCGCTGCTCAGGAAAGAGATGGAGCTGGGCCGTATTCTCAAGGTGACCGCGGCCCAGCCGCGCTATCACGCGACCGAGGACGGCCGATGGGACTATCGCGTCACCATCGTCTTCAGGAACGCGGCTGTGGCAAACGACGACTTCGATCCCACGCCTCTGATCCAGCAGCTCTTTCCCGACCAGAAAAAATATAAGCGCGAGGAAAAGCGGCGTTTTGAGATTCTGGAGGCGCACTGGGACGTGCCCATCAAGGACGTCGATCTCGACGCCCGATAAGCCTCATGCACACGTATGTTCAATAAGCCGCGGCACGGAAGCGAGCGCGGCGCTGATATCCTGCAGCGCCGGCAGGCAGCTCTCTCACGCCGGCAAATGCTCTGGCTGATGGCGAAAGGCGCGCTCGTGTGTCCTTTCGCAGCCGGCGATTTGGCGGCCGCGGCAGCCGGAACCCAGAATCCGCAGTCTGACGCCATGCCGCCCGGCTCGCGTTTCACCGAGGAGGAGCTTCTGGAGGAGATCGTCAGCCGCGCTTTCCTCTTCTTCTGGAATGAAGCCAACCCCCGGTCCGGACTGGTGCGCGATCGTGCTCTCGCCGATGGCGGCCCCGACCCCCGTCGCGTAGCCAGTATCGCGGCCACCGGCTTCGGACTGGCGGCCCTGTGCATCGGCCATAAGCGCGGCTACCTTCCCCCACATCGCATCGGCAGGCGTGTGGTCAGCACACTCAGCTTCCTCCTCAACCACGCGGAGCAGGTCAACGGCTTCTTCTATCACTTCCTCGACATCGAAACCGGCAAACGGGCGCGTTTCTCGGAGGTGTCGCCCATCGACACCAGCCTGCTGCTCTGCGGCGTGCTGATGGCCCGCGAGTACTTCCACGACGCGAAGATCACCCAGCTGGCAAATACCATTTACCGGCGGGTGAATTGGCGCTGGATGCTGAACGGGGGCAAGACCTTCGCCCTGGGCTGGACGCCGGAGTACAAGTTCATCGGGGCGCGCTGGGACAGCTATTGCGAGCTCATGATGATGTATCTGCTGGCCATTGCGGCTCCGGTATACAACATCAGTCCGTCATCCTGGAACGAGTTCTCGCGGCCGGCAATGGAATTTGAGGGTTACAGTTACATCAGCGGTCCCGATCCGCTCTTCGTGCATCAGTATTCGCACGCCTGGTTCGACTTCCGCAACGTGCACGACCAGTATGCGAATTATTTCCAGAACTCGGCCATCGCCACTTACGCCCACAAGCTTTTCTGCCTGTCGCTGCGCTGGCGTTTCCCCGACTACGACGACCGGACCTGGGGCATTACCGCATCCGACTCGCGCCTGGGGTATCAGGCGTGGGGAGGGCCACCGGAAATAGGTTATATCGACGGCACGGTTGTCCCCTGTGCCACCGCTGGTTCGCTGCCGTTCCTGCCAGGGGAAACCGCGGCGGTGCTGACCAATCTGTACAACAGCTATGGCATGCGCGCATGGAAGCGCTACGGGTTTGTCGATGCCTTCAATCCTCGCACCCGGTGGACGGACGTGGATGTGCTCGGCATCGATCAGGGCATCACCCTGTTGATGGTCGAGAACCATCGCACCGGGTTCGTCTGGGAGATGTTCATGCGCAGCCACGAGGCGCAGCGGGCCATGAAGCTGGTCGGTTTCCAGCCCGTGGAGGCCTCCGCCGGCCTGGAGCCGGTGCCGCTGCTGATACCCGCCCGCCGCGGATTGCAGCCCTGCTCTAGCTGCCCGGAGCAGAGCTGAGCACATTCAGGGCCGGATGCGCATCGGCCGGCAGCACAACAACCTTCGTCGGCGAGATCACATACAGAATGCCGTACTCGCTCCCGTTCTGTTGCACCACCGCTCTGCCGGTCGAGTCTACCTGATAGGTCAGAGTCAGGGTATCTTGTCCAGGACCTCCGGTTCCGCTGGTGTCCTGCGTAGCGTTGATGTTGCCGGCTCCATCCGCCAGCAGGGCGGTAACCGAGTCTGTCACCGCTGAAGCGACCGGCAGCACCGTGCCGCCCTCATACAGCCCGCCCACGGAGGTATTTGAGAACGGCGCTCCGCTTTGCTTTTGCACGTAGCCGGCGGAGACCGCGCTATCGGTGCCGACGGCGTATCCCCCCGCATTGGGAACGATATACAGCACGGGGGGATTTGTGCCAAAGGGTCCGCTGAAATTGCTTAATGTCACCCGACCCTGGCTGCCGCCGCCACTGCCACTGACGCAGTACATCCCCTGCGAGGACTGCTGGGTCAGCGTTCCGCCCTGGTTCTCGTCGTAGGTGAAGGTTGCCGCGTCAAGAGTAGGACAGCTGTTTCCGCTGCTACCCTGACCGACCAGCAATCCCACCGTGACATCGCCAGCCCCGTTCGTATCTCTCCCGGCGAGTTCCACAACCGTGGCAGCTCCTGCCAGAGCTCCATTGTTGTAGAGGTTGGCACCGGTTATCTGGCGATAGGTAGACCACAGCGTCAGGTTGGCTCCATTCGACCCCAGCGGATCGGTGGAAATGATCACCAGTTCGTTGGAGGAAACGATGTAGTAGGCATAAATGAAAAACTGAAGCTGCCCATTGAAGCTGAGGTTTGCGAAGCAACCCCGCCCGAGTGTATCGACGGTAGTGGACAGCGTTCCCCTGAATGTCCCACTGGAAACCGTTCCACCATCGTTCACATCCAGAGGGAAGGGGCCACTCAGATCGCCGTTCGGATTATCCAGACTGTAATGTCCCACAGCGGAATAACGGTTGCCGCTGGGGTCGCTGCCGATGATGCCCAGAGCGAACTGGCCTTCGATCTGCGCCAGCGTCACCCCGGAAGTCTGGACCTTGATCACTCCCGAGCCTCGCGTGTTGGGATCGGTGTTGTCCTGGATGATATTGCCGCTTCCATCCGCGCGGATGGCAATGTGGAAGTTGTAGGTGGCTGAACCGGTAACCAGAGTCAGGGTGCCCAGCCCGTCTGGCTCAATGGAGTAAACCGAGTTTGGCGCGGCCTGAATCGTCTGCACCTGCGGACCGGTTCCGACACTGGCGACACAGTTAACGATTGTCTCGCCTGATCCATCGTTCACGTCGAGTTCGCCGCCGGTGATATTGCCGCTTCCATCGGCCGCAAACACGCCCGCCATAATCACCTGCCGGTTATCGGCGCCCTTATAGCCGTTGAAGGAGAAAACGTAGCTGCCTTTGAGGTTGCCGTCGGTCAACGCCGGAGCGACGGTGATACTAAGGGTGGCTGTCGCCGTGGCCGGAGGATTCTCCCCGTCCTGCACCTGTACGCCGAAATTGAAGGTTCCAGCCTGGGTTGGAATACCGGTGATCTGGCAGGCGGAAGTGCGCGCCCCCTGGCAGGTTGACGGCACCATCGCGAGCCCCGGCGGCAGACTGCCGCTGGTGATGCTCCACGTATACGGTGGCTGTCCCCCACCCGCTACGATGCTGGTCGTGTACGGTTCGCCGAGCGTCGCCTGAGTCAGCGTTCCGCTGACAATGCCGAAAATGGTCAGGTTCAGACCTATCGAGCCTCGCGCCGCCATTGGCTCGGAATCGCTGGCCTGTACTGTGAATTGGCCCGGGGTGCCGGGGGTGGTAGGCGTACCCGAAATGACGCCATTGCCGCTGGCGTCGGTGGTAATCGTCAGACCTGGCGGCAGAGCGCCGCCAGAACCGTTATCGCACATACCATTCGTCTCGATTACGCACCATGTGTACGGGGCCACTCCGCCGGTCACCGATAACGTGGCGCTATACGGTACACCCGGAGTGCCGGTCGGCAGCGTCAGGGTTCCCGCCAAGCAGGAGTTACAGGTGATGACCAGCACGCCCTCAACCACGATGCTGAGATTCGCCGTCGCGATATTGCCTGCGGCATCGGTGACCTTGGCCGTGAAGCTGAAGGTCCCGAGAGTTGTTGGCGTACCGGTAATCTGCGCCGTCTGGCCGCTAAGATTCAGGCCTGGGGGCAGAGCGCCCGAACTAAGCCCCCAGGTGTATACCCCCGTGCCACCGCTCCCGCTCAGCGATGCGAAATACGGCTGGTTCACTGTGGCCTGCGGCAAGCTGTTCGTGGTGATGGTCAGAGGAGGCGGCGGGGCTGGCTTCGACCCGCTACCTCCGCAACCTGCGAAAATTATGGAGAATACGAAT
The DNA here is from genome assembly GCA_035516415.1 of Binatia bacterium. Classification (GTDB taxonomy): domain Bacteria; phylum Acidobacteriota; class Terriglobia; order Terriglobales; family Acidobacteriaceae; genus Bog-257. The sequence goes on along the minus strand of DATJAI010000099.1, from coordinate 53,394 downwards.
GCCGACCCGCATAGCCCAAGAACCCTCAACGACCTCATCGCGTCTCCTCGTGGCGTGTAAAGCTGTTTGTTTGGCAAACCTGAAAGCCAGCAGTCAGTTACGGGCCTCTGGGGCGAGTTGCAAACCGGACTGGAACGCACATCAGCCTGCCTGTTGGCTGCGGCTGCGGTGCGCGGTCTTCGCCTTTCCAGAGTTGCCGAACATGTTACATCCGAAGCCCTTCGCAGGCGAGAGGAAAGTGCGGCGACCGCCCTCGCCAGATTCGCTTTCGCTGCTAAAATTGTGGCGTATGATCTCTCCTGACCTGCTGGAAATTCTCGCCTGTCCTGTGTGCCGCAAGCCACTGGTGCTGCGCGGCGAAGACGCGCTGAAGTGCAATGAATGCAAGCGGGTATACCCCATCCGCAATGGCATCCCCATCCTGCTGGAGCACGAAGCCACGATTGAGCAACTCTGATGCGCCGGGCTGGACTGAACGGGTATTCAGTTGGCAGCCGGGATGTGTGCTATCGCCCAACATTTTCCGAAATTGGTGAAAATTGCCCAGATACCCGGAATCCTGGCAGCCGCCGACAGCCGTGACCCGCCTGGTTTGCGAGTTTTTCTGTCGGATACAGTTACCATCGGCTCTGCCATTCGTCCGACCTCCGTGGTATTCGGGTCCCGCATAACCCACCGCTCGTGGCGGAAACGGCAACTATTCGCCGCTATATGGGTTGGGAACCTACAAAAGACTCTATGAGGGGTGGTAACGACCCGGGTTCGGCAATCGAATTGCCTGCAACTAAATATCTGTGGCCCGAGTCTAATTACCAAAAGCCCGGAAAGGGTCGGAGGTGAGGTCATGATGGCAGAAAAGTTTTCCGTCCCCGAACTTGCGGCGCTCCGGAGCGAGCTGCTCCACGGATTTGACTGCAGGGACGCAGCCGAGCTGATCCAGATGTTCCTCGCCGGACACGGTTACGGTGTCTCGGCCGAGGAAGCCCGGAATGCGGTGAGCCGGGTGGGTATGCTGGGTGGAACTCTGGAGGCTTTCCAGAGGGAGCTGGAGAGCATCGCCCTGGTGATGTGAGCTCTCCGCGAAGGTGACAAGGATTCGCTTAACCAGAAACCGGAACGGACCGCGAACTCGCCAGAACCTGGACGCTAGCGCGGTCCGAAGCGAAAAGTAAAGCCCGGGCAAAACGGCTCGGGCTTTCCGTTTTTCCCGCCAATCGGTTCCCGAACACCCGGCCGGCACCCCTACTCGTAACGGAGGCTTTCCACCGGATGGAACTGCGCGGCCCGCGCGGCCGGCGCGGTGCCAAACAATATGCCCACCATGCTGGATACCACCACGGCGATGATTACCGACCATCCTGAGATGGGAAGGCGGTAATTGGTCACGAAGCGGACGGAGAAGGGCAGTGCCAGCCCCACCAGAATTCCCACGATCCCCCCGGCCAGCGAGATCAGGATCGCTTCGGTCAGAAACTGTGCCAGTATCTCCGCGTTGGTGGCGCCTACCGCTTTACGCACGCCAATTTCGCGGATACGGGCATTCACCGTAGCCATCATGACGTTCATGATGCCTACGCCGCTCACGATCAGCGTCAGCACGGAAATCAGCAGCAGGACAGTCGACAGTGTATCCGCCGTCTTGGCCGCCACGTTCAGCATCTGGGTCAGGTTGTCCACCCGGTAAACCGACTCGGGGCGATGCCGCGACTGCACAACGTGGAGAATCTGCTTTGTGGCCCGGGGCACCTCATTGGAATCAGAGACCGAGAAGAAGAGCTGCTTCACTTCGTCGCTGTTGGTGAAGTAACGCGCCACCGTATAGGGCACCAGGATGGTGTCATCGGAGATCTCGGACTGGCCGAACGTGTCCACACGCTCGCGAAAGACTCCGATCACCGTAAACGGAAGACCGCTAAGTTTGACCTCCTTGCCGCTGGCCAGATCGTAGGAGCCCCAGAGAGTCTCCGCCAGCTTGCGCGTAATGACGGCAACCTTGTTTCGCGCCTGAGTATCCCCGTCGTCGAAGAAGCGGCCGGAGAGCACGTCCAGATTGCGCACGTACATATACTGCCAGGAGACGCCGAGGACCAGAACCTCGCGCTCCCTGCCGCCGCCGACGGCTATACGATCGTGGAATTCGATCATTGGCGACGCGGCGCTGATGCCTGGAACCTGCTCCTGGACGGCGTCCAGATCGTCGAGGGTCAGAAAGTCGCTGGACGCGTCGCGGCCGTAGATGCCGCCCCCGGAATATTCGGCAACCATCATGTTGGAGCCGATGTTCTGGATTTGCTGCAGCAGGTACTGCTTGCCTGTAAGACCGATCGTGACCACAAGGATGAGCGACGCCGTCCCGATCACCATGCCGATCGAGGTCAGAATAAATCTCATTTTGCTGACGCGAAATGTCTCGATGGCGACGCTCAGCGTCTCGCCGAAGACCAGCTTCGGATAAGGGCGGCCCTCCCTATTTCTGATCGCCATATCTACCTTTTAGACTAACCAGTTTGGCACCGGGCTGCAATTTGCGCGGTGGACTGGTCAGGGGTAGTCGGCACAGGCACTCCCCGATCAGGCGGCGCTGGATTGTTGCGCCGGGCGCTTGGTGCTATCGTGGATGCACCCGGTTTTTTGGCCAATGCCACGTTTCCTTCTGTCGCCTTCTGCTGTCCTTCCGATGCTTGCAGCCTTGCTCGTCTGCGGGCTGCGTGCCCCGGCCATGGCGCAGCAGACCATCGGCGAACTCTATGCTACCGATGCCAGCGTGAAGGGGTCAGTCATACTCGCCGGCTCGGGTACCAGCGTCCTGAGTGGCTCGTCCATTGAGGCCGGAGCGCAGGCTGCCACACTCAAGCTGGAGCGGGGAGGCAGTCTGCTGGTCTGCCAGGGAACCAGACTCTCGGTCACCGCCTCGCAAAGCGGACGCGAGCTGCTACTGAGCCTGAATAGCGGCAATCTTGAGCTCAATTATCCGTTGGGCGCAGAGGCGGACACGTTGCTCACCCCGGACCTGCGCCTGCTGCTTCCAGGCCCCGGAACAGTGCACATTGCGGTGCGCGTTACCCCGCGGGGTGACACCTGCGTGCAGTCACTGCCCGCGAACATGTCCGCCATCGTCGTTTCCGAGACCATGGGCGACGCTACGTATCAGGTCAAACCCGATGAAGCCGTCCTGTTCCAGGCTGGGCATCTGGCCCAGGCAAGCCGGTCGCGGGACAGCTGCGGATGCCCAACCGCGCCACCAACCAGGGAAGCGAAAGCAGAGCCACCTGCGGTGCCGGCTCCAGTACAGCCCAAACCGGCAGAGCCGGTCGCGGCCGTTGCTCTGCCGCCAGCGCAGCCCCAACCGGCTAAGCCGTTGCCAGCCGCGCCGCCACCGCCCGCCGAGCAACACCTGACGGTCGAGGCGCCCTTCGTATTCCGTGGAAATGACCCGGTACCCGATTTGACCGAAAACGTCGCCATTCTCAGGCTGGAGAACACCCGGGTCATCCAGCTTGAGCCAGTCGTGCTCCCTCCCTCACAGAAAACCGTCGCCGCCAACAGGCCGCAGGTTGCGAAGAAGCAGCCGCACGGTCTGTTCGGCAGAGTCGGAGCGTTCTTCGCGGCCATTTTCCATTGATCTCAGCCGCCGCCCGAGTGCCTTGCGTGTGCATCTTCGCCTGAGGCCGCCGATGCCGGCTCCTGTGTCGGGCCCATCGCTGATAGCTGACAGCCCATTCCCTTCTGCTACACTTACACTCCGATGACGGAGCAGCCTCGTTCCCGCGTTTTCCTGTGGGTTTTACTGGGTGGAGGAGCATTCTTCCTCTTTCTGGTGGCTATTTTTGCGCTGGTGTATTTCTCCGTCCGGTCACAGCAGCAGGGCGGCTTCAGCGGCTTCGGCGACCGGATTGGGGTCGTGGATCTGGAAGGGGTGATCCTTAGTCCAAAAGATGCCGTCGAGCAGCTCAGGAAATTCGGCGATGACAGCTCGATCAGGGCCATCGTCCTGCACGTGGATTCGCCGGGAGGCGGAGCCGCGGCCTCCGAGGAGATCTATCGCGAGGTGCTGCGTATTCGCGATCAGAAGAAGAAGCGCATTGTGGCCTCCATCGGCACGGTGGGCGCCAGCGGCGCGTACTATGTTTCGTCAGCGACCAACAGGATCTTTGCGGACAACGCCAGCATCGTCGGCTCCATCGGCGTCATCGCCGAATGGTACAACTACGAAGAGCTGATCAAATGGGCCAGGCTGAAGGCGATCACCCTGAAGGCAGGTGAATTCAAGGACACCGGCTCGCCCACGCGCGATATGACTCCCGAGGAACGCGCGTATCTGCAAGGACTAATCGACGACATGCACGGTCAGTTCATCCACAGCGTCGCCGTCGGGCGCGGGATGAAGGATGATCAGGTGCGGGCGTTGGCGAACGGAAAGGTCTGGACCGGTGAAGAGGCGGTGCCGCTCAAGCTGGTGGACCAGATCGGCGATTTCCGCGCCGCCATTGAGGATACAGCCAAAGCGGTCGGCATCAAGGGCGAGCCGACGCTGGTGCGTCCCGAGAAGGAGCGCCGCAGCCTGCTCGACCTTCTGTTTGGCGACGTTTCTGACTACCTCCCAAACCCCTCCCGGCTGATGCAGACCAACCTGGGATTCTACTACCTTTGGAAATAGCTTCCGGCGACAGCCATCGTGCCGGAAAATTTCAGCCCAAGTTGTACTTGCCAAGGTTGTAGCAATTTGAGAGTATCCCGTTGTACTGGTAAAGCTGTGATTGGGGCCCCTGCCTCGCGCTCTTTACGCGGGCCAGGGTGATGTGGTCTGTAAAGCGACGAGGGGCGTGCGATGACCAAGGCAGACTTGATCGACGAGGTTTCCCGGCTCACAGAACTCACGCGCAAAGACAGCGAGGTCATCGTCGAGACTATCTTCGAGAGCGTGGTGCGCTCCCTGCGCGCCGGCGATAAGATCGAGATTCGCGGTTTTGGCAGCTTCCGTACACGTCAGCGCAAGCCGCGTGTGGGACGCAATCCCAAGACCGGGGGCCGGGTCGAAGTACCGGCCAAAAAGATCCCGTTCTTCAAGCCCAGCAAAGAGTTGAAGGACATGGTCAACAGCTACGCCGAGCAGCATCCCCACGGCCAGGCCGTGCAGGCGCCCTCCGGCGAGGGCAGCGAAACCGGCAACATCTAGTCCGGCCGGATTCCGGCAACTCCCATCATCCGTCCTGTCCTGCCAGCTTCCGCGCGGTGCGAGAAGAACCGGGTCGTGTCGCACGCGGTACACCCCTCGACCACGCAGATGCTCTCCTCCGCCAGACCGGCATCTTTCAGTTGCCGGCGGTTCGCCTCCACAAGATCGAGATGGATTTCCGGCCCCTCGCCGCCGTGGCCGGGAGGGCGCTGGTCCAGGAACAGCAGTGGATAGCGGACATGTAGGGCGTTGGCGTCGAATATCTCTTCGAACAGCTCCTCGCTGTAAGAAAATTGCGAGCCGAACTCGGCGCGGACCTCGGGGCCGACCGAATAGCAGCAGCGCCGGATGCACGGCCCAATCGCCGCCCGCAGATCGCGCGGCACGCTGCCGAAGTGCCGCCGCATCTCGCCGATGGCCTTCTCCACGATGCGCGCCACCGTCCCACGCCAGCCGGCATGAAACACTCCCACCGCCCGCCGCCGGATGTCCACCACAATGACTGGCGCGCAGTCGGCGGTCTTGACCGCCAGCAGCAGCGCCGGCGTGTCGGTGATCAGCCCATCGCCGGCCAGCACTCCGGGGGCGCCCGCGCTGACCCGATGCACGACGGCTGAATGGAGCTGCCTCAGCTGCAGAAGCGGCCATGGGCGGCCAGCGGCATCGGTCGCTCCCACGGCGCCAAGAAATGCCACGCGATTGCGCTCGACGTTTTCCTTCCGGTCGTGGGCCGTCACTCCGAGATTCAGCGTCGCTCCGCCGTAGCCGGTGGAGACGCCGCCCCGGCGCGTGCTGAATCCGTGCACCAGCCAGCCTTCGACGGCAAGGATCGGAGCCCGTAATATCTCAGGACCGGTTGGACCGCCCGTCATCCGCCAATCGCCTGCTGGATGGCATTGGCGATCGCGTCGGTGTGCCGGCGCATCATCTGTTCCGACTCGGCCTCGATCATCACCCGCGCGAGTTTCTCCGTCCCCGAATAGCGAACGACCACACGCCCATTGCCGTCAAGGTCGCGCTCGGCGGCGCGAATCGCGTGCATCACTTCCGGCAGCTGCTCGAAGGGCGCTTTCTCGCGCACATGGACGTTCCTGATCTCCTGCGGGAAAACCTGCATGTCGGCGACCAGCCCGGCAAGCGGATTGCCGGTGCGCACCATCACTTCCATAACGCGCAGCGCCGTCAGGATGCCGTCGCCCGTGGTGCTGTCGATGTCGCGAAACAGAATGTGTCCCGACTGCTCACCGCCCAAAGTGGCGCCCGTGCGCAGCATCTCTTCCAGCACGTATTTGTCTCCCACGGGAGCGCGAAGCATCCCGATTCCGCTTCGCTTCAGGGCGGTCTCCAGTCCCATGTTCGACATGGTGGTGGCAACGATCGTGTCGCCGTGCAGCCGGGCGTGGCTCTTCATATCGCGCGCGGCGAGCAGCAGCACCGCGTCGCCATTCACCACCCGTCCGGAAGCGTCGGCAAAAAGCGCGCGGTCGGCATCGCCGTCAAAGGTGACGCCAACATCATATTTCCCCTTGCCGGCAGCAACCGCCTGCGCCAGGTGCTCGGGATAGAGCGCACCGCAGCCCGCGTTGATGTTGCGGCCATCCGGCCGGACGTTCAGAAATTCGGCCGAAATCCCGCAATGGCCGAAAACAGGAGGGGCGATGGCGCTGGCGGCGCCGTTGGCGCAATCCACCAGCACATGCAGGCTGCTGAAATCGGCGCCGTGCACGAAATCCGCAAGCCACTGCGCGTACTGCTCGCGCAGGCTGGCCTCGCCGGGCAGGATCTCCGATGCCGGAACCATGTGAGGAGAGGCGACTTCGGCCAACTGCCCGATGTGAGCGAAGATGTCCGCTTCAATTTCGTGCTCCAGCCCGTCGGAGAGCTTGTATCCATCCGCGCCAAAGACCTTGATGCCATTGTCCTGCCAGGGATTGTGGGAGGCCGAGACCACGATGCCGGCGGAAAAGCGCCTGCTCCGGGTGAGCGAGGCCACGCCGGGCGTGGTAATGATCCCGGCGCTGGCCACGCGTACCTGGGCGGCCTGCAGCCCGGCCGCCAGAGTGGAACTGATCCAGGCGCTCGACTCGCGCGTGTCCTGGCCGATCACGGCACTGGCGGCGCCATCGCGTGCGCTCAGGCGCTGGCCCAGGGCCCGGCCGACGGCGAAGACCGTGCGTGCGTCCAGCGGGTACTCGCCCGCCACCGCCCGAATTCCGTCCGTTCCGAACAGTTGTCGCATCTTTCTTACCGTAATGCTGCTCAAGGGCGGCCCGCCTGTCCGGAAGTCTTCTCCGCAGTAACGGTCACGCGGATTGGTCCTGGGGTGCGCACCCGCACTAGCGGATCGGGCACGTACGCGTGCGTGGTAAAGGTTGCCGTCCCGACCACTCCGGTGGCATCCACCGGGTCCGTCATGGCCGCCTGGACCTCATCCACCCTTCTCTCCGGTCCCGCAATCATGATATTTGCGGGATCCGCCGACACTTCTGTTATGCCATACCCGCTCAACAGAGTGCCAGTCACACGCGGCTGCACGCGTACCGAGCGGGTGGCACCGCGGTCGAAACTGATGTGGAACTGCGATGGCACAACCTCCACGACGCTTACGTTGCGGGGAGCACGGATATCGCGCACGGGAAGGTCGAAGGTGCGCTCGCCGGGGACAGCGCCCTGCAGGTCGAGCACCGCGTGCACTTCGGACGAATTCAGGCCCTGTAGCAGCCGTTGCGGCCCGCGCAGGGTCACGTGTGTCTGCAGCGGATTGTCGGAGCTGATTTCCAGGTTTGGCGGCGCGTTCTGGAACTCCAGGGGCACGGTCATGAGGATCTCGATGGGCTGGTCGCGTCCCACGGCCCACCACAGCATGACGGCAATCGCCAGGGAAACCACCTTGAACGGAAGATTTTTCAGGACGTAATTGCGGAATATCCAGCCGAGCCGGCGGCCCATCATCAGCGCTCCGATCCCTCGGCAAGGTTCTTTTCGTGACTGTAGCGTTCGATCTCGCGCTCCTCGCCGGCCAGTTCACGATCGGCAATCGCGGTCGGCAGCGCCGCACTAGGCACGTAGCGGCGCAACAGTTCGCTGAGCCGTTCGCGCAGGTATTCGACCGTGATCTCCCGCTCGATGGCTCCGCCCACGGCGAGGCTGATGGAACCGGTCTCTTCGGAAACCACCACGGAAACCGCATCCGTCTCCTCGGTTATGCCGATGGCGGCGCGATGCCGGGTACCGAACTGCGTGGACAGGACAGGATTCATCGAGAGCGGCAGAAAACAGGCAGCGGCGGCGATACGCCCTTTTTGCACAATGACGGCGCCGTCGTGCAGCGGCGCGCTGGGCCGGAAGATGGTGATCAGCAGATCATAGGAGAGATTGGCGTCCAGCGGCACGCCGCTTTCAATGAACGTCCGCAGCCCGATCTCCCGCTCGATGACGATCAGCGCGCCAGTCTGCGTCTGCGAAAAGTGATCGGCCGCCAGAACGATGTCTTCGTAGCTGTCGGCAGGGCTAAAGACCCCGGCGCGGGCCGCCGACAGCCGGCGTCCCAGACGTGCCAGAGCATGGCGGATCTCAGCGCCGAAGACAACGATCAGCGCGAACACCGTGTAGGGAAACAGTGTGCTGATGAGCCAGTCGACGGTGCGAAGCTGTTCGATGTGGGCCAGCCAGAACGCTCCCGAAAGCAGCACCACCGCCAGCAGCATGGGTATTGCGCGCGTGCCTTTGATGAGCTTCAGGAACTCATAGATCAGGACGGCCACGACCAGAATGTCGATGATGGAGATCACCGAGAATTGCGGAATGTGGCCGAACTTCTGCAGCATTCTGGGTCCTCATGAGCCAATACACGCGCGCAAGTGCCCTCATTCTAAAACATGAACAATAGTCAATGCGGTTTTCTTGAGAAACTCTGCCCGGGTCCGGCTGGCCTCGCGCCGGCAGCGGAGGACTGTGCCTCTCGTGGATTTCGCCGGTTGGAAGTCACTCCCCTTCTTCAAGTTTCTCGACCGTGGAGGTAAACTCCCCGCGACCGAGCTGGGTGCGGACCCGCTCGCCGGTCCTGAGCTGCGAGGCGCGATTGACGAGGCGACCATCAGCATCGAAAACCACCGCGTATCCGCGTGCAAGAATGGCCTTCGGCGACAGCGCCCGTAAACTGCCATCCAGCCGCTCCCAATTGAAGCGCCGCCGCAGGAGCGTCGTCCTGCCGGCGTTCCTCAGCGCGGCACTCAGGCGGTCGAGTTCTGTCCCCCGCGTGAGCAGCAGTCCCGAGATCACCCGGTTCAGCTCGGCCGTACGCGCCTCCAGTTGCCGGCGCATGACGCCGGTGCGCATCCGCAGGTCGTGCCCGCGGAGTTGGCTTTCAAGTGCATCCAGCCTTCGCGACCAGGTCTTGAGCCTGCGCCCTTGCGCCTGCGCCAGCCGGAACACCAGATCGTCCATCCGCTGCTGGCGGCGGGCAATCGTGTCCTGCATGCGGGCGAAAACGGCATGCTGTGCCAGTCGCGAAAGCGCGTTATGGGCCCGCTGCAGACGATAGTTCATCGCCTGCGTCATGTGCTTGTGAAAGCCCACCAGCCTTTCGGAAAGCTCCGCCTGGGACCGGACAACCAGCTCAGCCGCCGCCGAGGGCGTGGGAGCACGCAGATCGGCAACGAAGTCGCAGATGGTGAAGTCGGTTTCATGCCCGACGGCAGAGATGACCGGAATGGCGGACGCAGCGATGGTACGCGCCAGGCCTTCGTCATTGAAGGCGAAGAGGTCTTCGAACGAGCCGCCTCCGCGGGTCACGATGATGACATCCACCTGGCCCCCGCGATTGAAGTAGCGAATACCGGCGCTCACCTCCGACGCGGCAACATCCCCCTGCACCTGGGCGGGATAGATGAGTACGTTGACGGACTGATGGCGTCGTCGCAGGACATTCAGGATGTCCTGGACGGCGGCTCCGCGGGGCGAGGTGACCAGCCCGATGCGCCGCGGTAGCGCGGGTATGGTTCTCTTGCGGCCCGCATCGAACAGGCCCTCGGCCGCAAGCCGGGCCTTCAGCTGCTCGAAGGCGACCTGCAGCGCGCCGGCCCCTTTGGGCTCCAGATACTCGGCCTGAAATTGCAGATCGCCACGCTCGTCATAAACGGTGACGCGCCCACGGGCGATGACCTGCAGACCATTCTCCGGACGGAAGCGCAACAGCCGCGCCTGCATGCGCCACATCACCATCCGGAGCTGGGCCGAGTCGTCTTTCAGGGTGAAATACAGGTGACCCGATTCGGCCGGACGGTAGTCGGAAATCTCGCCTTCGACGTAAACGTCGGTGAAGGCGCGCTCCACCTGGGTGCGCACGGCCGCCATCAGCTCGCGGACGGCATAGATCCTGCGCGGAGGCGCCTGAAATGTCAGGCCGAGTTGTTCCGTGCCGGCCATAAGCGCCAGTGTACCAAGAGAGGTGCGCCGTCGCCGGCCATGCGAGCGGTGAACAGAGGCTTCGTCACTTCATGCGGTTTACCAGGTACAGCACGAGCGAGAGGATCACGCTGAGCAGGATGCAGGTCACCAGCGGGAAATAGAAGGTGGTGTGCCTGCCGCGGTAGATGATGTCCCCCGGCAGACGGCCAATCGGCAGGTTGGCCTTGCCCGCCAGCACCAGGACCAGGCCAATGACGAGCAGCAGCCCGCCAAAAAACATGAGCATGCGGCCAAGGTCGCCCATTTCGCTCATTCGTCGGCTGCCGTACGCCGCCGTGCCAGATCTGGAACCGGTTACTGCCTGCGCCTGTGGTACACGGCGAACTCAAATCCCGGATTCGGCGGAAACAGTTCGTTCACCTTGCGCAGGCGCTCGGCCAGCGCCTCGGGCGCCAGCAGGGGATAGTCGCGCTCGCGCAGGTCCTGATAATCCACATCGAGGTACAGCGACAGCATATAGACGGCAATGGCATCGGCAAAGACTGCCAGCAGATACTCGTGCCGGGCCTTCTCCGCCTCAGTTCCGCTGGTGGTGGCCACCTTGCGCAACTCGTAGGCATCGAGCGAAGTCTCACCCCGGACCTTTGCCTCCACCTGCTTCCACACCAGATCGGCATATTCCTGCGAGACGCCGGCGCAATCCACAAAGTTGTGACCGATGTTGATGAAGAATTCGAAGGCGATGGCAAAGCTGTCTTCCATCAGGCGGGTGGAGATGAAGACATACTGGGAATCGCCCAATGTCTGGTTGCGATGACAGACCGCGCTGTCGGAGAGCTGCACGTCATAGCGATCGGCGATCATGGTCTCGTCGTCCACATTGAGCGTGAGCGGGACAAAGTAGTAGGCCTTGCGGTTAAGCGCCGCGGCAACGGTGCGCGGCACGGCGCTGACCATACGCTCCAGGTCGGCGGTCCCGGCGCTGATCTCGCCCATCACCGAGAAGCAGATGCCGTTAGCCGCTTGGCTTACGGGAGCCATGCGGACGACTTCGGCGGGAGTTCGGGTTATGGCCTGCGATGTCGACGCCATGAATATCTGATTGTAACGCACGGTCAGGAGCCCCGCAGGCCCGGGCCAGACCGTCAAAGAACAATGTCCCGGGTTCAGCACGACCTGTCTGGTTGCACCGGTTTTGTGCTATACCTTGCAAACCGGGACGGTTCCCCCGACCCCACCGGGCGTGCCATGACGATGCCGCAGCAGCTCCGGTCTGAAGAACCCCGCAGGCTTCCCTTTTGCCATCGGCCTGCGCATGACCGCCGACTCACTTTCCTGCCGGGCTGCGCCCTGCTGCTGGCACTTTCACAAATGGCGCTTCCGCAGGTGCTTTCGCCGCCTCCGCAGATGGCGCCTACCACGGCTGCGCTGGAGACCTTGCACAGATGCGGGCAGGCGATCTCGCGGAGTGATTCTGATATTTCTTCGAAGATTCTGGACGCGCAACAGCAGCTGTTTTTTGGACTCGTGAAGGGCGGCTATGCCAATGATGCGTTCAGCGGTGGCCGGGGCTACAGCAACAATGGCGGCTACCGGCGGAATGGCGAGTGGCTGCTGACGCCATCGCCAAAGGAATACGTCGCCGACCTGGAGCACGAGGCCCGCTGGTGCCTGGAAGTGGCGAAGATCCTGAACTCCGATCCCGGCAGGAAAGAAGCGGCCAAACAGGTGCTGGCGAGCATCGCCACTGACCTCGACATCAAGGTAAAAGACTGCAAGGATTGGGGTGCGGGCAGACTGGTCACGGTAATTGCCAGCACGATGAAGAACGGCCAGCCGGACCCCGGCTGGACGGTGATGTACAAATGGGTGTCGGTCAGCGGGCTGAATGCCATGGACCTGGCGTTTCCCAAGGTAAGCACGCCAACATCCCAGGGAGTGCCGCCCGGAGTGTACTCGGTCTACCCCACCAAACAGGTGGGCAACACCGTTGTGAAGACGCCGCCGATTACGGTCTCGGCGTTCCAGAACCAGAAGGTCAAATGCGAGATCCCGGTGCCGTGAGTTCGGTGTCAGCCAAAACGGATGCGCACGAGCCGGTGCGTTTTGCCGCTTTTGCAAAGTTCTTCAAAGCGTACATGGGAACCGCGTCCGTGGTGACCGCCTCGCTGCCCGTCCCTGTGGCGGCGCTTCACCTCATACCCACCTATGCCGCGCAGGAGAAGTTTCTCTCCACCTACACCTCCCTCTTCTGCTTCCTGATGCTGGGATATCTGTTCTACATCCGGCACTGGCTCGGGCGGCTGATGTTCTCCACCCGCCCCGATGGCCATGTCGTTTTGCGGTCTTTTCTCGCCTTCGTGCCTTTGCTGCTCATCCTGGCTTCCCTGGCGCTGGTAGCCCTCTACCACCATTACCTGATGAACTCGCTGCTTGTGTTCACCGAGCAGGGCGTGATGAACGGCAGCGCGGACATTCTGAAGGCGGTAGATTATCGCGAGATCCCCAACAGCCTCCAATTGACCGTGTGCTACCTGGGGATGTTCCTTACCGCCGAATCGGCGTTCATCCTGATGGCTTTGCGCGAGTACCTGCAGGACGTGCTGAAGGTCCCGGACGCGTCGCTGCTGCGGGCGCCGCGGGCAAGGATCGTGAAGAAGGAGGAGATTGTTCCAGTCGCGGTAAATGATGCGGAGCAGGTGCGGCAGGCCAGCGGCAGTTCTGCGTGATCGGCAGCCGCGCCTGACAGCCCGCGCTCGTCGCATTAGAATCGTAACAGTCATGTCGCAGACCGCCACTGCGCCCGTGCGCCGCCGCTCCAGAGGTTCCAGCGTCTTCATCTTCACCATCCGGGTGCTGGTCACCACCCTCCTGTTTACCGCTGGAGGCATGGGTGCGGGGCTGTTTCTGGGTATCGTCGGGACCGTGATTTATGGCATGATAAGTGGTAGCAGGGTCGATATGACCAACGCTTATAAGCATGTTGCCATTCCCGTCGCCATCCTTGCTGGCACCATCGCTCTGATCGGATCGGCGGTGCTGGAAGTGCGCGCCCAGCGTCAGCGAACATCCCTCTAGCTCCCCGATTGCCCGCTCGTTTTTGCTTCGATAAACTCAGGAGTTCGCGATCGGCAGCCGAAGGCTGCATACAGGTTCATCATCATGGCTGAAATTATTCATGTGAAATTGCCCGACGGCAGCGTCAAAGAGGTGCCGCGCGGGACCTCGCCGCTCGATATCGCCCGCAGCATCAGCCCGCGTCTGGCGGATGCGGCGCTGGCCGCGCAGATCAGACCGCTTTCGCCCAATGGCAGCGGCGGCAACGGACATCATCCGCCGGCTGAAGGCCAGGCCGCGGCCGCGCAACCGGCGAAAAACAACGCGCAACTGGTGGACCTCGCCCGCCCCCTGGAGCAGGATGCCGAGCTGCGCATTCTTACCGAACGCGACCCCGAGGCGCTCGAAGTGTATCGTCATTCCTCTGCCCACCTGATGGCAGCGGCGGTGCTGGAGCTCTTCCCCGAAACCAAGCTCGGCCACGGTCCGGCGACCGAATCCGGATTCTTCTACGACTTCTATCGCGAGAAGCCGTTCACCCCCGAAGACCTCGCCGCTATCGAGAAGAAGATGCAGGAGCTGGTGAAGCAGGACCTGCCCTACGCGCGCGAGTTTCTCCCGCGTCAGGAGGGCCTGGAGCGCTTCAAGTCGGAAGGCGACTTCATGAAGTGCCACTTCATCGAGCAGTTCACCGCGCCTGACGAGAAGATTTCCATCTACAAGACCGGCAAGTTCACCGACTTCTGCCGCGGGCCGCACATCCCGTCCACCGGACGCATCAAGGCGTTCAAGCTGCTCAATATCGCCGGCGCCTATTGGCTGGGCGACGAGAAAAATCCGCAGCTGCAGCGTATCTATGGCACCTCGTTCTTCTCGAAGACGGAGCTCGACGATTACCTGCACAAGCTGGAAGAGGCGAAGAAGCGCGACCATCGCGTGCTGGGCAAGCAGCTCGACCTGTTCTCCATTCAGGACCTTGCCGGGCCGGGACTGATCTTCTGGCATCCCAAGGGCGGGCTCATTCGCAAAGAGATGGAAGACTGGATGCGCAACGAGTACCTGAAGCGCGGCTACTCGCTGGTCTACACGCCCCACGTGGCGCGCGTGGACCTGTGGAAGACCAGCGGCCACGAAGGCTACTACGCGCAGAACATGTTCACCCCAATGGAACTGGACGACGCCAACTATCGCATGAAGCCGATGAATTGTCCGTTCCACATCCTCATCTACAAGGACTCACTGAAGTCCTACCGCGATCTGCCCGTACGCCTGGGCGAGTTGGGCACGGTCTATCGCTATGAGCGCTCGGGCGTGATGCACGGCCTGCTGCGCGTGCGCGGCTTCACCCAGGACGACGCGCACATCTTCTGCACGCCGGAGCAGATTGAAGACGAGATCAGCGGCTGCATGGACTTCGCGCTCTCGGTGCTGCATACGTTCGGGTTCGAGGAGTACCAGGTCGAGCTTTCTACGTGGGACCCGAACGATCACGTGACCTTTATTGGCAGCGATGAGCAGTGGCAGTCTGCAGAATCCGCCTTGAAAAGCGTTCTGGAGCGGCGGAGTGTTCCATACAAGCTGATTCCCGGTGAGGCCGCGTTCTATGGGCCAAAGATTGATATCAAGCTAGTCGATGCAATCGGCCGGCTGTGGCAGCTTTGCACCGTGCAGTTCGACTTCAACCTGCCGCAGCGCTTCGAGCTGGAATACGTCGGCGAAGACGGCAAGCGCCATCAGCCGCTGATGGTGCATCGCGCGCTCTACGGCTCCATCGAGCGCTTCTTTGGCGTGCTCATCGAGCACTATGCGGGAGCGTTTCCGGTATGGCTGTCGCCGGTACAGGTGGTAATCATTCCCATCGGCGAGAAGCACCACGAGTACGCCCAGGCTGTCGGCGAGAGGCTGAGGTCCGCCGGCGTGCGCGTACACGTCGATCTGCGCAATGAGAAGATGAACGCCAAAATCCGCGAGCACGCGCTGCAGAAGGTCCCGTTTCAGCTCGTCGTCGGCGACAAAGAAGCCGAAGCCAGCGAGGTCAACGTGCGCGTCCGCGGACAAGAGAAGGCCGAAGGCTCGGCAAAAGTCGAGGCTTTCGTGGAACGAGTCAAGGGGCTGATCGAGCGCAAGAGCGCCACGCTGCAATGAGTGATGAGTACGTAGTCTGTGCAATTTGGCCATCGAACCGCCGAAAGGCTGGAGGAAATCGCTATCGGCCGTGGTTTGGAAGTTGCAGCCGCTGCGGAACCAAGATCGCGCTGACAGACGACATTAAACGGCGGAAGGAAAGCAATCCAATCCTCATGACCTTCTGCCCGCAATGTGCGGATTCAAAACTGGCGGAGGAAACCAGAGGCAGTTGACCATCTATCCATATGTGCGATATGGTTTTCCATATGAAGACAACCCTTAACGTGGACGACACGGTCATGGCCCAGCTCAAGCGTGAGGCTGCGCGGCAAGGGCGAACCATGTCGGAACTCGTGGAGACAGCACTGCGGAACCTGTTCCGGGCACAGAAGAAGACTGCTGATTTACCGCCCTTGCCGGTCTTCCACAGCGGCGGCGCTCTGGTTGATATTGCTGACCGCGACGCGTTGTACCAAGCGATGGAAGGCAGATAGGCGTTGGTCCTCGTCGATACCAATGTCCTGGTGTACGCTGCCGACGCCGATTCTGCATTCCATGCCGCAGCGCGCTCCTGGCTGGAGCGCCAACGTCGAAGCCCGGAGGCCTGGTATAGCAGTTGGCCGGTGCTATACGAGTTTCTGCGAGTGACCACTCATCCGCGAGTAATGAGACGGCCTTTCCGCGTTCAGCAATCCTGGGGGTTTGTTTCGAGCATGCTCGACTCGCCGGGATTGAGCGTTCTTGTCCCCACGTCACGGCATGCCGAGGTGGCCGGACAAGTCTTCGCAGAACTTCCGCATCTGGCGGGCAACCTCCTCCACGACGCCCATACCGCAATCCTCATGCGCGAACACGGCATTCGCCGGATTTGCACACGGGACACCGACTTCCATCGATTTCCGTTTCTCGAGGTAATCGATCCAGTAACCGCATGATGACTGCGGCGACTGACGAATTGGTTCGTCGAACGTGTGAAGGGTCTGATCGAGAGCAAGAGCGCGACACTGTAGGCTCCCGTGACCCGGCAGGAAGCCGCCGCCATCACCAACCCATCTGGCGCATTCGACCAAGGATGATCGCGGGATAGTGATTCATGCGCTCGGGCCGTCGCTTCAGCGGCGCGGGCAGGACGGCGGCAAGGTGTGCTCCGTCTTCGCTCCCGATGTGCCGTGCCGAGGTCCGGTAGTAGACGCGGCTCGCGGCTTCGGCGCCGTAGATGCCGGGCCCCCATTCGACGATGTTGAGGTAGAGCTCCAGGATTCGCCGCTTGCCGAGGACCAATTCCGCCACGGGTACCAGCGTGGCTTCTGCGCCTTTGCGGAGGACAGAGCGGCCGGTCCCAAAGAACAGGTTCTTCACCAGCTGCTGGGTGAGGGTGGAGGCTCCGCGCGCTCGCTCGCCCTCCAGCTTGTCTTCGGCAGCGATTTCAATTTCGTGCCAATCGAACCCGTGATGCTGATAGAAGCGCGCATCCTCCGCCGCAATGACCGCGTGCTGGAGATCGGGCGAGATTTGCGCGAGCGGAACGAACTTATAGCGCTTCTGGTACGGCCTTTGGTGAATCCAGGCTTGTAGCCGCCGCTGCGCTTGCACCGCGGTTGTCGCCGGATCGATCCACCGGAGGGCAATAAGGAGCAGTGCCGCGAGTGCCCATAGGGCCAGCGCCGCCACGGCCATCGACCGAAGAAATGACCGGGCGGAGACCTTTCGGAGCCGCGTCCTGGCGAGTATCGCGCGAGAGCTCACATCCCAGAATACCGAAGCCAGGTGTCGCTGTGGTTCATGTTCCGGGCGCAGAAGAAGACGGCAAACCGTACCCCTCCAGTACAGCGAAGACCATCCCTACTTTTCCGCCGGCGTGACCACTGCTCGCGCCACCTTCCAGCTTCCGTCTTTCTCCCGGTGCAGGATGCGGATGGCATTGACGCGCATGGTCTGCTCCTTGCCGGCGGCGTCCGCCTGCGTCTCGCTCATTTTGCCCCATTGCCACGCATAGTCGCCGACAATGCGCACCTCTTCCCAATCTTCAGTGTAGCCGGTCGTCGTCACTCCCTTCGACTGCGCCTTCTGCTCCTCGAGCATCCTGCAGATGGCCTGCCTGCCGACCAGGGGCGCCATGCCTGGCATGAGCAGCACGCCGTCGTCGGTCCACAACGAGCAGAGTGTGTCCACGTCCTCTCTCATGCAGGCGGCGATGTCCTTCTTTGTGAGCGCGTCGATTCCCCTGACGTCGGCAGATTGAACTGACTGAGCATGGAGCATCCATCCCGTGCCGCCCACAAGCACACCTGCCAACGCTCCACAGATCACTGTCGCAAGCTTCATGGCGCCTCCCTCGCCTGAATCATACCGCCATCACCGGTTGGCCAAAGCGTGATTGACGCAGCCTGCATTTAGGATGTTATGGTCGGCAACCTGCCGACCCGCCATGCAACCTCAGCAGCCGACGGTCTCCCACGGCACCGCCGTTCTTCTCATCGCAACCACGGCGATCATCTGGGGGCTCGGCTTTCCCATGACGCGGTTGGCCCTCGACGGAGGCATCTCCGTCGGCGCGCTGATGAGCCTTCGCTTCCTGCTGGCTGGTGCGGTAATGTTCGCCATCATCCGCGCCAGGCGCATTCCCATCGTACGGCGTGGTGTCACGGACGGGCTCTGGCTTGGGCTGGTTCTCGCGGTAACTTTCTGGTCGCAGACCGACGGCATGCGCTTCACCACGACTGCGAAGTCGGGTTTCATCACCGGTCTGTACGTGCT
Organism: Binatia bacterium; assembly: GCA_035516415.1. Taxonomy (GTDB): domain Bacteria; phylum Acidobacteriota; class Terriglobia; order Terriglobales; family Acidobacteriaceae; genus Bog-257. The sequence goes on along the minus strand of DATJAI010000099.1, from coordinate 34,868 downwards.
CTTCACCCCGCTGATCGCCGTCGCGGTTGGGCAGCGCATCAAGCTCACGTCAGCCATCGGCGCCATGGTCGCAACGGTTGGGCTCTATCTGCTCGTTCATCTGCCTGGCGCCTGGTGGACGGGATGGAATCGCGGCGACCTGGAAACCCTGCTGTGTGCCGTGCTTTGTGCCGTCCACATCGTGATGATGGGAGCCTTCGCCCGCCGTACAGATCCCTGGCTGCTGGCGGGAACGCAGGTAATCGTCGGTGGAGTGCTATCGGTTATCGTGACGGCATTTCTTCCGGCGCCCTTTGGCTTCCAGAATGTCCCGCAGACGCTTACGCGGATAACCGTATTTGGGCCGACGATCTATCTCGCGCTCTTCTCTACGGTGTTTGCCTTCTGGGGACAGGCGCTGGCGCAAACCCAGCTTGGCCCTGCCGAGGCTGCTGTGCTCTTCTGCATCGAGCCGGTGACAGCGGCCATCCTCAGCGTCTTCTGGCTGAAGGAGCCGATGACAGCGCAGCAGGCATTCGGCGGCATGTTGATCGTGATCGCGATGATCATCGCCGAGGCGCTGCCCTTCATGTTTCGCGCCATCACCGTGCCCGATACCAGGCCGTGAGCGGAGGCGAGCTGTTCGTTTTGCGATCGAAGAAATAGCCATGCGCGGGCCAGGAAGCGCGGGGGGAACTTTCCTGCATTCGACTAGAATCGCCCTATGCCGATGCGAAAATCGGCAGGAATGGCGGTGCACCGGAACGTGAAAGCCATCGAGCGTTATGTCAGAGGGGACATGCACGGAATCCATTACGCAGCCAGCATCTTCATCGCGACTGCGGTGCTGTGGGTCCTTGTTCATCGAATGGCCGGGGGCAACCCGATTTGGGCTGTCAGCTCCATGGTTGCCACCAGCGATCCCCTGCTGAAGCAGGCACTTCTGACGTTCCGCTCGCGTCTCATCAATGCTCTGGTGGGATGCATCATCGCCCTTGTGTTCATTGCCATTGGCGGCACGCGAATCGTGATCCTCCCCCTGACAATGGCGGTGACGGTCCTGGTTTCCTCTTACGTGGTGCGCGTTCAGACCATGTGGCGGCAGGCGCCCATTACCGCAGCTTTCGTTATTTTTGCCGGAATGGAGTATCACTCCAGACTTCACGGGCTGCAGGCTGGAGTACGCCGGATGCTGGAAGTGCTGTTGGGCTGCGTGGTAGGTCTGGTGGTGGCGTGGCTTGTCTCCATCGTGTGGCCTTTACCGGATCGAGTGCCCACAGCCAACGCCGCCAGACCATAGGCGCCGGCCTTGTGGCAGAGCCACATCAAATGCGTCAACTATAATTGCCCAAGTTTTTCCCGCACGGCGGATACCGGTGCATCCTTCCAATACCGTTCCAGGTTCTCCAAGGTTGAAAATGTACGGGCGTGCATCCGGTCCGTATAAAGAACTCCGGAAAGGTGATCAATTTCGTGCTGCAGGATGCGCGCGTACCAGCCTGAGGCTTCCACGCGAACCGGTTCCGCTTTTCCGTTCAGGAATTCAACCACAACGCTGCGTCTGCGGGGAACGATGGCGGAATATCCGCTGACACTCAGGCATCCTTCGAAGAACTCCACCAGACCTTCGCTCATGGACACGATTACAGGGTTGATGAGGACGTGGAACGGGACGGGCCGTCGCTCCCGAAGGGCAAGCTGTTCCTGGTTGAGCTTTGCGTGATATTCCAGGCGGTCTTCGATGACTGCGAGTTGGGTGGAGATGCCCACCTGCGGCGCGGCCAGTCCCACGCCTGGAGCGTCGCGCATGGTGTCGCGCAGGTCTTCGATCAGCCGCTGCGTCTCGGCGCTCAGTATCTCGTCAGGGGACAATGCGCGGGCGCGTGCCCGCAGCACTTCCTCTCCGGCCTGCACAACTTTCAGGCGCACGGTGTCAGGTCCATCTCCGCATTAATCCGGCCGCACTTTTCGGCAGCTCCAGAAACCGCCTTTTCCCGGTCAGCCAGCGGTCGAGGCGTTCGGCCATTTCATCATCGGTGAAGCGATCTCTGCCGCGCATGGCGCACTCCCAGACGAGGGCAACCCTCCATCCTGCCCGGCGCAGAGCCTCCTGGGCCGCCATATCAACCGCCCGATTGCGATTGACCTTCGCCTCCCAGAACCTTCGGCGCGTTCCCGGCATCCGGAACAGATCGCACTCGTGCCGATGCCAGAAACATCCATGCACAAAAATGACAGCACGCAATCCTGGCAGAACAATATCGGGTGTGCCCGGCAGACTGCGATCATGCAAACGGTAGCGGAAGCCCCGGGCGTGAAGAAGCCTGCGTATCCTCAGCTCCGGCTTCGTGTTCACGGCGCGAATACCGCTCATCATGCGGCTGCGAACGTCGGAGCTGACGATGTCGGCCATGATGGCTGGAATGGCCGATCAGAAGATCTTCATCTTGATGGTCAGGTATTCCTTGGGGTGGTCGCGGACAGTCTTGATGAGGCTGCGCGCGTCCACCAGAAGACCGTTGGCATTGTCGTACAGCGCCGGATCGCGAAGGAACTTGCCGGCGCTGCCTTCGCCCTTGTCCAGCCGGTCGGCAATGGAGTTGAGGCGGGTAATGGTGTTGTCGATCTTCTGGGCAAGGGCCTCGTCCTTCGCCAGCCTGCCCAAGGTACCCTTCCCCGCGTTAATATCGGCAATCAGCTGATTGCTGTTGGCGACCATCTTGTTGGCATTGTCGTACAGCGCCGGGTCCTTCAGGAACTTGCCGATCGTGCCCTGCCCGCCGTTCACCTCATCGATGATATTGTTCACATTGTCGACCGCGGTATTCAGCTTGTCGTACAGCTCCTCGGTGTTCAGCAGCTTGCCGATGGTACCGTGCGGCGAGTTCAACTGCGTCGCAATCTGCTGCAACTGGGTCACGGTAGCGTTGGCGCGATCGAACAGCGACGAGTCGTAGATAATCTTGCCAATGGATCCCTGGCCGCTCTGGACGTAGGAAAGGATGCTGTCCAGGCGCCGGACGAGACTATCGACGTTCTGCAGGGTGCTCTGGCTGGCGCGCACCACGTCCTGGAGCTGAGGCACATCGCGGGTGGGCAGTTCATCGCCGTTCTGAAGAGCTCGGCCCCGCTGCTGGCGGCAGTCGAGATCGACGAACACCTCTCCCAGAACGCCCGCCGTGGTAAGCAGCACCTCACAGCCCGTCCCCATACTCCGGGCATACTTCGTCGTGATCTTCATGGTGACTTCTACCGGCGCGGCTCTTCGCGCCGGATCGGAGACCACGTGGATCCCGGCGACATTGCCGATGTCCACGCCCTCCAGGCGCACCGGAGCGCCGACGCGCACACCTCCGGCATTGTCAACGTAAGCCCGTATGAAGATTTTCCTGGTGAACAGCCCGGTCGTACCGGTCATCAGGAAGATAAGGACCGCGAGCGTGACAGCCGCTATCAGGACGGTAATTCCTACGCGAAGCTGCGACCACCGGATCTGCTTTTCGCTTGGCATGTTGTAACGAACGCCCCCTGGAGGCGCCTTCCGCACAACCCAACCGGCGCCGCGTCATCGGCAGGACGCAAAGGCTGTCTCGCGCACAGGGCTCTCACGTCTGCTCCTGTTGCTGGCGCAATGCTGCCCTGGACGTCTGCGAGTCCTGAATCATACCATGCGCCCGTGCCGGAAGAAGCAGTTTCCGCCGAGCGCACCCCTGACATGGGGAGGACGGCTGTCCACAACCAGGCCGGCAGCGCCACGCCGCTTCCGGGGGTGCCGGCTGGCGCCCCATGCTTACAGCTCGAGGTCGGCGTGGATCATGTTCTCTTCCATGTCGGCATACACGTGAAATCCCAGCTTGGTACAGAGCCCCCGCATCTCCCGGTTTTCGGGGAGGATGTTGGAGACCAGCTTCGCCAGCTTCTCCTCGCGCGCAAACTGGATGAGCCGGCGATACAGTTCACTCCCCAAGCCTTTATGCTGGGCTTCATCGATGGCAACCGCCGCCACCTCCGCTTCGCTGCGCCCATGCAGCTTGCTCAGTCGTCCGACCGCCAGTATCTCGGGGCTGCCTCCGGCATCGGCACGCTCTGCCACCAGCGCCATCTCCCGGTCGTAGTCGATGAAGCAGGTGCGCGTCAGCCGCTCGTGTGCGGTGCGTTGCGTCAGCTTCAGGGGCTGGAAGTAGCGCAGATAGACGCTGCGCTCCGAGAGCTTCTCATGGAACCGGATCATGGCCGGCTCGTCCTCCGGCCGGATGGGGCGGATCGTGACCCGCATCCCATCCTTCATCGTCCATTGCTGCACCAGGTGGATGGGATAGGGGCGAATCGCGGGGCCCGGCAGCTGGTCCTGGCTGATCTCGGGACCGTGTACCACCACGCGGGCATCCAGCGCCAGCAGACGCTCCGGCGAGGCCAGCAGGGGATTGATATCGATCTCCCTGATCCACGGCTGCTCCACTACGAGCTGGCTGAAACGCACCAGCAGCTCTTCCAGCGCCGCCAGATCGACCGGTTTGCGCCCGCGGACCCCTTTCAGCGCCGTCAGTATCCGGGTCTGCTCCATCAGCCGGCGGGCGAGTGTTGAGTTCAGCGGAGGCAAGGCAAGCGCACGGTCCTTGAACACCTCCACCAGTTGACCTCCGGTGCCGAAGAGAATGACCGGCCCGAACTGTGAATCGAGGCTGCTGCCGATGATTAGCTCGTAGCCGTCCAACTTCACCATGGGCTGTACCGTGACGCCCTGGAAGTGCTCGCCGCCGGCCTTCTCCGTGACCGACTGCCTGATACTCTGGAATGCGGCCCGGACTGCGGCGGCATCGCGCAGGTTCAACAGCACGCCGCCGACATCGGTTTTGTGGGTTATGGTCAGCGAATACAGCTTCAGAACGACCGGATAACCGATCTCCGCCGCAGCCTTTGCCGCGTCGTCTTCCGTCGGCGCTATGCATGTCTCGACGGTGGGGATGTCGTAGGCCTTCAGCAGCTGTTTCGACTCAAACTCGGTCAGGATGGTTCGGCCGGACTGATGTGCCTCGCGGATGATACGTTCGGCGATGCCGCGGTGTAAGGCCGCATCCGGATGCTGCGGCAACGAGGGCGTTTCGTATATGCCCTTCAGATTGTAGGCGTAATGCCACATGTAGTTGAAGGCGCGCACGGCGCTGTCGGGAAACTGGAAGGTGGGAATGCCGGCGTGGTTCAGAATCTGTTCCCCGGCAGCCACCTCCGCTCCCCCCATCCAGCTTGCCAATATCGGTTTGCCGGTTCCTTTGGCGTAGGGCTTCAGCTTCTCCGCAATCTGGGTGGGATTGGTCATGTCCTGCGGCGTCAGGATCACCAGCATGCCATCGATACTGGCGTCGCCGGCGGCAATCTCCAGCGATTTCGCATAGCGCTCCGGCTCGGCATCGCCCAAGATATCGACCGGATTGTTGCGGCTCCACTGGGGTGGCAGGATCTGATCGAAGGCCTTCATGGTTGCCGGCGAGAGGTCAGCCAGCTCTCCGCCGCCGGCCACCAGAGCATCGGTCGCCAGCACGCCGGGGCCACCCGCGTTGGTGAGGATGCAAAGCCGTTTGCCCCGCGGCAGCGGCTGTTTGGCAAGCACGTCCGACATGAAGAAGATATCGGCGATGCTGTTCACGCGCAGCACACCGGTCCGGCGGAAGGCCGCATCCAGCACCTCGTCGCTGCCGGTCAGCGCGCCGGTATGCGAGGCGGCAGCTTTGGCGGCAGCGGCCGTGCGTCCGGCTTTAATGACAATCACCGGTTTGGTAAGCGAAACTTCGCGGGCAGCGGAGAGGAACGACCTCGCGTCCCCGATCGACTCCATGTAGATGACAATGCTGCGCGTCCGGGAATCGCTGCCGAAATAATCCACCAGATCGCCCCAGTTCACGTCGAGCATGGAACCGACGGAGACGAAAGCGCTGAAGCCGACGTTCTCGCGCAGGCTCCAGTCGAGCACGGCAGTGCACAGCGCGCCACTCTGGCTGATAAAAGCGACATTGCCCGGGCGGGCCACGCTGCGCGCGAAGGTCGCATTCAGCCCGCGGATGGGATTCATCACCCCAAGGCAGTTGGGGCCGATCAGGCGCATCTTGCCGCGAATGATCTGCGAGATCTGCCGTTCCAGGTCCTTGCCGTGCTCACCAAATTCCTTGAAACCGGCCGAAATCACGATGCCGGCGGGAATGCCGACTTCCACCGATTCGGCGATGAGGTCAGGGACGGTGTCGGCGGGCGTGGTCACCACCACCAGATCCACCCTGTCCGGCAGGTCCTTCACGCTGGGATATGCCTTGATGCCGAGAACACTGGGGCGTTTGGCGTTGACCGGAAAAACCGTGCCGCCGAATGGACTGCTGAGCAGGTTCCAAAGAACGGATCGCCCCACGCTGCCAGAGCGCTCCGAGGCGCCAATTACGGCGACGCTGCGGGGAAGAAACAGGGCATCCAGAGGATGAGCTTCGGAGCGGTAAACATCAGAAGAAGGATCGGCTTTGACCTGACTGCCCGATTGGGGCTTGGTAACGGAAGCGGTCGTCATAAGTCCTCACGGGAAAGTGTAAGCGACCGGATGGGCCGGAGGCGAACGCATTGTCACAAACCGCTGTGACGAGATCATACCCGGGGTTTCGTCCCGGAAACGGGAACCCAACCGACCTCCGGCCGTGATGCTTACAACGAGCGCAGAAAGTTCAGCAGGTCCTGCTGATCGGACGCTGGGAGCCGGTTGTAGTTGTTGACCACCGCGTTAGCTTCGGAAGCGGGATATTGATGGTTGCCGGGGCTCGCGTGGGCCTCAATCGCCTGTATCAGGTCATCGGTTCGGCCGTCGTTCAGGAAGTAGATTCGCTGGCCCAGCCCCCACAGGGGTGCGGTACGAAACTCGTCGCCCGCGGCGACGCCCTGACCGATGTTGTCGGCGAGCCCCGGTCCCATGTGGTGCAGCAGAAGATCGGAGTAGAGGTTGGCCTGAACATTGCTGAGCGCAGCCACCGACGATTGCCCCGTGGTAAATGACTGTGTGTGGCAAAGCTCGCAGCCGATCTGGCTGAAGACCTGGCGGCCACGGCGGGTTGAGGGTGTGACCGGGCCCGGCTGCGGCTGGTCCAGGAACCTCGTGAAGATGGTGAAGCGCACGATGTCGCTGGGCAGTTGTGTGCCCGCCAGATCGAAGTTGGTACCGTCTTCCGGCGTCGGGTTGAACTGGCAGCCTGGAGTCTGGTCGCGCTCGCTGTTGAACATCTCGTTGGTCACCCCGATCTCCACGTTGTAGGCCTCGCCCGCGAACACCTGCAGCGACTTGTTCTGCGCCTTCCAGCCGAAGCGGGTAATGGTGCCGTCGTTGGCGCTGGTATTGGGACGGCCGGCGATTCCCAGCGCCTGCTTCTGCCGCAGATTGCTGGTCCTGTTGGCCAGTATGGCCGAATCCGGGATCGCCTCGATCAGTCCGTCGCCGAACAGCGGGGTGGGGATGCGTAACGCCAGATCGTTCTCGCTGGCAGCTCTGGCGAAGTCGTCCTGCTGAAGGTTGCAGCCCGGAGCGTCGCTGCGTCCGGCGATGGTGTACAGCGCGTGCACATTGCCGTCAACCCGCTTCAGGTCGAGGGTGTAGGGAAAGCGCGCCTCCCGCACCGGCCCGCCGAGCCTGATGAAGAACGGCAGTTGGTTGGTCGCGCCCTGGTCGCTGGCGTCGGCGACCTGCGGATTGGTGAACGGGCTGGTGCCGCCGGTCGCCGGCTGCGCGTGGCACTGGGCACATCCTTCGGCATTGAACCTCGGGCCCAGCCCAGCCCCGGTATCGCTCACTGTCCCGGTGACCGAGTCGATCTCCTCGAAGCTCCCCAGGCCAGCCTTGAAAAATGCCAGTTGGCTGGCGGTGAGGCCCGCGATGGGCGTGCCCGCTCCCGGCGGTCCACCCCGCACTCCGGGATCGCGCGCGCCATGATTTCCCGGGGCCCCCTGCAGCCCGCCAACCAGCATCAGAAGCAGAGCGGGCAGAATGGCAAACTTGAACCAGTTGCGTTGGCCGAAGCGGCGGGCACTCGTTCGCACTCCTTTGACTTTCACCGACATGATCTTCTCCTGCGGCTCGCAGCGAGCGTGGTCGTTGCCAAATCCTGGCGATACTCTTTTTTTTGCCCTGAGCGCGGCAGACGAAGAGCAGACGGCGCAAGCCGAAGCGGCGCGTTTTAGACAGGCTCACAGCAGGAGCTCGGCCTGTCAGGGCAGGTGCGGGAGACGAGCACGCGCTGCCATGAGCGCTGCACTTCCCGCGGCAGTGTGCAGACAATGTAGCAGAGTTTCTCGAGGAGTCAAGCTGATTCCGATGAGAGCGGTCATCGCCCGTGCAAAGGTCGCGCAGGGATTACGCTTCCGGAAGCAGCGACCGTCCTTCGATGTCCCAGGACAGGTGATGCACGCCGCCGGTGGTGGCCAAAACCACGGAGCGGCCGGGCGCAAAGGCAAGGCCCACGAGGTTATGCCCCGAGACCACCAGCGAGGCGTGGCGATTGGGAGTGATCTTCACAATCCCGCGTCGCCCATTGAGCGAAGCCGCCACATAGACATTGTCATCCACGTCAACGGCAAGACCCTGCGGCCGGCCAAGACCGCGGAAGAAGACGCCGACCTCGCCATGCGGATCGATCTGATAAACCGCATCGAAACTGGAGGTGGTTGGGCCGGCAACGTACAGCACGCCATCTTTGCCGAACGCCAGGTGATATGCGGCCACACTGGGCTCCATGGTAGCGAAGACGAAGATCTGCCGGTCGCGGCCGATTTTGAAGATTGTCCCGCTGCGGTCGCCCACGTAGAGGCTGCCTTCGCGGTCAAAAGCGATGCCGGTTGCCACCCCCATCCCTTCGGCATACGAGTTCATGGTGCCGTTCTGTGCAATGCGGTAGACGGTGCCATCATAACGCGAGGAAACATAGAGGCTCCCGCTGCGGTCGAGCGCCAGGCCGGTGGCGTTCATCATCTCGTGCACGAACGGCTTGACGTTGTAGCTGGTATCGATGCGAAAGACGGCTATGGGAACCTTCTGCCCGCGAGAACCGGAGAAGGTAACGTAAACATTACCGTGCGCATCAACGGCCGGATTGGCAACCGGGTGCAGGCTCTCCGCGATAGGCATGGCCACCCGCATCTCCCGCGGGTTGCTGCGAAAGCCGTTGGTCGCCACAACCACGTTGCCCGAAGTAGCTCCCTCCGGAACGCGGGCCACAATAAACTGTTCGGAGCTGATGACCACAGCCCCGTCCACGTCGCCGAAACTGACCCGCGGACGGCGCAGCTCGTGCGGACCAAGGCCGCTCCCCACAATGCGGACCTCGCCTCCGGGCAGCGCGCACATCGGATCAATGGCGTCGATGTGCGGCTTTCCGTTTACGTTTTTCGCTCCGGTTTTGCGGTCCATACTCACTCAACGGGGCATCAGCGAAAAAGCCCGAAATGCAGCAGCAGTTGCAACACAATAAGTCCGTAGACGCCGGCGCCGAGGTCGTCCACCACAATTCCGGTCCCTGCCGGCAGCTTCTCCAAACTACGCACCGGCGGCGGTTTCACGATGTCGAATACCCGAAAAAGTATAAAGCCGGCGAGCAGCGCCCGCCACACGATGGGACACGCAATGTAGGTGACCAGTTGCCCGGCAACTTCGTCGATCACCACCTGTGGCGGATCTTTTCTGCCACTGCCCCGCTCCACCAGGGTTGCCGCGGGGATGCCAACTGCCACCACCAACGCAATCAGGACCAGGATCGCCGGGAGTCGGGCTGCCGGCGGGATATGCGACGCCAGCAACCACCACAACAGGGCGGCCGCCAGTGCTCCCCATGTGCCCGGGCCGGGCTGCAGCCATCCAGCGCCGAAAAATGTTGCCACCAGCGTTGCCCAGGCAGGCGTGGGCGCCGGGCTCGCTGCCGGCTCAATGGAGCTTCTTGACATGCTGGTCCGGGTAGTTCGAATTGCCGGTCTCCGGATCGTTCAATGGAGAAGAGATAACATAACTACCGCTGGCCCACTTGCCGAGATCGATCACGCGGCAGCGCTCGCTGCAGAAAGGAAACTCCGGAGCGGAGCGCAGCACGATCTGGCGGCAGGTGGGGCAACGGAGCGAGATGGCACGTTTGCGAGGCATAGCATTCAGCATTCAGCATTCAACATCCAGCAGCAAGCTGGAAAGCGATCCCTCCTCACCGGTCGCCGATGTCAAAAGCAGAAGAATGTAAACCAGAGTTCTTGCCTTCATGTCTAAATCGCCTGGCGTATTACTCCAAAGTCTTTTGGCTGAATGCTGAGTGCTGAGTGCTCACTGCTACAGAATTCTCGCCACCAAATCGTATTCGTGGGCTTCCGTGATCTCGCAGCGGTAAAATTCGCCCTCGCGCACATTCTCGTGGTCCCCAAAATCATTGACATATACCGTGCCATCGATCTCGGGAGCATGCATTTCCGTGCGGCCTTCCCAGAGCAGATCGGTCTCCGCCGATGGGCCCTCCAGCAGCAGATCGAGCTTTTTGCCGATGAGGGCGCGCTTTTTTGTCCGGCTGATCTGCTTCTGTATCGACATAAGCTTCCGGCGGCGGCGCTCGATCTCGCGCGCAGGAACCTTGTCGGCCATTGCGAATGCTTCCGCCCCCTCCTCGTCCGAGTAGCCGAAGACCCCCAGCCAGTCGAACTGCCCCTCGCGAACGAAGTCGCAGAGCTGGCGGAAGTCTTCTTCCGTTTCGCCGGGAAAGCCGACAATGAACGACGTTCTGAGCGTGAGGCTGGGAATCCGGCGGCGCATCTTTTCGAGCGAACGCAGAAAAATTTCGGCTCCTGCGCCGCGCTTCATCCGCTTCAGAACAGCGGGCGAGGCATGCTGCAAGGGAACGTCGATGTAGGAGCAGATCTTCTGGTGTGCCGCAATCGTTTCCAGAAGCTTGCCCGTGATTCTGTTCGGGTAGGCATAGAGAAACCTGATCCAGCGCAGCTCCCCGATTTCGGCCAAGCGTTCGAGCAGCAGCGCGAGGCCATCCTTCAGGCCAAGATCTTCTCCGTAGCAGGTCGTGTCCTGCCCGATCAGCGTGATCTCGCGTACGCCGCCTGCCACCAGCCGCTGCGCTTCTGCAATTACCGATTCGAAACGGCGCGAACGGAACCTGCCCCGCAACTGCGGAATGATGCAGAACGAGCAGGGATGATCGCAGCCTTCGGCAATCTTGATGTACGCCGAATAGTTCGGAGTGGCCAGCAGCCGCGGTGTGTTCTCGTCATAGAGATAGTTCGGCAGGGCGGCAATCGCGCCGTCCCATGCTCCCTTCGAAAAGCGGCCTGCGGCTTCACGTTCGCGGCCCTCGGGACGCGCGTTCAGGATAACGAAGGGCGAAGGAGCGGCAGATGCCGGTTGCGCGATCCCGGCGGCCTTCAGAATCTGATCCAGTTCGCCGGTCCCGATAACGGCATCGACCTCCGGAATGCTCTTCTGAATCTCATTGCGATAGCGCTCGACCAGGCAGCCCGCTACGATCAGCTTCCGCGCCCGCCCGCTTGCCTTGTGCTGTGCCATCTCGAGGATGGCGTCCACCGACTCCTGCTTTGCGGAGTCAATGAAAGAGCAAGTATTCACGACGATGACGTCGGCATCCTCGGCGCGCGAGGTGATCCTGGCTCCGCCCTGCGAGAGCAGGCCCATCATCACCTCGCTGTCCACCAGGTTCTTGGGACAGCCCAGGCTGACGAATCCTATTTTCGGAGAAGCGGAGGAGTTGGGACGCTCCTCAACAGCGTCCCGCAGGGCTACAGAATCAAGGTTCGGCTGCATGCAATCTCTTTATTTTAGCATCGCGCATGCCGCGCTTCCGTCGCACAGGACGCGCTCGCGCATGCATGTTGAGCTTCGATTTGGATGCTATATTGGATTGTCGGGCGCTGGTCCCGCGCAACGCAATCCTGCGAACCCCGCCAGGTCCGGAAGGAAGCAACGGTAACAGGCTCGTGCGTGTGCAGCGGTCAACTGGCGCCTGGCAATAAGGCCGCTGTTCGCCGTTCGCGTTTCGCTTCGATACTCAGACCCGCTCTCCGTTCCAACCCTCTGGCGAAACGCGAAGAGCGAAAGGCGAAGAGCGAACACGGAGCATCCTATTGCCTAATATTCGCGCCAGGATAACCGCTCTCGGCACGTACGTTCCGCCCCGCGTTCTCACCAATCAGGACCTCGAAAGGATGGTGGAGACCACCAATGAATGGATACTGGAGCGTACCGGCATCCGGGAGCGCCATCTGGCGGACAAGGGAGTTGCGGCCAGCGATCTGGCCGTGGAAGCGGTAAAGGACCTGCAACAGAGACATCCCATCGACCTCCAGGACATCGACCTCATCGTGGTCGGCACGGTCACGCCGGACATGATGTACCCTTCGACGGCGTGCCTGGTGCAACACAAACTGGGCATCGCACGCACCTGGGGTTTCGACGTTTCCGCAGGCTGCTCGGGCTTCCTGTATGCGCTGAACGCCGGTGTGCAGTCCGTCGAGTCGGGACGCCACAAAAAGGTGCTGGTGATCGGCTCTGACGTGAACTCGTCCATGACCGACTTCACCGACCGCGCCGTGTGCATCATCTTCGGCGATGGCGCCGGGGCGGTGCTGCTGGAGCCGGCTGAGGAAGGCGAGGAGTACGGCATCATCGACATGGAATCGCACGTCGAAGGCTCGGGCGGGCAGTTTCTGAACATGCCTGGAGGCGGGAGCCTGCACCCCGCATCGCACGAGACGGTGGACAGGAAGATGCACTACATCCACCAGGACGGGCAGCAGGTGTTCAAGTACGCGGTGAGGAAGATGGCGGAGATGACCGAACGCGTGCTGCAGAAAAACGGGCTTACCGGAAACGACGTGGACTGTTTTATCGCTCATCAGGCCAACCGGCGAATCATTGTCGCCACGGCGGAACGCCTGAAAATGCCGCTGGACAAGGTCATCATCAACATCGACCGCTTCGGCAATACCACCGCCGGCACCATTCCTCTCGCCATGCAGACGGCGATCGACGAAGGCAAGCTGAAGAAGGGCGATCTGGTGCTGCTCGCCGCTGTCGGCGCAGGATTCACGTCGGGAGCGACGCTGCTGCGCTGGGCGTACTAGCATCGGAACCGGACTGCCGTGACCCACGTAAGAACGACCATGCACGCCCCAGGCGAGGATTCCCTGTCGTTGTTCCGACTTATCGGCCCCCTGGTGGCTCTTTTGACCGCGATCGTGGTAGCGCCATCGCAGCAAAGAGCCGGCCTCCCATCTGACCTTGTCCTGGATGGCGGCAAGGTTTACCCGTCGCCGACCGCCGCATCCATCGAAGACGCAGTCGTGCTGGTGCACGCGGGCAAAATTGCGGCTATCGGGAAGCGCGGTCAAATCAAGGTGCCGAAGTCCGCCCAGGTGATCGACTGTACCGGCAAGGTAATCGCCGCCGGCTTCTGGAACAGCCACGTCCACTTCACCGAGGACGTGTGGAACAGTGCGGCGACGGCCCCAGCCGATAAACTTGAGCGACACATGCAGGAGATGCTGACGCGTTGGGGCTTCACCACGGTGTTCGACATCGGGTCTTTTCCCGGAGACACTTTGGCGTTGCGCAAGCGCGTTGATAGCGGAGAAGTCCCCGGGCCGCGGATCTACACCACGGCGGGAGCCATCTATCCCGAGAATGGAATCCCGGTCTATATCCCGCCGGCGATCGCCAGCCAGATCAAACGGTTTGAAGCGGCCACTCCGGTGGATGCGGCCAGACTGGCGCAGGAGGAACTGGCCGCAGGCGGCGACGGAATCAAGCTCTTCACCGGCGCGATCATGGGACACGGCAAGGTCACGCCGATGCCGGTGAATATTGTGCGCGCCGCGGTAGACGTCGCACATGCTGCCGGCAAGCCCGTCTTTGCCCATCCTTCAAACCACATCGGCACCGACAACGCCCTCGCCGGCGGAGTGGACATCCTCGCTCACACCATTCCGATGGAGGGCCGGTTCACCGACGATGAGCTGGCGCGCATGAAAGCCCAGCACGTAGCGCTCATCCCGACCCTGACCTTATGGGAGGTTGAACTGGAAAAGGAGCACGCCTCGGCCGACGACGAGCGCCAGTTTGTTCAGGCAGGAGTCAACGAGCTGAAAAGCTACTTCGACCAGGGCGGGACTATTCTCTTCGGCACCGATGTCGGCTACACCCAGCATTACAACACGACGGAGGAGTACGTCCTGATGGCCCGCAGTGGCATGGGCTGGCGCGACATTCTCGCCTCGCTTACCACGAATCCCGCGATCTTCTTCAAGGCCGCGCACACGGCAGAGCTGGTGAAAGGTTACCCCGCCGATCTGGTCGTTCTCAGTGGCGATCCGGCAAGTGACGTCGGCAACTTTGCTCACGTGGATTACACCATCCGTGCGGGAAAAGTGATTTACCGCAAGTGAACCGTCCGCTCTGACGCGCTCGCGCGCAGGGGCGAGCCCTGAGTCCCCCAATCGAATTATTTTCCGGCCGGCGAATCCTTTTTCTGAAGTCGCCGCTCTTCTTGAGTAGGGAGAAGAAGATGGTCACAAACATCGGCCCGGAGGCACTCCGGGATGAAGGCGCTGGACCGGCAAAACTGATCGATGTCCGGTCGCCGGCTGAATTCGCCATTGGGCACATACCAGGCGCAATCAATGTCCCCATGGAGCAGGTGGAAGCGAGGACGGCCGACATTGGCGACGGACCCCTCGTCATCGCCTGTGAAGCGGGCACACGCGCCGCGATTGTGGCCGCCTGGCTGGAGGCCCGGCAGCCCGTGTCGGTGCTCACCGGCGGTACTGCCGCATGGAGAAGCGCCGGGCTTCCCCTGGTGAGCTGCGCCCGCTGCCGCTGGACACTGGAGCGGCAGGTCAGGCTTGCTGCCGGATTGATCGTGCTTCTGGCCTCGCTGCTGGCTGTCACCGCCGGGCCGGGCTGGGTATATCTCGCGATGTTCGTCGGCGCCGGTCTGACGTTTGCCGGGGCCACCAATATCTGTGGTATGGCCGTGCTGCTGGCCCGGATGCCATGGAACCGTAACACAAGGTCAACTGCATTGGCAGCAGGCAAAACTACGGTGGACTGCTGCTCATGACCGTGAGGTCAGGGTCGGAAGCGGAGAATGGATTTCGAGGCTCTAGCCAACCAGCATAAGGACGCAGTTTACCGGCAGCTTATTCGCGTCTGCGGCAACCGCGAAGATGCCGAGGACGTGCTGGTGGAGGCTTTGCTGCGGGCCTATCGCAACCTGGAGCAGTTGCGCGAGACCTCCGCATTCCGTTCGTGGCTGGCCCAGATAGGACGGAGGGTCTGCTGGCAGTTGAAGCGGCGCGAAGCGTTGCTGCCAATCATTCAGCTTTCGGCCATCGAGGCCGCAGGGCCGCAACTGCAATCCGCCGATGAAGGCCCCGATACGCGCGCCTCCATGCAGCAGATGAAGCGACTGCTGCTGGGCGCCATCGAGTCACTGCCCGAACGCGAACGTGTGGTTTACGAGTTGCGCGATCTGGAGGAACTAAGCGGGGAGGAGGCCGCGGCCAGGCTGGGAATTTCGCTGCCTGCGGTAAAGTCGCGGTTGCATCGCGCCAGAGTCAGAATCCGCAGTTACATCGATGCGGCCCTCGCGAGGGATGCCAGGGCTGCGAGTTGGTGAATGAGGCCGGGGCGCCGGGCCCTGGGATAGGACCGGAGGAAAATCATGGAAGTAGTTGTCGAGCATCTGGGAGCTGTGCAGTTCGAAATCAAAGCGCGGCAGCACACCGTCATCTGCGATCAGCCGGTGGAGAACAACGGCGATGATGAGGGCATGACGCCGCCCGAGCTTCTTCTGGCGTCGCTGGGGTCGTGCGCGGCTTACTATGCGGTGGATTATCTGAAGCGAAACCGGATCGCGCGAGACGGAGTGAAGGCGCGCGTCAGCGCCGGGAAGGCAAAAGGCCCGCTTCGTCTGGACGATTTCAGAATTGAGGTGGAGGTGCCGGGCGAGCTGGAAGAAAACCACCTCCAGGGACTTGAAGACGCCGTGCACCGCTGTCTCATTCACAACACGCTGCTTAATCCACCCAGGATGGACATCTCTATCCATGCGGCAGCGTTCGCAGCGCAGGAGGCGACTTAGGAGGCCGCTGAAAGAGTGTGTCTCTCGTGCGCTTTGTGTCAGGGCACGGCCGCAGGCGGTGCCGGTGAGCGCTTCTTTTCTCTGCTGAGCCGGCTTTAGCCGGCGACACAAAACCAGTGAATCGGAATTGTTCAGAGGCCCGGCAGGGGCTGTCTTCCTGCGGGGTCGCGCGTCCTAATCCCGGCTCCTGATCTTCTCCCGCTCCTTTGCCGCGTCCAGCGGCGATACCGGTTCTGTCATGCGGGCGGGATCGAGGATCTCCCTGATCTGCTTTTCACTGAGGTCGCCCCGCTCACGGGCGATCTCGATAATCGATTTCCCCGTCTTCACCGACTCTTTGGCAATCTCGGCTGCTTTGGCGTAGCCGATATACGGGTTTAGCGCGGTCGCCAGCGAAACCGTGCTCTGCACGTAGTAACTGACGCGCTTGTCGTTGACCGTTACGCCCCTGATGCAAAACTCCGTAAGCTGGCGCAGCATGTTGGTCATGATGGCGATGGAGATGAGCACGCTGTAGGCCATGGTCGGCATCATGACGTTGAGCTCCAGTTGTCCCGCCTGCACGGCTAAGGCGACGGCCGTATCGTATCCGACCACCTGGAATGAAACCATGGCTGCCAGCTCGGGCATCACCGGGTTGATCTTCCCGGGCATGATCGACGAGCCCGGCTGCAACGCCGGCAGATTGATCTCCGCCAGGCCGGTGTTTGGGCCGGACGCCAGCAGGCGCAGGTCGTTGGAGATGCGGATGACTTCCAGCGCAAGGTTGCGCAGCGCCGAACTCACGCTGGACATTGCAAGGTTCGACTGCATGGCATAACGCATGTCATCGACCGCGTGCAGCTTCTGACCGGAGATTCGCGACAGCTCGGCAATGGCTTTGTGACGGTATTCAGGATGGGTGTTGATGCCGGTGCCCACCGCCGATCCGCCAAGGCCGAGTTCGCGCAGAAGCTCCGACTGCTGGCGCATGGAGTCTTTCGCGTGCCGGATCGCGCCCGCGTAGGCCGTGAACTCCTGCCCCAGGCGCATGGGAACCGCGTCCTGCATGTGCGTGCGGCCCGACTTCAGGATGTGATGGAACTCCTTGCCCTTGTCCGCCAGCGCGGTGATGCAACTGTCGAGGACGGGATAAAGCTGCTCCAGCTCCAGCAGCGTCGCCAGGCGCATGGCGGTGGGGAATACGTCGTTGGTGGATTGGCCGTAGTTGACATGGTCATTGGGATGGACGAGCCTGTACTCGCCGCGCGCGCCGCCCAGCAGCTCCCCGGCGCGGTTGGCGATGACCTCGTTGGCGTTCATGTGGAAGCTGACGCCCGCACCCGCCTGGAAGACATCAACCACGAAATGCTCGTGCAACTTGCCCTGCTGTACTTCCTGCGCGGCCTGAATGATTGCATTGGCAGTCTTCGCGTCGATCAACCCCAGCTCGCGATTGGCCAGCGCGGCCGCTTCTTTCACCATGGCGATGGCGCGTATCAGCGCAGGCTGCGCGCGCAATCCGCTGATGGGATAGTTTTCGACCGCACGCGCGGTCTGGATGCCGTAGTAGGCGTGCGCAGGAACTTCCTTGTGGCCGAGGGAATCCTTTTCAGTGCGGGTAGATTGTTCGACGCCGGTGGGCATGGTCAGCTCCTCTACAGATAGAGATGATCGTGCGAGGAGAAGCGTTCCGGTCCTTTGTTGTTATCTCGATAACATCCGCAATGCTACACTTTTTCAGGGAGTGCCCGCGATGGCAACCACGCAAGTCTCGCTGGAAGAGGATCTCAGGACCGACTACGAGCCGGACTGTGACTACGTCGACGGTGAGCTGGAGGAGCGCAACGTGGGCGAGAACGAGCACTCGATCACACAAGCATTCTTTATCAAATGGCTTGCGAAACATGAGGACGAGTGGCAGTTAGAGGCGTGCCCGGAGATCCGCGTGCGAATCGTACCCGGGCGTGTTCGCGTTGCCGATATCGTCATCCTCCCGGTGAAGACTCCCTTTGAGGCTGTCCTGATTACGCCGCCGGTGGCTATTGTTGAAGTGCTCTCGCCTAAAGACCGGGCTTCGCGGTACCGGCAGCGACTGGACGAATATCACGCGATGGGCGTCGCCAATGTGTGGCCCGATGCGTTACAAGGCCTACAACTGCAGCCAGGGCGGCTGGCAGC
This sequence comes from Binatia bacterium, assembly GCA_035516415.1. Lineage (GTDB taxonomy): Bacteria > Acidobacteriota > Terriglobia > Terriglobales > Acidobacteriaceae > Bog-257. The sequence continues at coordinate 16,575 of DATJAI010000099.1, read as the reverse complement.
CGGTTGAGAAGCTCCTGATAGCAAATTCCCCGGTCGAAATTCCCCTCGATCCTCTCTGGAAGAAGCTCGAGCAGTTGCATTCCTGGTTGTCGCCGTTGACTTCTGGAAACTCACCCTGCCTGAGTGTGGCAATTATCGAAATGAATTCCTCTCTCCACTCGGGTAAAGCAAAGGTATCGAATTTTGAGAGCCTAACGCGAATTCGCTCTAGCCTTTCGCCTGCCAACGCAACAGATGTCGTGTCGTCCCAGTCCCAAGCCCCTTCAGTCCCGAGTAGATGCCGTTCGAGCTCATCAGCGAATTGCTGAGCTGTAATCTTTCGCTTCGGTCCCCACGCCATATACTCTGTTACCCAATCTCCACCAACTCGGCGATCCTGGCCTGCCACTCCTTCGGACCGGTCTCGTGCACCGATTCGCCGTTCACGTCGACGGCGACCATCACCGGCATGTCCTCGATCTCGAATTCGTAGACCGCTTCCATGCCAAGATCGGCGAAGGCCATGACGCGCGACTTCCTGATCGCCTTTGAGACGAGGTAGGCGGCGCCACCGACCGCCATGAGGTAAACGGCCTTGTGATCGCGGATGGCCTCAATCGCTGCCGGGCCGCGCTCGGACTTGCCGACCATGCCCAGCAGTCCGGTTTCCCGCAGCATCTGGCGGGTGAATTTGTCCATCCGGGTCGCGGTCGTGGGGCCGGCTGGGCCGACAACTTCATCTCTCACGGGATCAACCGGTCCAACGTAATAGATAAAGCGATTGTTGAAGTCGACCGGCAGCTTTTCCTGGCGATTGAGCATGTCCGTCATGCGCTTGTGGGCAGCGTCGCGGCCGGTGAGCAGCTTGCCGCTGAGCAGCAGCACCTCGCCCGGCTTCCACGTCGCGACTTCCTGGCGGGTAACAGTGTCGAGGTTCACGCGACGCGCGCCGACAGGATCGTAGGTAAGCTGCGGCCAGTCTTCCAGCGAAGGCGGCTCCAGAGCGACCGGACCGCTGCCGTCGAGCACAAAGTGCGCGTGACGCGTGGCGGCGCAGTTCGGAATCATGGCAATGGGCAGGTTGGCGGCGTGGGTGGGATAGTCCTTTACCTTAACGTCGAGCACGGTGGTCAGTCCGCCCAGTCCCTGCGCACCGATGCCCAATGCATTGATTTTCTTGTACAGCTCGATGCGCAACTCCTCGGCGGTGTTCTTCGCCCCGCGCGCGATCAGCTCCTGGATGTCGATCGGTTCCATGAGCGACTCCTTGGCCAGCAGCATCGCCCGTTCGGCGGTGCCGCCGATGCCGATGCCGATGATGCCCGGCGGGCACCATCCCGCGCCCATGGTCGGCACAGTCTTCAGAACCCAGTCGACCACGGAGTCGGAGGGGTTGAGCATGGCGAATTTGGACTTGGCTTCGGAGCCGCCGCCCTTGGCCGCCACAATCACCTCGACCTTGTCGCCGGGCACAAGCGACACGTTTATAACGGCGGGCGTGTTGTCCTTGGTGTTCCTGCGTGCTCCCGCAGGATCGGCGAGGATGCTGGCGCGCAGCTTGTTGTCTTCGTAAAGATAGGCGCGGCGCACGCCTTCGTTGACCATGTCTTCAAGGCTCATGGTCGCGTCCCACTGCATGTTCATGCCGACCTTGAGGAAGACGGTAACGATGCCCGTGTCCTGGCAGATGGGACGATGTCCCTCGGCGCACATGCGGGAGTTGATGAGCAGTTGCGCGATGGCGTCGCGCGCTGCCGGCGATTGCTCCTTCTCATAGGCGCACGCCATGGCACGGATGAAATCGACGGGATGATAGTAGGAGATGAATTGCAGCGCGTCGGCCACGCTCTGGATAACGTCGTCCTGCCTGATGATGGTCATAGTCACCTGCTGGAGGGAGGAAACTGCCAGTGCGCGAGCCACGGCGGAGCGCAGCTCGCGCCCAAGAATACAACCCGGAATTATACCGGGCGGCGCGAACGCCAGCCTGTGATGGGTAACCGCGTCCCATGTTCATGAAAGGCAGGCTGGCGGAACAGAGCGGCGCCGCACTAGGTTCCGACCACCACGCCGCCATCCACCGACAGCACCGTCCCGGTAATGAACGAAGCGCCATCGGAGGCGAGCCAGCAGTAGGCTTCCGCAATTTCTTCCGGCTTGCCCAGCCGCCCCAGCGGAGTGTGGGCAACCATCGCGTCGAGAATCTTCTCCGGCATCTGTTTGACCATTTCGGTGCCGATATAGCCGGGAGCGACGGCATTGACGCGAATTTTATAGCGGCCGAGTTCCCGCGCCCAGGTCTTTGTCATGCCGATTACCGCGGCCTTGGTTGCGATGTAGCTGGTCTGGCCGAAATTGCCGTACAGCCCGACGACCGAGGACGCATTCAGTACGACGCCGCTGCCGGCCGCGATCATGTGCGGCGCAACCGCACGCGTGCAGACAAAAACACCTTTGAGGTTGACGTTGATTACGGCATCGAACTGCTCGTCGCCCAGGCTGGAGACGACGGCACCGTCCTTCACCTTCAGCAGCAGGCCATCGCGGAGGATGCCGGCGTTGTTGACAAGCACGTCGATGCGTCTCCAGCGGGAGATTACCTCGTCCACCCCGGCCTGAACGGACTGCGCATCGGTGACGTTGACCCTGCGGAACAGCGCCTCGGCAGCGCCGGAGTTCTTAAGCTCCTTGAGTAATGCGTCGGCGACACTGTCGTTGACATCCCAGCCGGCGACGCGCGCGCCCTCCTGGGCGAAGCGTACTGCGGTGGCACGACCGATACCGCTGGAAGCTCCGGTGACAATCGCGACCTTGTTATGAAGACCCGAATCTCTCATGAATTCTCCGAAGTAATGGCGTCCGACAAGCACGGAGGCCAGGTTTCACATCCGTTACATCATAGCCTGTGGCTGCTGAATGCTTTGTCTTCACGCATCCCGGACGTGCCCAGGCAGAGACAAGTAGAACGGCTTTTTCCGCTCAGGGCGCCAGCAGGCCCGAATAGATGGCCATTCCTACGACTGCGTCAACTCCCATCGCGTCGAGCTCCGCAATCTCCTCGCGGCTGCGAATCCCGCCCGCCGCGATCAGGCGGCGTGAAGTTTGGTGACGCAGGTCACGAATGATATCCATTGGCAGACCCCGCATGAGTCCCTCGGTATCGATGTGGGTGTAGAGAAAAGCGGAACAGAAGGGTTCGAGCTGCTGCATCATCGCTGCCGGCTCGATATTGGTGATGGTCTTCCAGCCCTGAATGGCGATCCGTCCCCCGCGCGAATCCACGGCGAACACCAGAGGTCCGGCGCCGAACCGCCCGTAAAGGCTTCTCGCAAATGCCGTGTCAACCTCGTCTTCAGGATCTGCAAAGCCGCACTGCTCCGATTTCTCCCGCCGCCTGACCAGCGCAGAACCCACGATGACTTTGTTCGCACCGCAATCGAGCGCGCCGGCGACGGCATCAGCGGAGCGAATGCCACCGCCCACCTGACAGGTTAGTTTGCGGCAGAAGCCGGCGATGAGGGTGCGGTTCGAACCCTTCCCCATCGCGGCGTCAAGATCCACCAGTTGAACCAGAGGATATGGCGAGAATCGTTCCGTCCATTCTGTGAAGTTGTCAAACTCCAGCGCTTTCTTCTCGCCCTGAACAAGCTGCACGATCCGGCCGCCCATCAGGTCAATCGAGGGGATCAGCACGTCAGCCTCACGGGCACACCGGCTGCATACAGCTCCTGCTTGATGGCGCGCACGGATTCCAGGCGGAAATGGAAAACGGAAGCGGCCAGCGCCGCATCGGCCGCGCCCTGCCGGAATACCTCGACGAAGTGCCTGGGTTCGCCTGCTCCGCCCGAGGCGATGACCGGAATCCGCAGTGCGCCGGAGATGGCGCGGGTGAGTTCGCAATCGAAGCCTGACCTGGTACCGTCGCGGTCCATGGAGGTGAGAAGGATTTCGCCCGCGCCTGCCGCCTCAGCCTGCTTCGCCCACTGTTGCGCGTCCAAACCGGTGGACTTGCGCCCGCCCCAGACATAGACCTCCCAGCCGCCATCGCGGCGCCGCGCATCAATGGCCACCACCACGGCCTGCGATCCGTAGCGCCCGGCAATCCTGGTGATGAGCGTCGGATCGGCGATGGCAGCGGAATTGATGGCAACCTTGTCCGCGCCGCAATCGAGGACGGCCGCAGCATCGTCGAGCGAGCGGATGCCTCCGCCGACGGTAAACGGAATGAAGAGTTCATTGGCCGTGCGCCGGACGGTTGCGAACAGTGTGTTGCGCTCCTCCGCCGTTGCCGTAATGTCCAGCAAAACGATTTCGTCGGCGCCCGCACGGCTGTGGGCCGCGGCCAACTCGGCCGGATCGCCCGCGTCGCGCAACTCGACGAACTGCACTCCTTTCACCACGCGTCCGGCGTGGACATCAAGACAGGCGATGATGCGCTTCGCCAGCGACTCAGACGGCACAGAAGTTCCCCAGGATGGCAAGGCCGGCATCACCGGACTTTTCAGGATGGAACTGCAGCCCAAACAGGTTGTCGCGCTCAACCGCGGCCGTGAACTGCGATTCGTACGTGCAGGACGCGACGGTCTCTGCGCACAGCGGCGCGCGATAGGAGTGAGTGAAGTAAACCCAGGAGCCTGAGGGAACGCCGCGTAGCAGGCGCGACTGCGGCTCGACTGCGATGCGGTTCCAGCCGACGTGGGGGGACTTTACACGATCCGAAAAACGCTGGCAGGCGCCGGCGTATGCTCCCAGTCCCGGCAGCTCGGGCGCTTCATCGCTGCCCTCAAACATCCACTGAAGTCCCAGGCAAATACCTAATATCGGCTTCCCGGCCGCGATGACCTGCTGGAGCGCATCGGACAAAGGCTGCATCGCGAGCGCCTGCGTCGCCCTGAAATTGCCCACACCGGGAATGATGACCCGGGCCGCGCGACGCACATCGCCGGCATCGGCGGTTACGGCACATTCCTGCCCGAGATGCCTGACGGCTTTCACCACCGAGGCCAGGTTGCCCGCGCCATAATCGAGGATGGCAATCATAGAATTCCCTTCGTGCTGGGCAGCATGCGGCCAAGCTGGCGGTCGCGGGAGCACGCTACGCGTAGCGCCCGGCCGAAGGCCTTGAACAGCGACTCGATCTTGTGGTGAGTCGAGCGGCCATACATCACTTTGGCATGAACATTGGCCTTAGCCCCGCGGGCAAAGCCATCAAAAAAATCGGCTACCAGCTCCGTCTGAAGATCCCCCACCAGCCGCGCTCCAACTTTGGTATCGACCACTGCGGCGCTGCGCCCGCCAAAATCGACCGCCACTACTCCCAAAGTTTCGTCCATGGGCATAACGAAGTACCCGGCGCGCAGAATGCCGCGCCGCTCGCCCAGCGCCTGCGCGAAGGCCTCGCCCAGAGCGATGCCCACATCCTCCACCGTATGGTGCTGGTCGACGTCGAGATCGCCGGCCGCATCGAGCTGCAGATCGAAAACCCCGTGACGCGCGACGAGCTCCAGCATGTGATCGAGAAACCGGATGCCGCTGCGGACCTTGCCACGCCCGCGGCCTTCAATACCAAGCGCAACCGTTATTTCCGTTTCCTTCGTCTTGCGATGGATGCGAGCCCGCCTCATACCGCAACCTCGCTGCCCAGCTTCAACTCGGCGACTACTTCCTTCAGGGCGGCAATCAGCCGCTCCGTCTGAGGGCCGGTTCCAACCGTCACGCGCACACACCCGCGGCAACCGGGATCGGAGGAGCGGTCGCGGACCAGTATCCCACGTTGTCGCATAAGGGCCACGAACTCGCGATGGCGTTCGCCGATGCGCAGCAGCAGAAAGTTCGCCTGGCTGGGCCAGGCATGAATTCCCAGCACTCGCATTTCGCAGGCCAGCCGCCGGCGTCCATCGATCACCTGGGAAACATAATCGCGAATGTAGCCGCCGTCGGTGAGGGCCGCCGGCAGGAGGGCGAGCGCGATCCCGTTCACGTTGTAAGGCGATGCAACGCGCCGCACCGCCGCCATCTGCTCGCCGGGGCCGGCGAGGATGCCGATGCGCAGCCCGGCCATCCCATACGCCTTGGAGAAGGTGCGCGCGACAAAGAGGTTCCGCGTAGCACCGATGTCACCAAGAAGGGTTGTACCGTGGAACTCGAAATATGCCTCGTCCACCAGCAACGCCGCATCCGGCGCGGCATGCGCAACGCGCAACAGTTCTTCGCGGCTCGCGACCGTTCCCGTGGGATTGTTGGGGCTGGCCGTGGCAATCACCCGCGTGGCCGGGGTAATGGCGTCCAGGATTCCGGCCAGAGGAAAGCGGAATTCGCCATCGCAGGGCACACGAACGGGACGCGCGCCCGTCGCGCCGGCATAAATTTCATACATGCTGAACGTGGGCGTCACGACGATCGCTTCGTCTTCCGCTTCCAGATAAGCCTCACAGAGCAGGTGAACGGCTTCGTCCACGCCGTTGGTGAGCAGCACCTGCTCGGGAGTCAGGCTGAGGTGCTGCGCGACGAGGTTTTCCACCGATTCACGTTCGGGGTAGCGCGCAAGGTCTTCGGCTGTGATCTCCCGCAGCCGCTGGAGCACGCGTGGCGAGCAGCCCTCGGTGTTCTCGTTGAAGTCGAGGCGCAGTCCGTCGCGCCGTCCGAGCGGCGGATGATACTCCTGAAGATTCTGCACCGCCTTGCGGGCGCTAAGCATGGGTACTCCTCTGTTCCGCACCGGCGATGCGGCACCTGACGCGGACCGCTTCCGCATGGCCGCGCAGACCCTCAGCTTCCGCCAGAGTCGTTACCACCGGCGCAATCTTCCGCAGACCGCCAGCACTGAACTCCTGCACCGTAATGATCTTCACAAAGTCCTGAACGCCGAGCCCTGCCCGGAAGCGCGCCGCGCCGCCGGTGGGAAGAACGTGATTGGGCCCAGCCGCGTAATCGCCGGCGGACTGGGACGAGTAGTCGCCAACGAAAACGGAACCCGCATTCCGCACGAGGCCGAGCAGGCTGGCATCATCCAGCGTCAGGTGCTCGGGAGCGATGCGGTTCACCCAGTGCATGGCCTCATCCTGCGAGGAAGCGACAAGCACTCTGCCATTGCGGAGAATGGCCTTTTTCGCTGCCGCGTTGTCGCCCACCGCGTCCGCCAGCGCTCTCTTCACCTCTTCCGCCATGTCGCGCCTGGTGCTGATGAACACGACGACAGCTTCCGGGTCGTGTTCCGCCTGCGCGACCATATCGGCCGCGAGAAATCGCGCATTGCCGCTGTCGCTGTAAAGCACGGCCTCGGTTGGTCCGGCCAGCATGTCGATGGAGCAGTCGAAAGCCACCAGCTTCTTGGCGGCGGTGACAAATTTGTTGCCGGGGCCGACGATTTTGTCCACGCGAGGAATGGTTGCAGTTCCGTAGGCCAGCGCCGCCACGGCCTGGGCTCCGCCGCAACGGTAGACTTCACCAATGCCGAGTAGTGCCGCAGCCGCCAATGTCGTCCTCCGGGGACGCGGTGAAACCACGCAGATGCGTTCTATTCCGGCGACCTGTGCGGGAATGACGGTCATCAGCAGCGTGGAGGGAAGCGGATATCGCCCTCCGGGCACATAACAGCCGACTGACTCCAGCGGACGTACGATCTGGCCCAGTTCGCCTCCGGGAATTTTCCTCCGCCACTCGGGGGGCATCTGCCACTTGCAGAACCGGCGGATGCTGGCCGCAGCCTGGCGCAGAGCGGTCCGGACATCCTGCGGAGTCGCACGCCATGCCGCTGCGATCTCGTCTGCGGAGACCCGCACCGGCTGGCCTTTCTCCAGCCCGTCCCACAATGTGGCATAGCGGACAACGGCCCTGTCTCCCTCGCGCTTCACGTCCTCAACGATCCTGCGCACACGCGGCTCGACCTGGCTCAGACACGAGCTGCGCTGTTCCAGTCTGGCGACCGCGTTGTTTGCCGCTCTGCCCTCCAGAATGCGTATCACAACACCACCTTGTTCAGCGGATACTCGACGATGCCCTGTGCGTTTGCCGCTTTCAGACGGGGAATGACCTCCCAGCACGCCGATTCTTCCAGGATGGTGTTGACCGCGACCCAGGTGCTGTCGCTGAGCGTGGACACGGTGGGACTGTTCAGTGCGGGCAGAACGCTGAGCACCGCCGGCAGGTCCTCCACCCTGACGTTGAGCATGAGCCCGACACGCCCCTGGGCCTCGATAGCGCCGCCCAGCATAAGCGCCAGATTGCCAATCTTCTGCCGTTTACAGAGTTCAGACCATGCATTTTTGTTGGCAATAATCTGCGTATTGGATTCGAGGACCGTCTCGATAATCCGCAGGCGATTGGCCTTGAGCGAGCTGCCGGTCTCGGTAACTTCGACGATGGCGTCGGCAAGCCTAGGCGGCTTTACTTCCGTCGCGCCCCAGGAGAACTCCACCTTCACGGAAATGCCCCGTTCCTGAAAAAAACGCGTGGTCACGTTTACCAGCTCGGTTGCGATGGTCGCGCCCGCAAGATCCTCCGCACACTGCGCGGGCGAGTCTTCCGGAACCGCCAGCACCCATCGCACTTTCCCGCGGCTTTGTTTGGCGTAGATAAGATCGGAGACGGTGACCACTTCAAGACCGCTCTCCAGGACCCAGTCCAGGCCGGTGAGGCCGACATCGAGAGCGCCATGCTCGATGTAACGCGCCATCTCCTGGGCGCGGATCAGCATGCATTCGATGCCGGGATCATCGGTGCTGGCGAAATACGATCGCGGGCTGAGGTAAACCTGCAGTCCGGCGCGCGCCAGCAGCCTGAGTGTCGAGTCCTGCAGACTTCCTTTGGGAATGCCGAGTCGCAGCTTCATTGCCCGCCTCCAGCCGCCACCAGGGGCAGGGGGGTGCCGAAGCAGGTGCGCGTTCCGGTATGACAGACCACGCCCTCGCCCTCAACCTGGACTCGGCAGAGAATGGTGTCGAGATCGCAATCCGCCGCGGCCGCGACCAGCTTGAGACGGTTGCCCGAAGTCTCGCCCTTCGTCCACAGCTGGTTGCGGGTGCGGCTGAAGAAAGTCACGTATCCGGTTTGCAGTGTCTTCTGGTAGGCCGCCCGGTTCATGAACCCCAGCATGAGCACTTCACCGCTGGCGGCGTCCTGCACAATAGCCGGCGCCAATCCGCCCATCTTGTCAAAGTCGATTTCCACCGTCATGCGTACTCCCCTGCTAAAAGCAAAACCCGCTGAGTTCGTCAGCGGGCCGCGAGATCGTATGGTTCAGGAACTATCCGCTGATCTCCGCTGACACGTTCGCCGCGTGAGGATGATGGTGAGGGCGATGGATCAGCGAAGTCATCGTGCCTTTGACGGTACCAGGCTGTGGCTCCGCTGTCAATACGACCTAAGCGGAAGTGCGGCGGAAACCGTCGCAAAGTCCGTGTCACGGTGCCGCCATGTTGCAATTCCGAATCCTTATCCTGCCCGGATCCTGTTTCCCAGGTCCTGCACAACCCAGAGCGCCGCTCCGGCATCTCCTCTCGCCCAGGGACCCATTACAATGAGCCGGGGGTGAAATGTGCGAAATCAGTTCAGGTTGACTTTCTGCCTTCTCCTGTTCATGTCGTTTGGAACCATTTACTGCGGAGGAGCCAGTTCCTCCGCGGGCGCCTCCACTGCGCCAACCCCTTCCACACCCACGGGCCCGGGACTGCAAATTCCGTACCCGACTGATGTCCTTACCTATCACTACAACGTCTTTCGCCAGGGCTTAACCCAGCAGGAAACTACTCTGACGCCCAGCAATGTCAATTCAAGCTCCTTCGGCAAAATCGAGTTCTTCACGACCGACGGCAAAGTCGATGCACAGCCTCTGTTTGTCAACAAACAATTCATCGGCGGCAGCCTGAACGACACGGTTTACGTAGTAACCGAAAATGACAGCATTTATGCATTCAGCGCAAACAGCGGCAGACAGTTCTGGCGCGTGTCGGCGCTGGGCCAGGGAGAGACCCCCAGCGACAACCATGGATGCAGCCAGATTTCGCCGCAAATCGGCATCACCGACACTCCCGTCATCGACAAGGGCGCCGGACCCAACGGAGCCATCTATTTTGTCGCCATGACCAAGGACACCTCCGGCCACTATCACCAGCGCCTGCATGCCCTGGACCTGATGAGCGGAGGCGAGCTGTTCGGCGGCCCGGTCGAGATCCACGCCACCTATCCGGGAACCGGTGATGGCAGCCAGGGTGGAATGGTCATCTTCGATCCCGGGCAATTCGCCGAGCGCGCCGGAATTCTGCAGTACGGCACGACACTCTACCTCGCGTTCACCTCCCACTGCGACTTTCGTCCCTATACGGGATGGATCATGGCATACAACGGCCGCACTCTGGCGCAGACTTCGGTGATCGACGTCACTCCCAACGGCAATGAAGGCGCGATCTGGATGGCGGGGTCGGGGCTGGCGGCAGACTCCGCGGGCAACATCTATTTCCTCGACGGAAATGGCACCTTCGACACCACCCTGAACTCCCAGGGCTTTCCCATCAACGGCGATTACGGCAACGCCTTCGTGAAGCTCTCCAACTCCTCCGGCCAGCTCCAGGTCGCCGACTACTTCAACATGTACAACACCGTGCAGGAATCGAATGCGGATGAAGACCTCGGGTCCGGCGGTGTCGTCGTGCTGCCCGATCTATTCGACAACGGCGGTCAGGTGCATCACCTCGCCGTAGGCGCCGGCAAGGACACCAACATCTACGTCGTGGACCGCGACAATATGGGAAAGTTCAATCCCAACAACAACAACCAGGTCTATCAGGAAATCCAGGGCGCGCTGCCGGGCGGCATCTGGGCAAAACCGGCGTACTTCAACAACACGGTGTATTACGGCGATGTCTCCGATAACCTGAAGGCCTACACGATCTCCAACGCACGGCTCTCCACTACTCCAACGTCGCAGAGCAGCGACACATTTCCTTACCCGGGGACGATTCCCAGTGTCTCCGCCGATCTGAATTCCAACGGAATCGTGTGGGCAGTCGCCAATAGCAACCCCGCGGTGCTGTACGCCTACGACGCCACGAACCTGGCGCACGAACTGTACAACAGCAATCAGGCGGGATCACGCGACCAGTTTGGGCCGGGCAACAAGTTCATTACGCCCATGATCGCCAACGGCAAGGTATTCGTGGGCACACAGACCGGCGTTGCCGTCTTCGGACTGCTGCCATGAAGCTCCGATGGGGGGCGGGTTACGGAGTGGGCGTTGTGCCGAGCGCGCTGGCGCGCTCCTCGGCGCGGCGCTCATCTGCCACCCGCCCCTGCCGCTGGTAGAGCTTCGCCAGGTGGGACCACGCGTCGGCGGCATCCGGGTCAAGCTGCACCGCCTGTTCTTCAAACGCGGTGGCCTGCTGGAGGTCCCCCAGACTCCTCCACGCAGCGGCCCGTCCCTGGGCCACATCGAAGCTGAAGCTGCGCCCGCCGCCTGCCTCCAGCATCGGCGGAGGGGCGCTGCGGACCGCTTCATCCAGCGCCTGCAAAGCCGCTTTCGCCTTCCCGCTCCCCAGATAGAGCCGGGCAAGCTTGACCAGACTCCGCGGCTTCAGCGTTGGATCGGGGGTCAAGCGCACGGTCTCCTGCCACGCGTGTATGGCGTCAGCGGTGCGGTCCTGCTGTTCGTACAGCTCCGCCAGCCGTGACCATACGGACGCGTCGGCCGCGCGATCTCCGGGACTGAGCGAAAGGGCGGTGAGCCACTCCTGTTCAGCTTCACTGCGACGGTAGAGCCCGTACAGGATATTGCCGCGAACCCGGTGCAGGCGGGCGCTGTCCGGGAAAATCTGAAGCCCATTGTTCGCGGCAGTCAGAGCCTCAGCGTTGCGGCGAAGAACCATGAGCATGTAGGCGCTGTTGACCCACTGCGGAAACGACCGGGCACTGTGGTCCAGCGGCGTCGCCGGCAGAGGTACGGTCGGGCAGGTCACCTGCAAACGGCTGATGAGGTCTTCGTTATCAGGTTTCCGCCGCAGCAGGATGATGGCGAGTTCATCCAGATAAACCGGCCGCCAGTTGCTCCCGTAGCAGAGGTCCTGCAACTGATCGAAGGCGATCTCGTTGCCTTCCAGAGGAATGATGACGGTGCGGATATCGTAGCGATCGGCCTCCTGCTGCCACATGGGAGAGTCAAGCGAGGTTGCCAGCAGTTCCCGCTCGTGTTCGATCGCCTCTCCCCCGAAAGGAATCGCCCTACCGTCGATGTAGTCGCGGTATTGCGGGCCGAGCTTCCATATCAGGTACCCGCCTTCCATATAGGAATTGAAGACATTCGCCGGCAGCTTCTCGCGTTCGAGGAACTCGGCCGCGCGTTGCGGCAACCACCAGGCTGGACCCGTCCCGAAACTCGAAAGGCTGTTGCTGGCGAGATAGATGCGATTGGTTACATAACCCGCTGCGCGCACGACAGCAAGCGCCGCGAAGACGACCGCGGCAGCCAGGGCGACAATCGCCCGCATCCGCCGGTCCGCTATCCTGAAGCTGAGCCGCGGAACCGCCGCCGATAACATCGCCCCCGCCACCACCACCACGATGCAAGCTGTCAGGGCCTCCATGCGGATGTGGCGCATGCTCTCGTACATCGCTCCGACCAGCAGGATGGCCGCTCCTGCCTGCCGTTCCCACAGCGCCGCCAGCACGGCAATCACCACGACCAGCATCAGGAGGGTAAAGGTATTCTGCAGCGGCTGCTGCGAAAACCCCGGTATGGAACCGGACCAGTTCCACCGGACGCTGGCCCACTCCGTGATCAGCTGCGAGTGCTGCGCCATGGCGCGATCCTGCCGGATGATTGCCTGGTAGAGCCCCCAGCCCCAGGGATTGATCAGAGTGGCGGCCGCCGTCACCGCATACCATGGAACCGAGCGTCTGAGTCTCTCAAGGGCCTCACGCCGCCGGGAGGCGGACACCATGTCCAGAAACTCCAGGCCAATAAATCCGCCGATTAACATCAAGCCCGCTATGAATCCGAGGTGAAGATTGACCCAGGCAATCATCAGCACCGGCAGACACCATAGGGGCGCCCTTCCCGTTTCACGATACTGCCAGAGAACAGACAGGTACGCCGCAAACAGCATCACCGTGAACATCTCGGCGCGCGGAGTGGTGCGCTCAGCGATGAGGGGAACGGCAAGGATGGCAATTGCGGCGGTGAAGGCGGAGCCCCGCCGCAGCAGCAACGCAACCGTCCCCACACAGGCTGCTGCCCCAACCCACGAGAGCAGTGTGTAGCCCCCGAGCAGGTAGATGGCGTAGAAGAGCAGTCCGGAGCCGACGGGATAGATCCACGGCCGCCCGCTTGCCGTGTACGAGAAGACATCCGTGGAGAACGTATGGTGATGCAGGGCTATCCAGCGGCCGGTCGCCATCTGCCATCCGAGGTCCGGATCCACGATGGTCCGCAGACCGGCCAGAAAGGTATATACCAGGGCTACTGCCGCAAGCGCAAGAAACAGACGGCGGCCGAGAAGAGGCCCCCTGGCAGACGCTGCCCCGGCCGAACCCTGGTGGGCCGGCAACGTTGGCGAGCCAAGCCACGTCATCATTCAGAAATGGTCCTTCCGGGTGGAGTGCTGGACAACTAATCCTAAGCAATCGACTGCTTTGACCACAAGGCCACGGCCTAGGCATTTGCCACCGTGTGCTGAAAAACAAAACGCACCCGCGATGCGGATGCGTGTGTTGCATAGGTAGCAGACGTTACTTCTCTTCGCCTGCGGCTTCGCCGGCTGCTTCCTGCTCGCGCATGGCCTTGTTCTCCTGCTCGGCCTCTTCCATGGCCTTGCGCGCCTCCTCGGCGCGTTTGGCGCGCAGTTCCGCGCGTTTCTGCCGCTTCTCATCGAGCGTCTTCTCGCTGCCGAGCAGCTCCACAAAAGCGGTATCGCCGCCATCGCCGCGCCGAAAACCGGAGTGAATGATCCGCAGGTATCCGCCCTGGCGGTCGCCAAAGCGCGGGGAGATGGTGTCGAATAGCTTGTCGACAGCATCGCGGGTCATCAGATATGAGGCCGCCAGGCGGCGCGCGGCGACGTCGCCGCGCTTGCCCAGAGTGATCATCTTCTCGACGTGAGGACGCATGGCTTTGGCCCTGGTAATCGTGGTTTCGATGCGCTCTTCCACGATCAGCGAGGTCACCAGGTTGCGCAGCAGCGCGCGCCGGTGCTCCGTGTCGCGTCCCAACTTCCATCCTGCTCTACGATGACGCATTTCCGTTGTTCCTTCTATCGCTGGCCAGCCGCCGGTCAGCACGAGTCCGCCGGCCGGCTGCCTAGTAGTTCGAATCCAGGCCGTAATTGGCCGTAGCCAGTCCCGAGGGCTGCGCGCCAGACGAGGACGGAGCACCGGGCACGGCATTGCCGTGCTCGTCGATCTTCATGCCCAGGCTCAGTCCCATCGAGGAAAGGATCTCCTTGATCTCGTTCAGCGACTTGCGGCCGAAGTTCTTGGTCTTCAGCATCTCGGCTTCGCTCTTCTGCACCAGCTCGCCGATGGTCTGGATATTGGCATTCTTCAGGCAGTTGTAGCTGCGCACGGAAAGCTCCAGCTCCTCGACCGAGCGATTCAGGTTCTCGTTGCGGATTTCCGGCTTGTCGGAGGTGCCGGCTGCCTGCGCTTCCAGCTCTTCCTCGAAGTTGATGAAGATGTTCATGTGGTCTTTCAGCAGCTTCGCCGCCAGCCCCAGGGCGTCGGCCGGCGTTACCGAACCGTTCGTCCATAACTCGATGGCCAGTTTGTCATAGTCGGTGATCTGCCCGAGACGCGCGGCCTCGACCGAGTAATTGCACTTGCGTACCGGCGAATGTACGGAATCGATGGGGATGAAGCCGAGGCCCAGGTCCTCATCGAAGTTCTTGTCCGCCGAAACATAGCCGCGCCCCCGTTTCAGGCGCATTTCCATATCGAGCTTGCCCCCTTCGCTGATGGTGGCGATGTACACGTCCTTGTCCAGTACTTCGACGTCGGCATCGGTCTCGATCATGCCCGAGGTGACCACTCCCGGCTGCTCGGCGCGAAGATAAATCGCCTTCGGGGCATCGCCGTTGAGGCGGAAGGGAATCTGCTTGAGGTTGAGGATGATGTCGGTGGCGTCTTCCACCACTCCGGGAATCGACTGGAATTCGTGCAGCACGCCCTCGATCTTTACCGCAGTAACCGCAGCTCCCTCAATGGAAGAAAGCAGCACGCGGCGCAGGGCATTGCCGATGGTGGTACCGAACCCGCGTTCGAACGGCTGCGCCCAGAAGTGACCGTATTTGTCGGTCAGGGTCTCGGTGTCGGTAGCCAGCCGTTTGGGTTTCTGAAAACCTTTCCAAAGCATCTGATGTGCTCCTCTTTCTCTTCGCCCATGCTGCGCGCCGTGACAGGCGGCTGATCTGGAGCGAAGGTTGTGGGGGACTGTGATCCCCGGTGTTTCTCGCAGGGGCTAAAGCCCCAAGGATAAAAAAATCCGCTGTTCGGCACGACTGAAGTCGTGCCCTGACTTATCTCCCGGCACGGCAGTCGCGGCCCTGACTCATGTCCCCGGCACCGCGCAAGTGAGTTCCTGGCGATTCGTACGTGTTACAACCGTACTCGCGACCTGCAAGCCCGCATTCTCCGAAGCGGCCAGTCACCGGTCGCCAGGTTACTTGCTATACAGCTCGACGATCAGCTGCTCGTTAATGGGCAGGTTGATGTCCTCGCGCCTGGGCAACGCCAGCACGCGGCCCTTGTAGGCATCGCGATCGACTTCCAGCCATGCGGGCGGAGCCTGATGGCTGGCGAAGTCCTTCGCGATCTCCAGCATGGCGAGCTTATTGCTGCCCTCGCGGACTGCGATCTCGTCGCCGGCACTCACCTCGTACGAAGGAATGTTTACCTTCCTGCCGTTGACGGCCACGTGGCCGTGGCGCACCAACTGGCGGGCCTGGCGCCGGGCTACGGCAAAGCCGAGCCGGTAGACCACGTTGTCGAGCCGGCGCTCCAGTTGCTGCAGCAACATCTCGCCGGTGACGCCCTTGCTGCGGGCCGCCCGCTCGAAGTAATTGCGGAATTGGCCTTCCTGCGCGAAATAGATGCGCTTCGCCTTCTGTTTTTCGCGAAGCTGCAGGCCGTAGCCCACGATCTTGGCCTTGCGGTCCTTGCCGTGCTGGCCGGGAGCGAAGTTACGTTTTTCTACCGGACATTTGTCGGTAAAACATTTTCCGCCCTTGAGGAACAGCTTCATGCCCTCGCGGCGGCAAAGGCGGCATACTGCGTCGTTGTATCGTGCCAAGTTTTCTCCTTCGAGTGGCCAGGGGTCAGTGGCTGGTGCCAGACCCACGATGCCACCTGCTGATTGATCGGTTTACGGGACTTGGCGGTCCTTTCTTCCCGATCGAAATTACTGGTTGGCTGGATAAGAATTAGATGTTTGAACAGCCAATCTGATTCTCGCCAGCGTTACTGGCCACTGGTCACTGACCACTGGCCACTGCTTCCTACACCCTGCGGCGCTTCGGCGGACGGCAGCCGTTATGCGGCACCGGGGTCACGTCCTTGATGGAGCGAACGTCCAGCCCGGCCGACGCCAAAGCGCGCACAGCCGACTCACGTCCCGAT
>DATJAI010000098.1:0-26157 GCA_035516415.1 Binatia bacterium | reverse complement strand
CGGATGCAGCCGGGTTCGCAGCCTGGCTACCGCCTGGGCCGCCGCGCTGGCCGGACATGTCGCCCCCGCCATGAAATGCTGCCCGTGCTCCGCCGCCAGGCGCTGCAGCGAATGGAAGCCGCGGGAAAGTCCCGCAAAGGTCGCTATGATCGCCACGGCCGTAACCAGGTATCTGCGCTCCATACTGCCTCCTCATACCCTTTCAGACGCGGGAGCCGGCTTACGGTTAGAGAAATTGTGTTCAGCCGCCGGCTTCCGTGTTATGCGGGAAGGTACACGTCAGGGGCCACACAGCAGGCGCCGTAAGCGATTGTAAGCAGGTGAGTTACGAACACGGCGGAGCCGGCCGGGACGGCGGCAGCGTCCAGATTCACAACAGCTTGTCCGCTGCTGGACAACAGTGCGCTCCGAAAGCGAGAGTTACGGCGCGCCCATCAGGCTCGCTGGCGGTGGCGGGATCGTGATATCGACATTCTGCACCGGGCCAAGGCTGCTAAGCGGCTTGTCGAATTCGGCGTCGTTGCCCACCACCAGCACGGCCAGCTGGTTCTTGTGCACGTATTTCCTCGCCACCCGCGCCACATCCTCGGCCGTCACGTTCTCAACCTCGCCGCGATAGCGCTCCAGGAAGTCCAGCGGGTAGTGATAGAACTCGTACGCCATCTTCTCGCGCAGCACCTTTTCCGGCGTATCGAACTGGAAGATGAAGGAGTTCAGGATGTCGTCCTTGGCGCGCCTGAGTTCTTCCGCCGTGGCCGGGTTCTTCAGCAGGCCGTCAATTTCGCTGTCCAGCCCCTCGACGCCTTCCACCGTGCTGGCGCTCTTGGTCTGCATCGTGATGTCGGTCAGGCCGGGATGGTCCCAGCCGTAGCCCACGCCGCCGCCCACGGCATACGCCAGCCCCTTGCCGGAGCGCAGGTTGTTGAACAGCCGCGAGGAGAAGCCGCCGCCGAAGATCTCGTTCATCACCGTGACGGCGTAGTAGTCCGGATTGCGGCGCTCGATGCCCAGATCGAGCATGGCGATGCTGCTCTGGTTTACGTCCGTCTTGCGGACAAAGTAATAGCCGGGTTTGGGTTCGGCGAAACGGATCTCCGGCTGCTGCGCCTCGGGTCCTTTGGCCCATGCCTCGAATGCCTGGCGCAGCCTCGCCTCCATCGCTTTTGGATCGAAATCGCCGGTGATGCCGAAGATGATGTTGTTGGGATGGACGTACTGCTGGTGCCACTTCAGCAGATCCTGGCGCGTGACCGCCGCCACTGTCGCAAACTCCGGCACGCGGGCGTAAGGATTGTCCTTGCCGTAGGCGATGATCAGGTTCTCGCGATGCACGATGGCGCTTACATCGTCATTGCGGCGCGCAATCACCGTGTACATCTGCTGCTTTGACAGCTCCAGCTTGTCCTCGCGAAATTCGGGATTGTGCAGCAGGTCGAGAAACATCCCGAAGACCGCGTCGAAGTCTTCCTTCAGGCAGTTCAGCGAGATGGTGGTCGAGTCCGACTGATTATCGGTTTCGATTTTGGCCGCCCGCGCCTCCAGAAAATCGTCCATCTCATCGCCGCTTCTGGTTTTCGTGCCACCCGTCCGCCAGACGTCGCCATAGAGATCGCTGAGGCCGGTTTTGTCGGGCGGCTCGCTGATGGCGCCGCCCCGGATGCGCGCCATGGCGCTGATCAGCGGCAGCTCATGATCGGGCTGGAGGAAGATGACCATGCCGTTGGCGAGCTGAATGCGCGTCGGCTGCTGAGGCGTGAACGCCGGCAGCGGCGGGGCCTGGACCTTGTTCCAGGGCGTGATCTGCTGCGCGGAAGCGACAGCGGCGAGCAACAAACAGCATGCCAGTACGAAGGGGCGCGCCTTCAGGCGCACCGCTCGCCCCGCCATTCCTGTTCTTTTGCCATCCCGACCGGGGGCTTTTAGCCCGAGTGGAGGGACCTGCTGTCCGGTCGCAATGGCAGGACGCCCGTTGTACGTCAGGACAGCGTGCGTGCTCATTGCTCCTGCGCTCCTCCCCCGCCCTCGGGCCGGCCCGCGGCGGCCCGCGTCTGGATGATGCCCACCGTGCGGTTCGTGTCCTGGAATACCTGATTGGCAACCCGCCGGATGTCGGCTTTCGTCACCCTGTCCACGCGGTCCAGGTAGCGGAACAGCTCGCGCCAGTCTCCGTAGCGGGTCTGGTAGAGGGCGAGCTGCTCCGCCAGGCCCTCGTTGCTGGCCAGGCCGCGTATCAGCTCGGCCTTGGTCCGCGTCTTGAACATCTGCAGCTCGTCGTCGCTCACATCCTGCGTCTTCAGCTTCTGGATCTCCTCCGCGAATGCCTTCTGCAACTCCCCCACCGTGTGTCCCGGAATCGGTATGGCGTAAAACGCGAACAGGTGGGCGTATTTGTTGCCGGGAAATCCGCCGAAGCCCGCAGCCAGCGCCGCAATCCGCTTGTCGCGCACCAGCGAGCGGTACAACCGCGAGGTGCGCCCGTTGGAGAGAATATCGGAGATGGCGTCGTACACCACGTCATCGGGAGCAAGATAGCTGGGCCGGTGGTACCCCTCCAGATAGAACGGCTGCGCCGGGTCCTGCAGCGTGACCTGGCGGATTGAGTTCTGTGCCGGCTCCTCGGTGTGCAGTTCTTCCGGCTTGGGCGCCGCCGGTATCTGGCTGAAGTAACGCTCCACGATCGGGAAGACCTGGTCGGGATCCAGATCGCCGACCAGTGCGATCACCATGTTGGCGGGTACGTAATAGCGGTGGAAAAAATTCTGCGCGTCGGTGGCCGAGAAGCTCTGCAGATCGGAGGCATAGCCGATGGTTGGCCGATGATAGGGATTGGCCATGAACGCCGCCCCCAGAAACTGCTCCACCAGCCGCCCGGTAGGACGGCTGTCAGTGCGCATCCGCCGCTCTTCCATCACCACGCTGCGCTCCTCGTAGAACTCGCGGAAAACGGGATGGGCCATGCGGTCCGATTCCAGCGCCGCCCACAGCTCGATCTGGTTGGCGGGCAACGAATACATGTAGTCGGTCTCGTCGTAGTTGGTGGAGGCGTTGATGCCCACCCCGCCGTGGCTTTCGATGACCTCGCCGAACTGGTTCTTGACCACATACTGGTCGGCGGCTTTTCTGGCCTCCTCCCAGGCCTGCTTCAGTTGCGCCAGCTTCTTCGGGTCCTGGCCAACACGTTTGATCCGTTCGGCCTGGTAGGCGGCATAGGTCTGCTCCACCTTCTCCAGCGCGGGCTTCTCGGCAGCATAGTCCCTGGTGCCGATATCGGGCGTGCCCTTGAACGCCATGTGCTCCATCATGTGTGCCAGTCCGGTTTCATGCAGCGGGTCCTGCGCCGAGCCGGCATCGACCAGCGTGAAGAAGGAAAACACCGGTGCCTCCGGCCGTCGCCAGAGCACCACCGTCAGCCCGTTCGCCAGTGTCCTCACCGTCACCCGCTTTTCGTACGCGGCTACGTCCAGAGTGGGGCCCTGCGTGGCAGGCGCCGGTTGCCGGTTCTGCGCCAGCACCGGACATAGCAACGTCATTACCAGCAATAGGGTGGCGACTTTCAGTGGGGTTCCAGAGCAGGAGTCGTACATAAGCACAGAACTAGAACCTTACGCAGGGAGTGAGCGACAAGTCAAACCGCCGCCGAACAGCGCAGCCGACATGCGCGCCTTCGCGCCGCTGGGGAAACCCGGGCCGCCTTCTGCCGGCGCGCTTACAATGTCTTCGTCGCATGAGTGTGGCCGCGAATCTCGCCGCCATTCACGAGCGCATCGCGCGCGCCGCCCGCCGCGCCGGACGAAATCCTGAAGAAATCGCGCTCATGGCGGTCACCAAAACCGTTCCTCCCGCCCGCATCGTTGAGGCCTGGGAGGCTGGCCAGCGCCTGTTTGGCGAAAACCGCGTGCAGGAGTTCGGGGAAAAATGCCCTGCGCTGGGCGAGCTGCGCGGGGCCGAGTTCCACATGATCGGCCACCTGCAGTCCAACAAGGCGGCAAAGGCGGCGGAAATTTTCCATGCCGTCGACTCGCTCGACTCGGCAAAGCTGGCCGAACGCCTGAACGCCGCCGCGCGCAGCGCCGACAGGAACCTCGCGGTGCTCATCGAGATCAACATTGGCGGCGAGGAGGCCAAGAGCGGCGTCGCGCCCGCCTCGCCTGAACTGGACCTTATTCTCGCTGGCGCGCCCGGCTGGGCACATCTGGCCATTCAGGGCCTGATGGCCGTGCCGCCTCTCACCGAAGATCCTGAAGGCGCCCGGACGTACTTTCGGCAATTGCGCGAGCTGCGCGATCGGCTCGCCGCGCGCCGTCTGCCGGGACTGAAACTTGATCTCCTCTCCATGGGCATGTCGCACGACTTCGAAGTCGCAGTCGCCGAAGGCTCCACCTGCGTGCGCATCGGCACGGCGATTTTTGGCGAGCGTCCCAGGCCATGATTACGGTCCGCGACACGCCCGCCGGCGCCACCTTCCAGATCAGGGTGCAGCCGCGCGCCCGCAGCAACGCCCTCGTCGGCGAGGTGGGCGACGCGCTCAAAGTGGCCCTGACCGCGCCCCCGGTGGAGGGCCGCGCCAACCAGGCCTGTATCGCCTTTCTCGCCGAGGTTCTGCACGTACCACGCTCCGCAGTCATCATCGCCGCCGGACAAAACAGCCGCAACAAGGTCATTCGGGTGACCGGCCTCTCGGCCGCGCAGCTCCGCGCCCGCCTGGCTGCCAGCGGCTGAAGGCCGATTGCCGGATGCCGGGGCCGGATTCGGCGTTACAATAGGAGTTAAGCAGTTACCATGCAGTTAACAGTCGTCCAGCCCGAAGTCCACGAGGCGCGCTGGTGGGAGACCATGCCCGATGGCCGTCTCCACTGCTACCTCTGTCCCCGTCATTGCCACATCGGCGAAGGCCAGCACGGCTTCTGCTTCATCCGCAAGAACGAAGCCGGACGCCTGCTCCAGCTCGGCTACGGCCGTCCCGCTGCCCTGGCCATGGATCCCGTCGAGAAGAAGCCGCTCAACCACTTCTTCCCCGGAACGAAGATCCTCTCCATGGGCACCGCCGGATGCAACATGGGCTGCTTCTTCTGCCAGAACTGGGACATCTCCAAGGCGAAGTCGGACCAGGTTAACGCGCTGACGCTGAGCCCCGAGCACGTGGTCGACGTCGCGCTGGAGCACCGCTCTCCGCACATTGCCTACACCTACAACGAGCCCACCATCTGGGGCGAGTACGTCATCGACATCGCGCGCGAGGCCCACGCCGCCGGGCTCAACAATGTGATGGTCTCCAACGGCTACATCACGCGCGAGGCGTTCTTCGACATCTACCGCTACATCGACGCCGCCAACATCGACCTGAAGGCCTTCACGGAAGATTTCTACGGCAAGATCACGCTCACCCATCTGCAGCCCGTGCTTGACACGCTGAAGTGGCTGCGGCACGAGACTGCCGTCTGGTTCGAGATCACCAACCTCATCATCCCCACCCTGAACGACGGCGACTCGGAGTTCAGGGAGCTGTGCGGCTGGGTACTGGAGAACCTCGGCGACGATGTTCCCCTGCATTTCACCGCCTTCCATCCCGACTTCAAGCTCCGCGACAAGCCGCCGACTCCGCCTGCGACGCTGCATCGCGCGCGGCAGATGGCCATGCAGATGGGCCTGAAGTATGTCTACGAGGGCAACATCTACTCCGATGGCGCCAACACGATCTGCCCCGGATGCCGGCAAACGGTCATCACGCGCTCGTGGCACTCGGTCATGTCGAACAAGCTGAAGGAGGGCTGCTGCAGGAGCTGCGGCACGCGCATCGCGGGCGTCTTCACCCAGGCCGAAGCGGAGAAGCGGCGCATTCCGGGCGCCTGATCGGCGATCTCCTGAAACCCTGACACCAGCCTCGCAGAGCGCCTGCCCATGCTTAGGTGACCTGGCTCACATCCCCCGGGGCGCCATTTGTGTGACCATTTGCACCACGGGGAGATATTCCCCGTGTGTTTATCGGCTCTCGCAGGCTGTCATGTTCAAAAGCACATGATCCCTCACGTTGCGCTGGAGGTCTGCCGTGAACGGCCCAAAGCGTCTCGTCGTCCTGATTGTCCTCCTCCTCGTCGCATCCACCAGGCTGGCCACGCAGGGCACTCCATCTGCATACTTTGAGCAGAACTGCTCGTCCTGCCACACCATCGGCGGCGGTGCCTCGGTCGGTCCCGACCTGAAAAACGTCACACAAAGAGCGCCTCGCCAATGGCTGCTTGCTTTCATGCGCAATCCAGACGCGAGGATTGCGGCGAAGGATGCGCGCGCCATCAGGATCGTGGCCGAAGCCCAGGGCACGGTCATGCCTGCTTTCCGCGATCTGACGGAACAGTTCGGCGAGGGGCTGCTGGACTACATCGACCAACAGTCGGGTGCGCCGGCTGTGGTCCCCGCCTCCTCCGTTGCCGGCGACGCGGCACGCGGTCGCGAACTGTTTCTCGGCAAGCGCCGCTTGAGCAATGGCGCTGCGGCCTGCATAGCCTGTCACGACACATCCGGGCTGCCGCAAGCCGGCGGTCGGCTCGGCCCCAATCTCTCGAATGCCTACAACAAGCTAGGCGGCGACCACGGTCTGCCTTCCTGGTTGCGCAATCCACCCACGCCGGTCATGTCAACCTTGTTCCGGCCGGCGCCGCTGACCAGCGATGAGGCCTCGGATCTGACCGCGTTCCTGCGCACCTCGGCTGAGAACTCAAGCCAGTTCCGCGAGGCGGCCCTGCGCCGCGTCCAGCTCATCGGCCTCAGCGGTTCGCTGCTGGCCTTCGTCATCGCCGGCGTGGTCTGGCGAGGGCGGCTCGATGGCGCGCGGCGCAAGCTGGTCCGCAAACGGGGTGGGCAATGAAACCCCCCGACGCGCTTTCCTGGATCAGGGATGAAACCAGGCCCGGCTCGCGCCAATGGGAGGACCTGTACCGCAATCGCTGGCAGCATGACAAGGTCGTCCGCAGCACCCACGGCGTGAACTGCACCGGCTCCTGCAGCTGGCAGGTGTACGTCAAGGACGGCATCGTGAGCTGGGAGATGCAGGCGCTGGATTATCCGCGCATCGGCCCACAGTTGCCGCCGCACGAACCGCGTGGTTGCCAGCGCGGGATGTCGTACTCTTGGTACCTGTATTCGCCGCTGCGCGTCCGGTATCCTTATGCCCGCGGCACGCTGCTGGACGCCTGGAAAGCTGCGCGCGCGCAGCACGCCGATCCAGTCGATGCGTGGGCCGCCATCGTCGAAGATCCCGCAACCCGGGCCGCCTGGCAGAAGGCCCGCGGCAAAGGCGGCTTCCGCCGTCTCTCATGGGACGAAGCCGTCGAGCTGATTGCGGCCGCCAACATCTACACCATCAAGAAATATGGTCCGGACCGGATTGCCGGCTTTTCGCCCATTCCGGCCATGTCGATGATCAGCTACGCCAGCGGAGCCCGCATGCTGCAGCTGATGGGCGGCGTGGCGCTCTCCTTCTACGACTGGTACTGCGATCTGCCCAATGCTTCGCCGCAGACCTGGGGCGAACAGACCGATGTCCCGGAAGCCGCCGACTGGTTCAACGCCGGCATGATCGCGGTAGTCGGCTCCAACCTCAGCATGACGCGCACGCCCGATTGCCACTTTGCCGTCGAGGCGCGGCATAACGGCACACGTCTGTGGGCCTTCTCGCCGGATTTCGCCGAGGTGGCCAGGTACGCCGACGAATGGGTTGGCATCAGCCCCGGCCAGGACGCGGCCTGGTGGCTCGCTGTCAACCATGTCCTGCTGTCCGAGTTCCATCACCAACGGCAGGTGCCGTTCTTCCTCGACTACGCGCGCCGCTACACCGATGCCCCGTACCTGGTCGAGCTGGTGCGTCATGGCAATTCGTGGCGTGCCGGCCAGATGCTGCGCGCCAATCGCATTGCCGATTACTCCAGCGCCGGGAACGGCGACTGGAAGTTTTTGGTGTGGGACGCCGCGAGCGCCCGGCCGAAGATGCCGATGGGCAGCGTCGGCCATCGCTGGGGCTCGGAAAAGGGAAAGTGGAACCTGATTCCCAAAGATGCCGTGGATGGCAGCCCGATCGAGCCGGTCCTTACATTCCTGGGAACGCATGACGCAGCCGTTCCTCTGGAGATCGGGAGCTTCGATCCCGGCCGCAGCTTCACCCGCCATGTGCCAGTAAAGAAATTGCGCACCGTTGACGGCGCCGAAGTTGTCGTCGCGACCGTCTACGACCTCCTGTTTGCTCATTACGGTGTCTCGCGCGGTCTTGCAGGCGACTACCCGGCCGATTACAACGATGCCACGCAGCCGTACACGCCGGCATGGGCGGAAAAGCGGTGCGGCACCGCAGCCGGCCGCATCGTCCGCTTCGCGCGCGAATGGGGCGAGACGGCCGCGACCACCCGCGGCAAATGCACCATCATCATCGGCGCCGGAGTGAATCACTGGTACCACGCTGACCTGATCTATCGCGCTGCGATTCAGGCGCTGCTCTTCTGCGGGTGCGTTGGCACCAACGGAGGCGGGCTGGCCCACTACGTCGGACAGGAAAAGCTGGCGCCCATGGAGTCATGGTCGGCCATTGCCTTCGGGCGCGACTGGTATCCCGTGCCCCGGCTGCAGAACTCGCCCAGCTGGCACTACGTCCACTGCGATCAGTGGCGCTACGAGCGCGAGTTTGCCGCCTATCAGCCGGTACCGTCGCACAACGGCGGCGCGCGCCTGGACCGCATGCACACCATGGATCTGCAGGTGCAGGCGGTCCGTAGCGGCTGGCTGCCCTTCTATCCGCAATTCAATCGCAACCCGATACAGGTTGCAGAAGAGGCGCGCAACACCGGCGCGAAGACGCCCGAGGAGATCTCGAATTACGTCGTCCGGCAACTGCGCGAACGCAAGCTGAAGTTTGCGGTCGAGGACCCCGACGCGGCTGAAAATTGGCCGCGGGTGTGGTTCATCTGGCGCGGCAACGCGCTCATGGCCAGCGCCAAGGGCCATGAGTTCTTCCTCCGGCACTACCTGGGCACGCACACCAATGCCATCGCTCCCGAGATGGCGGAAGGCTCGGTCAACGAAGTCCTCTGGCACAAGGACGCGCCGCAGGGAAAGCTCGACCTGGTTGTCGACCTGAACTTCCGCATGGACACCTCCGCGCTTTATTCCGATGTCGTCCTGCCGGCGGCGACCTGGTACGAGAAGTCGGACCTCAACTCCACCGACATGCACACCTTCCTGCATCCGCTCTCGGCGGCTGTGCCTCCGGCGTGGGAGTCGAAAAGCGACTGGCAGGCGTTCCAGCTCATTGCGAAGAAGATCGCCGAGCTTGCGGTGGTTCATCTGCCCCGTCCGGTCAGCGATATTGTGGCGGCGCCGCTGGCGCATGACACGCCCGCCGAAATCGCCCAGCCCACCATCCGCGACTGGTCGAAGGGCGAGTGCGAGCCGCTTCCGGGCAGGACAATGCCTGCCTTCCGCCTGATCGAGCGCGATTACAGGAACCTCTACAACCAGTTCATCTCTCTCGGTCCGCTGATCGCGGCCAACGGCCTGGGTGCTCACGGCACCAGCTACGATGTCGCCGATGAGTATGAGCGCGTGCTCGACTCCGCTCCCGCCGTCGAGTGGAACGGCAACAGGTATCCGTCCATCGCCGCCGAGGAGGATGCCTGTAACGCCATCCTGCGCCTGGCCACGGTGAGCAACGGCGAGCTGGCGTACCGCTCCTACCGGCACATGGAAGAAAAGACCGGCGTGCCCCTCGCGCATCTCGCGGAGAAGAACCGCGGGGTGCGGATTTCGTTCCGCGACCTGCAGGCGCGGCCCCATCGTCTGCTGAACAGCCCGATATGGTCGGGCGTGATGGACCAGGACCGGGCATATTCGCCCTTCACCTACAACCTGGAATGCAATGTTCCCTGGCGCACGCTAACCGGCCGGCAGCATTTCTATCTCGATCATCCGCTCTACCTGCAATTCGGCGAGAACCTTCCCTGCTACAAGCCCCGGGCCCTCGATGTGGAGCGCACGGACATACGCTCGCTGAACGGCTCGCCCGGCAAGCTGCTCAACTTCATGACGGCGCACGGCAAGTGGCAGATTCACTCCACCTACAGCGACAACCATCGCATGACCACATTGTCGCGTGGGGTCGAGCCGCTTTGGCTGAACGATGGCGACGCGGCGGAGATCGGCATTGCCGACAACGATTGGGTGGAAGTTCACAACGACAATGGTGTGGTGGTCACCCGCGCGGCAGTGAGCGCCCGTATTCCGGCCGGCGTCTGCATTCAGTACCACTCGCCGGAGCGGACGCTGTCGGTGCCCCGCTCGCCGCTGCGCCACAACCGGCGCGCCGGCGGCCATAACAGCCTCACCCGCATTCGCCTGAAACCCACACTCATGGCCGGCGGCTACGGCCAATTCACCTGGCACTTCAACTACTGGGGACCGACGGGCAGCAACCGCGATACCCATGTGCTCGTCCGTAAGCTCCCCGAACTCGTGTGGTGAGGCAGGAGACATTCATGGATGTTCGTGCGCAGATCGCAACCGTCTTCCATCTGGACAAATGCCTGGGCTGCCACACCTGTTCCGTCGCCTGCAAGAACATCTGGACCGATCGCAAAGGCGCCGAATACATGTGGTGGAACAACGTCGAGACCAAACCCGGCACGGGCTACCCCACCCTCTGGGAGGATCAGGAGAAATACCGGGGCGGATGGGAGAAGCCCAATGGCGAGCTCAGGCTCAGGTCGCAGAGCAGGACATCCGCACTATTGAATATCTTTCATAATCCCAGCCTGCCCTCGCTCGATGACTACTACGAGCCCTGGACTTACGACTACCAGAAACTGACCGATGCGCCGCCAGGCGACGATCAGCCCACCGCGCGGCCCATCTCGATGATCACCGGCCGGTACATGGACATCGAAGCCGGGCCGAACTGGGATGACGATCTCGCAGGATCTCCCGTTTATGCCAGCCAGGACCCGAACTGGGCGGCATTGACGCCGGAGCAGAGCCAGCAGCTGTTCGCCTTCGAACGCCTGGTCTTCTTCCATCTGCCGCGGACCTGCAATCACTGCCTGAATCCGGCCTGTGTTGCGGCATGTCCCTCGGGTGCGCTACACAAACGCGGTGAAGACGGGCTCGTGCTCATCGATCAGGACCATTGCCGTGGATGGCGGCACTGCGTGGCCGCGTGTCCCTACAAGAAGACGTACTTCAACTGGGAAGCCGGCCGATCGGAGAAGTGCATTCTGTGCTTCCCGCGCCTTGAAACCGCACAGGCCCCGGCCTGCTTCCATTCCTGCCCCGGCCGGATCCGCTTTGTCGGGGTGCTGCTCTACGATGCCGGGCGCATTCTGGAAGCGGCAAGCGCGCCGCAGGAACAACTCATCGACCGGTACCGGGATCTGATCCTCGATCCCTCCGAACCGGAGGTGGTCCGCGCGGCACGAGCCTGCGGGATTCCCGCCGATGTCATCGAAGCCGCACAGCGCTCGCCGGTATTCAGCTTCGTGAAGCTCTGGCGCCTGGCTCTGCCGCTGCACATCGAGTTCCGCACGCTGCCCACGCTGTTCTATGTTCCGCCGCTTTCGCCGGTGGTGGACGGCAGCGGCGCTGAGGCCGGCCTGTTCAGCGATATCGAGCACTTCCGGATTCCGCTCCGCTACCTCGCCTCGCTCTTCGCCGCCCGCAATGAGGAGCCGGTCCGCTACTCGCTGCGGAAACAGCAGGCTGTCCGGCAGTTCCGCCGGGCCGCAACCGCGGGCGACATCGCGGTGGAAACGGTGGCGTCCGCTCTCGCAGCGGCGGACTGTAACCCGGATGAAGCCGGCGCGATCTATCGCCTCACCACGCTTTCCGCAGCGGGCGAGCGCTTCGTCATTCCTCCCTTACACCGGGAACTGACCACCGCAGCCAGGGAGTCGATGGGAACCACGACATGAGTCTGCGCCGCGGACAACTCGAGGCAGTGGCCGCCCTGTTCACCTATCCCGAAAGCGGCTACATGAAGCGGGTAGATCATGCCGTCGCCTGCTCAGGCCCGGCAGCCCTTTCCCTGCAGCAGTTGGCGCAACAACTCCGATGCATGCCTCTGAACGATCTGCAGGAGCTGTACACCTGTACCTTCGATCTGGGACCGTTCTGCGCCCTCGAACTCGGATGGCACCTCTTCGGCGAAGACTACAAACGGGGATTGCTGCTGGTCCGCATGCGTCGCGAATTGCAGGCCAACGGCATTGCCGAAAGTCATGAGTTGCCCGACCATCTTTCGCACGCGCTATTGCTGCTCGCGCGCATGGCACCCAGCGAGGCGGAGGGCTTTGCCGGCGCCATTGTCTTGCCTGCGCTGACTCGCATGTTGCAGCGGATGCCGGCTGAGAATCCCTTGGTCCACCTGCTTGCGGCCGCGCGGCAGCTGGTCAACCTTCATTTCCCGGCCGCCATCGGGCCGGTCACTCGTGTCGCTGAAGGAGCGGTGTTATGAACCTCGGCGCGCCCGATCTGCTGCTTTTTGTAGTGCTCCCGTACGTGGCCCTGTTCACCGCCCTCGTCGGCACGGTTTATCGCTACTGGCGCGAACCGCGCACCGTGTCCAGCCGCTCGTCGCAACTGCTGGAAGGCCGGAAACAGTTCTGGGCGGTGGTGCTCTTCCATTACGGTGTGCTGGCCACGCTGCTTGGCCATGGCATCGGGTTGCTGTTGCCGCGTCAGGTGCTGGCGTGGAACTCGCATCCCTTCCGGTTGTACGCGCTGGAGTGCGTCGCCATCGCGCTGGGTACGACCGCCTTCGCCGGAATTACGCTGGCCATCCTCAGGCGCGCGGGCACGCCGCGGCTCTGGGCGGTCACCTCGGGCGGCGACTGGCTCCTGCTGGTGCTGCTGTTTGTGCAATTGCTGAGCGGCCTCGGCATCGCCTTCATCCTGCCGTGGGGCGCCTACTGGTACCACGCTTCGGCCGTGCCTTATTTGCGCTCGATACTTGGCTTTCGCCCCGACGCGTCGTACATAGCTCCCATGCCTCTGCTCGTAAAACTGCATGTGACCTGCGCCTGGCTGCTGGTGCTTGCCATCCCCTTCACGAGGCTGGCGCACATGCTGGTGGCGCCGCTTCCCTATCTGTTCCGTAAACCGCAGGTCGCGCGCTGGCAGTTCAGGCGTTCGCGGCGACCGGCCGCGCACTTCGGGCCGTCGCAGGTTGAACCACGCTAGCTGAGTTTTCGCCCAAGGGCGCGACACAGGAACCGCACTCTCTCCGCCCACGGCAGGCGTCCGAAGTTGGTACGAACGACACCTCGGGTGAAATACGTCTTCCGGGAATAATCGATTTCGACCCCAACCACAATCGGACGGCCCGAGCGCGTGACCGAGACCGCCTGCTGGAGAACCGCTTCCACGTCATTGTTGCCGCTTAATGGTACGTACTCCACGCCCACGCCGTTGCAAATCGATGCAAGGTCATAATCCGGAAGCTGGCTACAGGACTTGCGGCCCAACGCTATCTGCTGGAACTGGGCAATCTGCGCCAGTTCCCGGTCGCGGAGGACCAGCACCATGACCGGTGCCGCCAGCTGTGCGGCGGTCAGCAATTCCAGACCGGTCATCAGGAAGGCGCCATCGCCGGCAAGCGCGGCCACCGGCCGCCCGGGGCAGGCTAGCGCCGCTCCAATCGCGGCCGGAACGGCATAGCCCATGCAGGAGTAATCGACAGGCGCCAGGAAAGACCGCTGCCGCCCCAGGCGCAGGTACTCCATCGCCAGGAAGGTCCCATTGCCGCTGTCGGTCGCATAGATGGCATCGTCCCCCAGCATGCTTTGCAGCGTCTTCAGAAGCTGCGGCGGATCCACCAGCTCGTGGCCGGACGGCGTGGCCCATTCCTTCCACAACTCCTGGTGGCCGGCCTGGATTTCCCGGCACAGGCTTTCGTCCTGCGCGCGGGGCGGCAATTGGGCCAGCAACGCGCGAACAAACGCGGCGCTGTCGGAGACTACGGCAACATCAGCGTGGTAGTTCCTGCCCAACACCGAAGGGTCGATGTCAACATGGATCAACTTGCCTGGCGGTTTCAGACCGTAGCTGCCTGTGCCTACCTCGGCGAAGCGGCAGCCAATCGCCAGCGTGAGATCGCACGTGTCCGCAATCCTGCGCACGAAGGGCGGAGCCACAGCCCCGAATCCGCACCACAGCCAGAGCGGATGGCGCTCGTCGATCACGCCCTTGCCTTCGATCGTGCTCGTGACCGGAGCGTTAAGCCGTTCGGCCAGTTCCACAAGCTCGCCGCCGGCGCCCACCGCGCCCAGGCCAAGGTACAGAAGCGGCCTTTTGCTGGCGGCGATCAGTTCAAGAACTTCCCTGATTTCCTCCGTATGAGGCTCGCGCAACTCCTCCGCCATTTCGGGCGCCGCGAGGTCGGTTTCATGGCGAAACAGGTATTGCTCCGCCGGAATCTCCACCATCACCGGGCCACACGGTGACTGGCGGGCCAGCATGCAGGCGCGACGCAGCGTGGGATAGATATCGGCGCCGCGTTCTGACCTGAACTGTGCTTTGGTTACGGGTCGTGCGATGGCCAACTGGTCCACATCGTGAAGCTGGAATGCTCTGCCGGTATCGCGCCGGATGCCGCAGGCCAGCACCAGCATGGGGATGTTGTCGAGAAAGGCTTCCGCGATGCCCGAAAGCGCGTGCGTGAGCCCGGCGCCAGGAACGAGGTTGATGGCGGCAATGCGGCCACTCGAACGGGCAACACCATCGGCCATGAATGACGCGCTTTGCTCATCGGTCACCAGCACCGGCCGCACCGCGGTGGAACGGGCGAGCGCGTCGTACAGCTCGATGTTGTGTGTGCCTGGGATGCCGAAGGCGAAAGCAATGCCCTCATCCTCCAGCGCCCGGACCACGATTTCACTGCCCGTCATTTTTGCCATGGCCGCCTCTAAGATTGTTGCCGGATCGCCTCAGCCGCACGGTCGGCCAGCGCCATGATGGTGAGGTAAGGATTGATCTCCAGCGAAGCGGGGAACAGGCTGGAATCCGCAACGTAGAGCCACGGGATTCCGTGGACGCGTCCGTACGAATCCGTCACCGAGTCCTCGCGTCCGCGCCCCATCGCGCAGCCGCCCTGCAGATGCGCGGCCGAGACGGGCACCTTGCCGGGCCTGAAATCGGGGTGCTGCTCGATGTCGTCGAGTTGCGCGGTATCCCGCGCCTCGATGGTTAGCGATCGCGCTACGGGCATGTGCGCGCGCGCTGCTCCCGCGGCAAAGAATATTCTGGCCGAAGTGACCGCGCCCTGGACCAGAGCGCGGACCACCTCGGGCGTGAAGCGGTAATGGACCACGGGACGGCCATGCTGATCGATGGTCACGCGGTTGTGAGGACCCACATCGTCGCAGGCCAGCACCAGAATCATCTGCAGTCGCGGAAAGGCGCGCATGAAGCTGCTGTGCCCGGCGCCAAAGCCGGCCATGGCCTTGGCCGTAATAAAAGGGAAGTACATGCAGACTTCCAGCAGGTATCGGTCGCTTTCCGCGAACTGGTCGAGGTAAAAGCTCTTGGGATGGCCTACAAAATTGGTTATGGGGCGATCGTGTTCGCCAACCATGATGATCGCCGGATGACAGGTGAATCCATGGCCCAGGCGCGGTAATTGGCGGCCCAAACCTGAGCGCAGCAGGAGCGCGGGTGTGTTCACCGCCCCAGCGCAGACCACGATAATGCGGGCCCCGATTTCATAATCCCCCGGTTGCCATGGCGAAGGTTCGCCTTTGCCTCCGCCGGGTTTGGCAGAGACTCGCGCCCGCACCTTCTTTTCCCCGATCCCAAGGACCTCGCAACGGGTGATGACTTCGACGCCGTTGCGCTCCGCGCGCGGCAGTTGAACGCGGTCCGTGCCCTGCTTGGCCTGGTTGGGACATCCAAGATTGCACAGGCTCGAGCCACGACAACCCCTGAGGTTTACCGGGAACTGCTGGACGCGATAGTTGAGCTTCTCACAGCCCTGCCGGAAGAGGCGGTTGTTGTCGTTGATGAACCGGTCTTCGACGAACTGCACGTTGTTTTCGGCCATGAACTTCCGCGCGCGCCGCTCCACGTCGGCGAAAGCCAGGCCGGGAACCTTCCAGCGCTGCAGGACCCGTTCGGGCGGCAGCAGCGAGGTGCCGGTGTAAACCGCGGTCGATCCCCCATAGGCGCAACCGAAGGCGAGTGTCATCGTGCGTTCGGCGGTCAGAAAGCCGCCGCTCTCTTCGTAGAGCGCCGGCGCCATCTCCAGCTCGCCCCCCGTGAACTCCTCATCGCGAAGCCTGGGGCCCTTTTCCAGAACAGCAATGCGCGCGCCCTGCCGGCACAGCGAAGACAGCTGCTGAGCCACCGTGCCGCCTCCCGCGCCCGAGCCGACAATGACCACGTCATAGCTGCAGCGGTTCATCGCACAGCCTCCCAGCCACGACGGTTGGCGGCGTAGCCGATTTCGCGCGCTGCTTCCGCGCGGCCGTAGTAGCCGGCAAACGCCAGCGTTCGCAGGCCCCAGAAGCCCGTCCTTATGAGCTGCAGACGATGGTTCTGCAGATAGCTCAACACGCGCGTGCGTTGCGCAGCATCAAGCGCGGTGAACGGCCGGCCGAAGCGGAGGACGGGCAGCCACTCGACAGCGCGCAGGAGCAGCCGAAGCTGCCGCTGCAGGCTTGCGGGACGGTCGCGCAGCATATCGTTCACCAGCCCTTCAAGTTCGTGCCACCCCTTCGCGTCCAGGCTGGCGGCTTCGGGCACGATGGTAGTAACGAAGGCGCGAAAGATCCCGCGAACAGCTGCCAGCGCGGTTTCCGCATCCCTTGACGGCTGGACGTTGTTCCCTGCTGCCATGCTGGTCCCCGGGTAAGCTGACATATATCGGGACTGGTTACAATATGAACCGCGCGCCCGGCGGATGAACATGAAATATTGCATAACAGGAAAAGGAGTTCTTGAGACACAGCTCTCCGGTTTCGATCTCATCAACTTTCCCCTGCTGAACAAAGGGACGGCGTTCACGGACACCGAGCGCACTGACTTCGCGCTGCACGGACTGCTGCCGCCGCACATCGGAACGCTGGACGATCAGGCGGCACGCCGCCTTAAGGCGCTGGGCGCCTTCGAGACCGATTTCGAGCGCTACGCCTACCTGCGCGATCTGCAGGACACGAACGAGACCCTGTTCTACGCCGTCCTGGTCCGCAGGATTCAGGAAATGATGCCCCTGGTGTACACGCCGACCGTGGGAGAAGGATGCGAACGCTTCAGCGAGATCTGGCGCAAGCCGCGGGGACTTTTCCTCAGCTATCCGAACCGCCACCGGATCCGCGAAATTCTCGCCCACCACCGCTATGACCCTATCCGCGCCATTGTGGTCAGTGACGGCGAGCGCATTCTCGGGCTCGGCGATCAGGGGGCGGGAGGCATGGGCATACCCATCGGCAAACTCGCGCTTTATACCGCCTGTGCCGGCATCCATCCCCAGGCGTGTCTTCCCATTCTGCTCGATGTCGGCACCGACAACCTGGAGCGCCTTGAGGATCCCATCTACGTCGGCTGGCGCCACCAGCGGGTGCGGGGCGCCGAATATGACGACTTCGTGGAGGCGTTCGTCGCCGCCGTTATCGAGCGCTGGCCTCACGTGCTGTTGCAGTGGGAGGATTTTGCGGGCGTGAATGCGGCGCGTTTTCTGGAGCACTATCGCAACCGGCTGTGCACGTTTAATGATGATATCCAGGGCACTGCGGCGGTGGCTGCGGGAACCCTGCTGGCGGCCATCAACGTCACCGGTACGCCGCTGACCGAGCAGCGCATCGTGGTGTTTGGCGCCGGCTCGGCCGGCCTTGGCATAGCTTCGCTGCTGCTGACCGCGATGCAGCATGCGGGGCTGGAGGAATCGGAAGCGCGCCGCCGTTTCTGTGCGGTTGACCGCGATGGGCTGCTGGTGGAGGGCATGCCGGCAGTCACGGAAGGGCAGCAGCGGTTCCTGCAACCACGATCGGCGATCGCAAACTGGCAACTGCAAGGCTCAGGGCACATCAGCCTGCTCGATGTCGTGCGCAACGCCAGGCCAACCGCGCTAATCGGTGTCTCGGGACAGCGGGGAGCTTTTACCGAAGATGTCGTTCGTGCCATGGCGGCCGGGGTCGAAAGGCCGGTGATTTTCCCGCTGTCCAATCCGACCTCGCAGTCGGAAGCCACGCCGGCCGACCTGATGAACTGGACCCGCGGGCGCGCTCTAATCGGCACCGGCAGCCCCTTCCCTCCCGTCAGATGGAACCGGCGCCAGATACCCGTGGATCAGACGAACAATTCATATATTTTCCCTGGAATGGCTCTGGCTATCCTCTCCGTGGGTGCGCGACGGGTGACCGATGCGATGTTCATCGCTGCTGCCGAATGTCTCGCCGGGCTTTCCCCAGCGCGCAGCGGGAAGCCGGGACGTTTGTTGCCGCCGGTGTCCGAAATCCGCACGGTGTCATTCACCATTGCGAAGGCGGTTGCGCTTCAGGCCATCAAGGACGGCGTTGCCGCGCCACTGGACGGGCAAGCTTTGGAGGCCCGCATCCGCGCCAATATCTGGCAGCCCGTTTACCTTCCCTACCGCTTCCTTCCGCCGGCATGAACTGGCAGGCAATTTCTGCGAGCTGGTCATTGCTGCCAGGGCGGCGATGACGCCGTTCCGTCTGGTCGGGGGACAGGATGCTCTCGCGGGTGAGCTGTGGTTACAGTCCGGCCTCCAGCGAGGGTCTATTAAGGTCGTAGGGCCGGGAACTGACCGGTCCAACCAGGCTTGGGCTTCTCAGGCGCGAGCGTTCTTCGCAAACTCCTCTTCCAGCCTTTGCTGTAGCGTCTGGAAATAGCCGCTGAGTTTGCCAATCTTTCCCCGCTCTCTGGGATTTACCGACAGCATCTGATCCAGCAGCCTGATCAGGCCGATGCTCACGGTAAGTACGCGTCCGCTCGCCCGGATGCCCTCTGCCAACGCGATCTGATCATAGTTCGTGGGATGCGACCCCAATATGCTTTCCAGCATCACCACGCCCAGCGAGAAAATGTCGGAAGCGCAGGACAGCGGTCTCTGCCCTCGGGCCTGCTCCGGCGACAGGTAACCTGCCGTTCCCCATCGCCTGATCCCTTGCCCCGGAAAGCGAGCCACGGGTGTGAGCGGCCGGGGCGCCGCTTCTTCCTCGAAAAAGCTAAGGATACCCAAATCGATGAGAACGGCCCCGCCGGAGTCTCTCAGCATGATGTTCGAGGGCTTTATGTCCGCATGAACAATGCGTCGCGACCAGAGTGTCGCAATTGCGGCCGCGACATCGCGCCCGATCGGCAGCACTTCGGATTCCAGCAGCCTTCCGCCGCTTTTCAGCCGCTGTTTCAGCGTTTGTCCCTGGATGAATTCGTAAGCGATGTATCGGGTTTTTCTGCCGCCCAGGTAGAAATAGCCATGTTCAATCAGCCGGGCCAGATTGGAATGCGAGAGGCTCTCCATCGCGGTCACCTCGCGCGGCACGCGAATGGCCTGCCAGGGATCGAAGTGCAATTTCAGAGCTACAAAGTCATCCGTCGGTCTGCCATCGGGCCGGGCAGTTCTGGTCGCCCTGAACACTGCTCCCTGACCACCAGCGGCAATGTTGGGACCCACGACATATCGCCGGCCCAGAGCAGCTTCGATCTCCGCAGGTACAAACGTCTGGAAAGGCATCCCCTTTACAGTAAAGTATACCCGCGAACCGCAAGATGAGAAGAGACTTATGGTTTTAGGGAGCAGGAAGCGTCAACCGCGACGGTGCTGCCGCGACCTGATCGCAGGTGGGCTGATCACCCGCCCCTGGTTTCATCACCAGTTATAACGCCACAGCCGTTACGGTTGCAGGCCGAGCCGCCGCATCAGGTCCAGGTAGCGCGGATCGGACCGCAGCGGGTCCATGGCGGGAATTCGGATCGCCATGGACAGCTCAGTGTCGTCATTCGCGTACTCCTCATTCATGTACCTGAACGCCTGATCACGATCGCCATTCACGGCGTAGGCCACCGTCAGCGGCGAAGTGCGAAGTTCGCTGGGCAAAGCCATCGCGAGCTGCAAATACCCCTTCGCGTCCGGAGGTACCGCGACCTTCGAGCCGGTGTACTTTTGCATATCGCTCACTGCCTCCGGCAAACGGCCCATCGAGAGGTAAGCCCAACTGCGTTTGTAATAGGCAGGCGCAAAGTTGGGATCGCGATCGAGCACCTTCTGATATTGCGCCAGCGCCTCCGGATAGCGGCGCGCTGCAGTCAGCGCGAGGGCATAATTGGACCCGATGATGGAAGAAAGCGGGTCGAGTGACAGCGCGGTCTGAAACTCCTTCAGGCATTCATCCATGCGGTTCTGCGGCAAAAGCAGGCTGACCGCGTAAAAATAATGCGCATTGACGTCGTTTGGGTTCAGCTCGATAGCGCGGCGGAATTCCTGTTTGCCTTCGCTCCATTGCCGCAGGGTTGCCAGGGCCATGCCGCGGGCCGCGTGCGCCTCGGGAAGCGAAGCATCCAGCTCCAGCGCCTTCTTCGTTGCATCGTCCGCCAGCCGGCTGGCCTGCCGCGTCGTGATGCCCGTTCCATAGCCGGCGACCACGTTATAGGTGTCCGCCAGACCGGCGTAGGCCAGCGCATAATTCGGGTCCGCGGCAATCGCCTGCTGGTACAGATCGATGCTCTTCTTCAGCCCTTCTGGCGTTCGCTCGTGCCAGAGCTGGCGTCCCTCGAGATACAGCCGATAGGCCTCGGGATTATTCGTTCCCGCACGGCCTACATGCTGCTGCTGCGCATCGCTGAGCTGAATGCGCAGGCAGTTCGCGATATCGCGCGTGATATCGCTTTGCACCTGCGTGATGTCGTCCGCCTTCCGCTCGTACTGTGAGCCCCACATTTCGCTGCCGTCGGCGGTATTGACCAGATCCGCGTGCACGCCGATCTGGTCGCCACGCTGCGTGATACGGCCTATCAGGATGGCGTTCACCTGTAACGCCTGCCCGATCTTCTGCGGATCGTCCTGGTTGGACTTGTAACGGAAGACGGTGCTGCGCGCCATCACCTTCAGCTCGGGTAATTGCGAAAGTGAGCCGATCAGGCTGTCGGTCAGCCCGTCACTCAGGTATTCATTCCTGGGATCGGCGGTCGCGTTCACAAACGGAAGCACCGCGATCGAATGTGTGGTGGCGGTCTGCGATCTTCCGCGAAGAAAGTAAGTGGCCGCCGCGGCGACCACCAGCAACACTCCTGCGATCCCCACGGCCAGCGACTTGCCCCAGGCTCGCGACGGGGCGGCCACGCGCCCGGACGACGAACTCGCGGCGCGGCTGACTGCGCTGGAGCTGAGCGCCGTAAGGCGCCCGCTTTCCGTGTCGCGCTTCAGCCGCTGCAGATCGGCGCGCATTTCCGAGGCGTGCTGGTAGCGAAGACCGCGGTCCTTCTCCAGCGCCTTGACGATGACCATGTCCAGTCCCGCGGGCAGCTGCGGACTGATTTGCGAAGGAAGCGGCGGCTCGTCGCGCAGGATGGCGCTGCAGATTTCGCCCGAGCTGGAGCCGTCAAACGGCATTCGGCCGGTCGCCATCTCGTAAAGCACCGCGCCGAAGGAAAACAGGTCCGTGCGGGCATCCACGTCTTTCGCTCGCACCTGCTCGGGTGACATGTAAGCTACCGTGCCCAGCATCGCTCCCGGACTGGTCAGGTGCTGGGCGTCGGAGTCGGCCATCTGCGTTTCAAGCTCGTGCCGGCTGGCCACCGCCACCTTGCTGCTTAGCTTGGCGAGGCCGAAGTCCAGAATCTTCGCGTGACCGCGACGGGTGACAAAAATGTTGGCCGGCTTGATGTCACGATGGATGATGCCCTCGCCGTGCGCCGCGTCGAGTGCGTCGGCGATTTCGGTGCCCAAATCGAGCAGCAGCTCGGTCTCCAGTGGCTTGCCCAGGATGCGGTGCTTCAGGGTGACGCCATCAAGGAACTCCATGACCATGAACGCGCGGCCCTCTTCTTCGCCGATATCGTAAATCGTGCAGATGTTGGCATGATTGAGCGCAGAGGCGGCCTGCGCTTCGCGCTGGAACCGCGCCAGCGCCTGGGCATCGCGCGCCACCTCGTCCGGGAGGAACTTGAGCGCGACGAAGCGGCCCAGACGTGTGTCCTCGGCTTTGTAGACCACGCCCATTCCGCCGCCGCCCAGCTTGGCGACGATGCGGTAGTGGGAAATTGTCTGGTTGATCATTGGCGCGAATCTTACGTGGCTGAAATTGGCAAGTCAACGAACGAGCAGCGGCTGACTCGTCTGCGACGATACCTTCCTGAAATCCCCATATCACTTATTGACCCGCTGGCCGGCTTCACCTGTCCAGTCCACAGCGTTGCAGCAGGTCCTGGAACCGGGGATCGCTGCGCAGAGGATCATAAGCCGGATTAACCCTGAGGTTGGTCAAAACGCGGGGTTGTTCTTTGTACGCCTGTTCGAGCAACGTGAGCGCCTGCTCGTTCTTTCCCACCGCAAGGTAGGCGATGGCAACATTTCCCAAATTTACTGGCTGCGGCGAGGGCTGCCTCCGCTGCAGTGCCAGCAGCTCGTCAAGCATTTTTTGCGCGTCGGCGCGGCGACCTGCGAGCGCGTACAATTGCGCGCGATCTGCCCAGTACCAGGAGCTGTCCACCGCGGGGCCGTAGGTGGCGAGTGCCTTGTCGAACATGCCTTCATGCGCATAGGCCAAAGCAATCAAACCGCTGCTCGGAAAGTTAGGCTCCATCTCGCGTACCTGAAGTAATTCCTGGATCGCGCGGTCGTATTGCTGCGAATAGAACAAGATGGCGCCGCGATCCGCTGCGATGATGAGGGAAAGGGGATCGAGCTCCCGGGCGCGATCGCTTTCCTTCAGGGCTTCGTCGAAGCGGCCCTGAAACATCAGGCACTCGGCGTACCACTGGTGCGCCGTGGCGTAGCTCGGGTTCAGGGCAATGGCTTTCTGGTACTCCTGTTCGGCTGTTCGCCAATCCAGATAGTAGTTTTCACGAACGAGAGCGAACGCAGTGTGCGCCTCCGCCAGTTTGGGATCGAGTTGCAAGGCACGTTGCGCTGCGGCCTTCGCATTGACCGCGTATTCCGGGCGCTCGATACCGCCGAATCCGCCGATCAGCGCATAGGAGTCGGCGAGCCCGGCCCAGGCGCGCGCGTTCTGCGGATCCTTATCGATGGCCTGCTGAAAGTAATCGATGGCGCGCTGCAAACTGTCAATATCTCTCCGGTTCCAGAAGTACAGGCCTCGCAAGTAAAGGTCGTGCGACTCGAATGCCTCGTCAGTAAGGAGCGTGGCCTCCTTGACAGCGCCTCCGTTGCGTTCACCCAGGGCTGCCGCAATGTCATCCGCCGTGTGGCGCGCGATATCGCTTTGCAGCACCAGCAGGTCTTTCAGTTCGCGGTCGTACTCGCGCGCCCAGAGATGCGTCTGGTCCTGTACGCGAATCAGCTGGGCGGTAACTCGCACCTTGTTTCCACTGCGGCGCACGCTGCCCTCGAGCACGTATTGCGCGCCCAGTTCGCGTCCGATCTGCGTTAACGGTTTCGGGTTGTGCTGATATGTCATCACCGAGGTGCGGGCGATCACTCTCAGATGCTCCGGATTGAGAGTTCCGATTTCCGTGATCACCTCTTCGGTCATGCCTTCGCTGAAATAATCCTGCGACGGATCACCGGTGAGGTTGTCAACGGGAGGACCGCAAGGACAACCCGACCGCCTGCGGGGTGTACGTTGGCGGATGACCAGGGCCGGATAATCCATGCGGCCGTAGCTGCGCCACCGATCAGTACGCCGGCGATAGCCGCTACAACCAGCCGGTGATGTTTGCCCGGTTTCACTGTCGGTGGAGGCAGGTCTTCGCGATCCTCAGCCGCCGGCGCTGGCGCCGAGGCCGCGTGGGCCAAGGTGGAATTGGCGGTTTGCGGTGAAGGGATCGCCGGAGAGCGGGCTTCCCCGGCAGCGGGGGCAATGAAGCGGTACCCGCGACCCGTAATCGTTTGTATAAACCGGGGACGCTCTACATCATCCTTGAGGGCCTGACGGATCTTGCGGACGGCGCCATTAATGGCGTTGTCGGTGTCGAGGAAAACGTCCTTGCCCCAGACGCGCTCCACAATCTCATCGCGGGTGACGAGCAGGCCGCGGCGCTCGACGAGTAACAGCAGGATTTCGGCGGGTATGCGCTCCAGTTTGAGCACACGACCGGAGCGGCGCAGTTCATAGCTGGCCGGATCGAGCTCGCAATCGGCCCCAACTTTGATCGCTCGCTCGACTGGCAGCGGCCCGGACTCCACGGCTCCCCCTGATGGGCAGGCAGTCGATTCTACAACGGCCTGCTCCATCTCTGCATCTGGCTTTGTTCCCACGAACTTGGCGGGACAGAAAGATTAAGAATTCCGACAGCCTGGCGATATTGAGCAGCGGCGCAGGCTGAGGCACCATGGCCACCAATTCGCAGGAGGTGTGGGATGAAGTTCGCAAGGTTTTTGGTTGTGCTGGCAATGACCAGCCTGCCCGTTATGTCGCTGCCGGCCATTGGGCAGCAGGAGATCGACCCCGAGCACTTTGACCAGCCGGTGCCTGCCAAGACTACTCAAGCGGCAAAACAGCCAAAGGCCAGTCCCAAGGCGGCCGCTTTGAAAAATCAGCAGAAATCGATCAGCAAGGCGACCAATGGCTCGCGCATTTCGCCACGCCCGCGTCAAGTTAAAGCAGAAAACCAGCGGATTGCTTCTGTCAACTCGACAGGCGAATAAAACCCGTATCGCCGGACCGCGCTGAGGGGGATTTCTCGAACCAGGAAGCATCGCTCGCGTAGACATGCAGCGCCACGTCTCGCGGAGCTGATGCCGTCACACCCGAGGAGGATATAAGCGTGAACCCAGGAATAGTAGCGGTATGCGCCTACGTCATTTTGCTGACGGTGACCGTTGTGTGGGCCCTGATGAAAGCCATCAACCAGGAACCCGATTGCCTGAATGCGGGTCAGGGGCCGTCCGATGCCTGGGTGCCCGAAAAACCCGGAAGCCCACTAACGAAAACGGCAGCTGCCCGGTTCCGGCGTTTAACTTCCATCCTGTTCGCTACCCGAATCCGGGCGTGTGCGATTGGTTTGGCGCTGCTGTTGCTGACCGGGACTGGGTTGCATGCAGCAGGATTTCTTCTGCCCAACCTTTTTCCGTTTATTGACCGGACTGGGTTTTCGGCGACGAACAGCACCACCGGCTACCTCGACCTCAGCGGGCCGTTCTTTCAGAGCCTGGGAACGAACGGACGTACGTGCGGCACCTGCCACAGTCCAGGCGACGGCTTTGGCCTGAGTGCCGCCGATGCCCAACTCCGCTACACGCTAAGTCACGGCAGAGATCCGCTCTTCGACCAGATCGACGGCTCTACCTGTCCCACCGGGCCGGTGAACAACAGTTTGGTCGTGAACAACGGGCTTATCCGCATTGGGCTACAGGTGCCGCCGAACGAGTATGATCCCAACCCGCCACAGTTCACCATCACTGCGGTCGTGGATCCTTACGGTTGTGCTCTGACGACAAACGCGCAGGGCCAACAGACCGTCTCCGTTTACCGGCGGCCTCTACCGAGCACGAACCTCGGGTTTTCCAGTGCTGTGATGTTTGACGGGCGCGAGTCGTATTTCTATCCCCTGAACAACGAACAGACGTTTGCCGCGAACCTCAACACCGACCTGACGCAACAGGCGATTGACGCAACCCTGGGTCATGCGCAGGCCAACCAGCCCCCAACCCAGTCACAGCTTCGGCAGATCGTCGGCTTCGAGCTGGCGCTGA
The DNA here is from genome assembly GCA_035516415.1 of Binatia bacterium. Classification (GTDB taxonomy): domain Bacteria; phylum Acidobacteriota; class Terriglobia; order Terriglobales; family Acidobacteriaceae; genus Bog-257. Next base: position 302 of record DATJAI010000098.1, on the reverse strand, counting down.
ACTCGGCGCAGTTGATCGATTTTTCTGCTGGAAACCTGTATGGGCAGCATGGTTCGCTCGGCGGACCGCAGTACCTGCCCCACCAGCAGTACTATCCCGGGATAAACGACTCATTGGGAGGTGATCCGCAAGGCCATCAGTTCAATCCCAACGTATTCACCATCTACACGTCGTGGCAGAACTCGCACAAGTCGCAGCAGGCTTCGATTGCGCGTGGAGAACAGATCTTCAACAACCAACAGCTCACGATCACCGATGTGCCTGGACTGACGACCGGAACGCAGCAAATCATGGGCACGTGT
>DATJAI010000097.1:0-5150 GCA_035516415.1 Binatia bacterium | reverse complement strand
TGGAGTCATACCCCCTAAGATATTCTCGGCCTAGTCCTTGCACGTAAAATATTTCGCGGAAAGGAGTTGCGGGACCGGCCGGCGACCCCGCGAAGGCGAGGACGAGGAGGATCGATTTCATGGTGGTCAGGGCTTCAGGTGATACGACGCTTCATGGGAGACAACTCAATCCCCCGCCGCGGCCGCCACCGGCTGGGGCGCCCCTTTCGCCCGCCGCGCGAAGCGTATCGCCGACGACCACTCCTGCGACGGCTTCTCGATGATCTGGTACATCATCCACGCCGCCCACATCGAGGCCGCCACGCCCACCGCGTCCAGCAGGCCGATGTAGCTGCCCGAAAACGGCAGCCAGTGCGCCAGCCAGCCGATCACGCCCACTCCAATCGGCAGATGCAGCAGATACAGCGAGTAGCTCACGTCGCCCACGCGGTCCATAGCGCGGCTCTGGAAGGTCGAAAGTGCAATCAGCAATCCCGTCGGCACCGATACCAGCACCACTGCCACGCCCGAGGGCCTCAGCATCGCCAGCACCATCACCGCCATCAGTCCCAGCATCTCGCGCAGGTCGATGATCTCCGAGCGGTACTGGAAAACGAAAACGCCGATCATAAAAATCGGCAGATAGTGGAACACCAGCCGGTCCCAGGGAAAGGCGAAGTAAGCCAGCACCATCGCCGAGGTGGCCGCGAAGCGCGCCGCGCGCCGGCCGCTGGCCAGCAGCGGCAGCAGCAGCCCGATCAGCAGATACCACTGAAACTCGACCGCCAGCGTCCAGTACACGACATTCACCCAGCGCACTCCCGCCACATCGTTCAGATAGGTGAGGTGCAGCAGCAGGTCGCGCCCGCTAAGGGTGATGCGCGGAATATGAAACAGCGGCGCCAGCACGAAGTTGGTCGCCAGGATGCTGACGGCGATCGACGCCAGATATGGCGGATACAGCCGCACGTTGCGCTTCAGCAGAAAGCGCGGGTAGTCGCGCAGAACGTAGCGCGAGCGGTACAGGCTCCAGGGGATCACGAAGCCGGAGATGACGAAGAAGATCTCGACCCCGAGATAGCCGTACTTCCCCGAAGCGCCGAGATACTTTCCCTGCCCCGCCACGAAGTGGCCCCAGGCCACGGCCAGCGCGGCAAAGGCGCGCAGCGCATTGATCACCCCGATGCGTTGTCTGGAAGCCGGCAACTCCATTACAACATGGTAAACGGGAGGCGCTCCGGTGCGTCCAACAGATATCACAGCGCCCTGTGACCAGTAACCAGAGTCACCGTTTGCCGGCGGCCGGCTGCGGAAGACAGCTCGTCCGGCACCGGCCGCTCACATCGACTAGAATTGATCCAGGTCACTACATGAGGTACCACAAATCCGCTACTTACCTGCCCGCAGTTGTCTTCTCCCTGCTGGCGCTCTGCCTCGCCCTCCCCGCTCTCGCCGACGATCGAGGCGAAGGCCCGCTCGATCCCTCGCAGCCCCAGGGCATCACCGTCAACGAGATCATCCAGCGGTTCGCCGCCAAGGAGAAACAGTTCAAGATCGCCCGCGAGCAGTACACCTATACCCAGGACGTCAGGGTCCAGACCCTGGATGGCAACACCGTCGACGGTGAATACCACCAAGTCAGCGATATCCTGTTCGACGACCAGGGGCGCCGCATCGAGCAGGTGGTCTTTGCGCCGCAGTCCTCGCTGCAGCGCGTGGTCATGACGCAGTCCGATTACGACGACATCCGCCACCGCCTGCCCTTCGTTCTCACCAGCGACGACATCGACAAGTACCAGACTCTCTATGTCGGCAAGCAGCGCGAAGACGAGCTGGGCACCTACGTCTTCGACATCGCTCCCAGGACCATCGAGCGCGGCGAGCGTTACTTCCAGGGCCGCATCTGGGTGGACGATCACGACTTCCAGATCGTGAAGACCTACGGCGAGACCGTGCCCCAGGTGCACAACTCCAAACATCCGGAGAAGGAAAACCTCTCTCCCAAGTACACCACCTGGCGGGAACAGATCGACGGCAAGTACTGGTTTCCCACCTACACCCGCGCCGACGACACCCTGCACTTCGCCACCGAGGATGTCCGCATGCGCTATATCGTGAAGTACACCAACTACAAGCGCTATGGAGCGAAGTCGAGGATCACTTACGAGGGCCAGGAGCTCTCAAGGGGACAGGAGCAGCAGCCGGGGAGTCAGCAGCCCAACTCCACGCCGCCGCCGAAGTAAGCAAGGGCGCGATTCGCCATTCGCTCTTCGCCGTTCGCCAAGGTATCCTTCATGGTTTGCGCCGAGTGCCATCTGACTGGGTGAATCGCGAAAAGCGAAAGGCGAACAGCGAAGGGCGGCTTTGCTCACGCCACCTTCGCCGCCGAGCGTCCCGCGGCCTGCTGGATGAAGCGCTTCATCACGTTGGACCACATCACCTTCTTGCGCTCCGCGCTGTCCCGCGTGACGCGTCCCTGGGCGAACATCTGCAGCAGCACCTTCATCTTCAACGTCTCCAGCAGCGCCTGCTCCTGCGCACCGACGCCGTAGGCGGCAACGAATGCGTCCTGCACCAGCGCCGTGATGTTGCGATCGCAGAAGGGATACTTTTCCAGCACCTCGACCGCGGCGAGGAACGTGGCGGCATCCAGCAGCGAGTGGCCGGATTGGCTCAGGCCGGCGAACTCGCAGAATCCCACGCCTTCCTCGGCCACCAGTACGTTAAGCGGCAGGAATTCCTGCAACACCGCCGATGACTTCAGCGGCCGTTTGTGCCGGCCCAGCGCGCTGCGCGCGTTCCCCAGGATGGCGTCGATGGATTCTGCCGGCAGCCCATCCTTTTGCGCTTTCAGGCAGAGTCTTTCGATTTCCGTCAGCATGCCGTCGCCATCCAGCGGCGCCGGCATCGCCGCCGTGGCGCGGTGGAACTGCTGCAGCCACTCCCCGGCTCTGCCCGCTGCCGCCTGCAGCAGGTGATGATTTCCGTCTCCGGGCAGCAGCGCAGCCTTCATGATGATGCTCTGCAGCGGCAGGCCATTGACCTTGGTGCTCACCACCGCTCCCAGCTCGGCAAAGTCGCCCACCGGCCGGGGCACCCCCTTCAGCTTTCGCTTCTCCGCCGTCCGATGCGCGAATTGCAGGTTCTGCGCCTCCTGCCTGGCCGCTTCCTGCCCTGCCCGGCCGCCATTCCGCCCGCGATAAAGCTTCGCATTCACCCGCTCGCTGCCGTCCGTAAAGTCCAGCACGATTTCATAGGTGTAGTGGTCCGGCCTGGGCGTATGTCCTACCACACGGGCCGTTTTCAGTTCGGAGTGTTGGGGAAAGTATTCGCCGCCGGAACTCCGCAGACAATCGACGATCTGGTCCAAGGTGTTTTCTGCCATTCCATACTCCAGGATTCGTGCACTGGAGCCGTGCCGAAACCGGGGCCAGACAGTGAGATGCAGATACCGGAGCTGCTGGCCCGGCGATGCGCTTCATCGCCTCTGTCTGCCTTTTTAAGTGATTGAAACTGCGGACTCAGCCCGGGCGATGGGTGACTCAGATGTCAAGACCGCGGGCTTTTTTGGTACTCAGGTGCACAACTTTGGCAAGGCCGGGACCGCATCCCACCGACCCGCACGTATCAGGGCGCAGTTTCAGGGGCTTCAGCCAGCGGCGGAAGCCCCTCAGTAAAACAGGTATTTCTGCCACCTGGAGTCCGAGCGGCCCATCATGCGCATGATGTGGCGGCTGGTATGCAGATTGAAGGACCGCGGTTCCCGCAGCAGCTTCATGTTGCTCTCGTGGGGTAGCAGGCTCCCCTTGCGGCGATTGCAGGAGTGGCAGCAGGCCACCAGGTTTTCCCAGCTGGAAGAGCCGCCGCGCGACCGCGGGACCACGTGGTCCAGCGTCAGCTCGCCTGCGGCCAGCACTTTTCCGCAGTATTGGCAGGTGTTGCGGTCGCGCAGCAGGATGTTCTTGCGCGACAGGGCGCGCGTCTGGTGCGGGATACGCCGGTATTCCAGCAGCCGGATGACGGAGGGCATGCGCATCGCTACCCTTGCGGCATGCAGCACATGTCCGTTGGCCTCCTCCATCATGGCCACGCCCTTCAGCACCAGGATAATGGCACGGCGCGCGGCGCAGACGTTGATGGGCTCGTACGAGGCGTTGAGCACCAGGACCGGCGCGTGCATGGCCGCCCAGTGCGGCGCCTCGTCGCCCGCCATCCGGGCGTGATGCATACAACCGGCAAGCGACTTTCCGTAACGCGAGGCTGCGCTTTGCACCGACATAAGAGCCTACACCGAAGCAGCCACTTCCGCCGCTTCGTCCTCCTCTTTCCCCTCGGCAACCTCCGGCAGCTCCGCGCCAAAAGCGCGCGCCACCGTCGCCGCCCAAACCCGTTCTGCGCCGGCCCGCCGGAGCACCCGGGCGCACTCCGAAAGTGTCGTGCCCGTGGTCATCACGTCATCGACCACAATCACGTCGCGGCCCCTGACACGGCCGGCCACGCTGACGCGAAATGCGCCACGCATGTTCTCCAGGCGCTCCTCGCGGCTCAGTCCCACCTGCGACATTGTCTCCCGCTGCCGCACCAGCACGTCGCCGGCAAACTCCAGCTTCTCGGCCAGACGCTTCCTCGCCGCCCGCACAATCAGCTCTGCCTGGTTGAATCCGCGCGCACGCCGTCGGCTCTTGTGCAGCGGAACCGCGACCAGCAGCGGCCTCGATTGCCCGCACTCGGGCAACAGTTCAGCGATGGCCTTCGCCATCATCCCGCCCAGCGGCGCCGCAACCGGCGTGACGCGTTCGTATTTCAGCAGATGGATGAGGCCGCGCAGGCGGCCGGCATACTCTCCGAATGACACCGCGCGCTCGAACTCCGGTTCGCCTTCGCGGCAGTGCGCGCAGCGGCCGTCTCCCATCAGCAACTGCGCACCCGAAAGTCGATCGCCGCAACGGATGCACTGCGGCGCCCGCAGTGGATGGATTTCCGCCAGACACTCCTTGCATACGGGAATTCTCGAGATGTTGTCGAGAGGCGTGCGGCACAGCCTGCAATCTGAGGGGAAAAGGACAGAGAAAATGCCGCGCAGGAGGATTTCCGCAGACGTGGAAACGGCGCTAGAGCCCGCCCGCTTTCGATTTAGCGTCTCACCACTGCTGAAGACGAGCCTCCCGCAA
>DATJAI010000096.1:0-7351 GCA_035516415.1 Binatia bacterium | reverse complement strand
CAACAACATAAGCGTGCTCCTCGGCAGGGGTGATGGCACCTTCCAGCAAGCGGTGAACTACCCGGCGGGATTAGCTCCGCGCTGGGTGGTGGTAGCTGACTTTAACGGCGACGGCAAGCCCGACCTGGCGGTAGCGGAGGAGTCCTCCGGCGCCGCCGGCATTCTATTGGGCAATGGTGACGGCACCTTCCAGCCGGTGGTGAACTACGCCACGGGTGTGAGTCCCTGGTCCATAGCGGCAGGCGATTTCAATGGCGACGGCAAGCTCGACCTGGTGACGGCCAATCTCGTAAGCAACAACGTCAGCGTGCTTCTGGGCAACGGAAACGGCACCTTCCAGTCGGCGCTGAACTACAGCGCGGGCATAAATCCCAGTTCGCTGGCGATTGGGGATTTCAATCATGACGGCAAGGCCGACCTGGCAGTGGCGGATATGGGCAGCAACAGCGTCAGCGTTCTGCTCGGCAATGGCAACGGCACCTTCCAGGCCCCGGTGAGCTACGGCGTGGGTCCCAATCCCATCTCGGTGGTAGCGGCCGACCTCAACGGCGACAGCAAAACTGACCTGGTTGTGGCGGACAACAACAATTTCAGCAGCGAATTGACCGTGCTGCTGGGCAATGGCGATGGTACCTTCCAGCCGGGTACGAACTACTCAATAGGCAATGCCCCCGGTTCCCTGGCGGTGGCCGATTTGAATGGCGACGGTCGCCTGGATATTGCCGTGTCGCAGTATTCGGCGAATATCCTGCAGCAGGCCTACGCGTTCAACGTCACCGTCGTGCCCCACCCGGCAGGCAAGTCCCTGGGCTACCTGACGATGTGGCCGCAGGGCCAGCCTCAGCCGGGAGTCTCGACCCTGAACAACCCGACGGCCACCGATGTCGCCAATGCCGCGATTGTGCCGGCCGGCATGGTCGAGGACTTCGAAGGTGCAATCTCCGTTTACGCTTCCAACGACACTGACCTTGTGGTGGACATCAACGGGTATTTTGGCGCGCCGGCGAGCACCGGAACGTCGCTGTATACCGCCGTGCCCTGCCGCGTGATCGATACCCGCAACAATGGCGGGCATCCTTTCCAGGGAGAGAGGACGGTCAATGTCATCGGCAGCGCGTGCGCGCCGCCCTCGGCTGCCCAGACCTATGTGCTCAATGCCACGGTGGTGCCTTCGGGGTCTCTGGGTTATCTGACGTTGTGGCCCGATGGGGAGGGTCAGCCGGTAGCTTCGACGCTGAACGCTCTGGACGGTTTCGTCACGTCGAATATGGCCATCCTGCCGACAACCAACGGCTTCATCGACGCCTACGCGTCAAACCTGATGCAACTGGTGCTGGACATCTCCAGCTTTTTCGCGCCGGAAGCTCCGCACTAGCAGGGAACCAGCTTCAGCGACGTTACTCGCTCGCTGTGCATTTCATAGGACGCGGGAACTTGAGCGTCACCGCTGCGGCGGCCGGTGCACCGTGCTGCCGGTGGTCACGCCCAGGCGGCGCAGCCGGTCGCGCGCCTGTGACGCCTCAATGGAGCGCGGATAGCGCGAGATCAGGCTGTTCAGCTCGCGGATGCCGGCGTCGCGCTGCCCCAGCTCCAGCAGCGCGTAGCCTTTCTTGAGTTGCGCCGCCGCCGCCTTGCTGCCGCCGGGATACTGCTCCAGCACCTTATCGTAATCCTTGGCCGCCGCCGCAAAATTGCCCTGCCGGTACTCGATGTCGGCAAGATAATACTGCGCGTTGCCCGCCAGCTCGGTGTTCGAGTAGTACTTCAGATAATCGCCGAACTCCTGCGACGACAGATCGTACTTGCCGGAGTTGTAGTCGCGCAGGGCGTTGTTGTAGAGCACGTCCGCCGGCGGCGCCGAGGGGTTGCCCTCCGCTCCCGTCGCAGTGCCGGCGCCACCCGGCGCAGGCGTCATCCCCGGCTGTCCGGCAGCCAGGTTCTGCCCGCCCTGCTGCATGTCGTCGAGCTGCTTGCTCACCTTCGCCAGCCGCGACTTCAGCTCGTCCACCGAATCGTGCAGCGACTGGATCTGCGCCGAGAGCTGGTCGATCTTGCCGCCGCTCTCCGCCGTGAGCCCCTGCATCTTGTTCTGCAGGTCGGTGACCGCGCCATTCATGCGATTGACGCTGTCGGAGCTCTGCTCCACCAGGTTCTTCATCACTCCCATGTTCATGTCGATGGACTGCTGCATGCGCGCCACCTGGTCCTGTAGCGCCTGCACTTGGGTTTGCAGTTGGATCATTTCCTTGTTCGCGGCGAAAGCGGGCACCCCTGCCGTCACCGCCATCGCTGCCATTGCCAGCCAGAGCACGTTGTTGCGAATTCGCATAGGTCCTGTTCCGTCAGAAAATTTCGCGTGACACCGGAAGACATTATGGTACGCCGGGCAGGTCACCACGGGCGAGAGCGTGAAATCGGGGCGGCGAGCGCTCCCGCCTCGCCGCCTCGTTAACAGGCCTTCACTGCTGCTGGTACACGAAGTGCGCACGCCGGTTCTGCTGCCAGCACGACTCGTTGCTTTCCGTGCAGAACGGCTTCTCCTTCCCGTAGCTGATGGTGCGGATCCGGTCGGCCGAAATGCCCAGCGAAATCAGCGCCTGTTTGGCGGCGTTGGCTCGATTGTCGCCCAGCGCCAGGTTGTACTCGGTCGAGCCGCGCTCGTCGCAGTGTCCTTCAATCGTGAACCGGACGTTGGGATGCTGCTGCAGGAAGCTTGCATCCTTCTGCAGCACCTGCTGATACTGCTGCGAAATGTCGTAGCTGTCGTACTCGTAGAAGACATCCTGCACGTTTTGCGCGAACAGTTGCGCCTCCGTCTGGCTGGGCGCCGGCGGGGGCGGCGGCGCGGCCGTCACCGTGACCCGGGCGGTCGCCTCCTGCGTTCCCGTGTCGTTTTTCGCCACCAGGCGATAGGTGGTCGACTCGGTCGGCGTCACCGTGCGCGAGCCGCTGGGATCCACCTTGCCGAACTGATCGATGCTGACATCGGTGGCGAAGTCGGTCTTCCAGATCAATGTCGTCGACTGCCCCGCCTGAATCGTATTCGGATTCGCCGTCAGTGAGGCGGTCGGCGCGGGAGCGGGCGGCGGTGGTGGCGGCGGTGGCGGCGCTGCCTTCTTCTTGCCGCACGCGCTCACGGTCAGAACTACGGCGAGCGCCACGAGGGCTTTCGTCCATCGGCTTGCTGTACGCTTCAACTCTTCTCCTCCGTTTTCGCGCGAGAGCACTCGCATCAGTTCATAACAGGGGCCGAAGTGTGCTCCTTCCGTCGCCCTCCATCCAGTCGTGCCCGGCAAATCGTCTGCTGCTCACCGCGCCCCACAGCGCGGCGCCCGCCCCGCAAAGAAACCCTCCAGCTTACTTGAAACTCCAGTCCGGTTGCGAATTTTCTCCCGCCGTGGTCAGCTGCCGCTGCTGGCTGCCGTCCGCCAGCATGGTCCAGATCTGCAGCTTTCCAGTGCGATTCGACTGGAAGACGATGTGCCGCCCGTCCGGCGACCACGACGGAAAATCGTTGCGGCCGCCGTCGTGCGTCAACTGCGCCCACTGTTTGCTGGCCACGTCCATCACGTAAATGTCGCTCGCGCCGGGCGCTCCTGGCCCGTAATGGCGCACCCATGCAAATGCGAGGAACTGCCCATTCGGCGACCATGACGGCGATACCGCATAGCCCTGGTCCGTCATGCGGACGACGTTGGTCCCATCCGAGGCCATCGTATAGATCTGCGGCAGGCCGGTACGGCCGCTCACCCAGGCGATCTGCGCATTGGTCTTCGGGTTCCACGTCGGCGAAACATCCGGACCCTTGTTCTCCGTCAGCCTCCTCGGGTTGCTGCCGGTAGAGCTGACCGCGTAAATCTCCGAATTGCCGGTGCGTGAGGACGACAACGCGATGTTCTGCCCGTCGGAGGACCAGGCCGGGGAGTAATTGTCACCGCCGAAACGCGCGAACGTGACCAGTCGCCCCAGATCGAGCGAATACATCAGAATCTGCCAACCCTCTTTGGTGACGCCGGAGAAGGCCACGCGCGCGCCGTCGGGCGAAACGTGCGGCGACAGCGCGATCGAGCCGAGATGCGTCAGCTGCTTCTGGTTCGCCCCGTCATAATCCATCTGCCAGATTTCCTTCGAGCCGCTGCGATTGCTGACGAAATAGACCCTGCTTTCCGCGATTCCCTGCACGCCGCCACCCAGGCGAAAGATGATTTCGTCGGCGAAGCGATGGGCGATCAGGCGCGCATTGGCCTCATTGGCCTGCTCCCGGTATTGCTTGCCCAGCACCTGCGGTGACTGCGGGTTCTTCGTGTCATACAGCCAGCCCTGAACGTTCAGATAGCCCGCCTGCACTCCCAGATTGCCGAAGGCCAGCATGCTGGCGTTGGGCGGCGGACTGCCCCACTCCGGCAGGACCACCTGCTGCGGCGCGCCGGGAATGGAAAGCGGGAAAAAGCTCCGCGAGACCATGTCGAAGATGCCAGCCGACTGCAGGTCGTTGGTGAACGTGGTGTTGAAGGTCATGGCCAGGTTCTGCGTGCCTGTGTCGGTGGTGACCATCTGGAAGTCGGGCGCGGCCAGGCGGATCTTCTCGACGCCAAGTCCGGTGCCCGTGCGAATCCAGTCCTGGGCGGAAACAAGCGCAGCCGCGAGAAGGAGGAAGAGCAGGACCGTAACAGTGCGTTTCATCCGGGACATTTCAGAAGCTCGTTTCTGGTGTGCATGCCGAATGCGATGCTGGTGACCCTTGAAGCGTGTCATCGTGAGCGGAGTGCCCGCCGTGCTTTTTCCCGGCTCGCGCTTTTTTGCCAGTCGGGGCGGGCGCGTAGTCGAAGCGATCTGCTGTTCGCGCGAGGTGGTAAGCCGCTCGGGGCCAACAGCAGGTCCCTTCACTCCGCGTCCGCCCACCCGCAAAAGGCGCGCGGGCAACGAATGCGGACGCTCCGGTCGGGATGACACATTAATAAAAATGGTTTGCCTTTCGCGTGTGCCGTGCTCCATCCGCAAATCAACGCTTGTAATCGAACCAGAACTCCACCGCCACATAACGCCCCGCATACTCCGGCGGCAGCGGTCCGAAGGTATCGATCCTCTGCAATGCCCGCAGGGCCGACAGATCGAGCGACGGAACTCCGCTTGACTGCTCCACCCGGATGTTTTCCGGCTGTCCCGAGCGCGTGATCTCGAAGTAAATGTAAACCCGGCGCGCAGTGTCAACCCGCGGGTCGACCTCGTACTTCAGCCAGTTCTCCGAAACCTTGCGCCGCACCGCGTCCACATACCAGCCGAAGCGGCTGCCGAAATCGCCCGTGCCTCCGCTGAAGCTCAGGCCGCCCTTGGCCCCGCCCGCGGAGAACGAACCGTAGGGCCCGCTCACCGGACCGCCTTCGCCGAAGGGAATCCGGTTGTCTTCTTCCTTTGCGATTTCCTTCGGTGGCGGCTTCTTCTGCTCGGTCTTGCGTATCCCCTTGAGTTTCACTTCGGGCGCCGGAATCGGAATCGCCTTAGGCACCTCTTTTTCCGCTTCACGAAGCTGCGATTCGGTCAGGCCCTTCGACTCGTTGGCCAGAACGTTCTGCGTCTCGGTCGCGGGCCGCGGCAGAGGAATGCTGTTGACCAGGGTCGCGCTCATCGCCCCGCCGCCGCCTGTCGTCCCTCCCCAGCTCTCGCCCCGGTTAAAAGGAATGAGGTATCCGAACAGCGCCAGGGCGAACAGCGCAACGTGCAGCGCGACCGAGCCGAGCACAGGCATGCCCAGATTTCCCTCGGACGCGAAAATGTCAACGTCGGCCGGCATTCGCTGGTGTCCCGGTTCTTCTTTCCACGTTTGCGATGTTAATTGCCATCCTGAGCAAGCCTCTTTTGCGTAGCGAGGGATCCGGGCGCGCCGATTCGTGCCGGTGCGCGTAAGGCGCGCATCCCTATCCGGACTGAGACACTAGCGGCCATGCTTCTCCAGCGGCTGGGTAACGATGCTGACGTTGCTGATGCCCGACTGCTTCACCGCATCCATCACCGTGGCGAATGCGCCGAAGGGGACATTCTCGTCGGCGCGCACGTAGATGGCCTGGCCCTGCGGATCGCGAATCTTCTGATGAATCCGCTCGCCGATCTGGTTGATGTTGATGGGCTCGTTATTCAGGAAGACGCGCTGATCGCGGTCGATGGTGATCACCAGCCGCTCCTCGGTAATCTCCTTTACGGTCTTCGTGTGCGGGATGGCGACCTCGATGCCCGACTGCAGCACCGGCGCGGTCACCATGAAGATGATGAGCAGCACCAGCACCACGTCCACCAGCGGGGTAACGTTGATGTCGGCCAGCGATGTCTGGGTGCGTCCCTGGGGATTGGTGAACGCCATTACCGCCGCTCCACCGCCGCCGGCGCCCGGGTGGTTCCCGACTGGGCACGCTCGACCTCGTTGATCAGTTCCAGGCTGAAGTCGTCCATGCGCGCCCCGAATTCGCGGATGTGCTGCACGAACAGGTTGTAGGCGATGACCGCGGGAATGGCGGCGAACAGCCCCGCGGCGGTGGTGATCAGCGCTTCGGAGATGCCGGGCGCAACCGCCCGCAGCGTGGCCGAGCCGGCGGTCCCCAGTCCGTGGAAGGCGTCAATAATGCCCCACACCGTCCCGAACAGTCCGATGAACGGCGTGACCGCGCCGGTGGTTGCCAGCCAGGGGAGGCGGCTCTCCAGCCGCGACAGCTCCTCCGAGGCGGCGATCTGCGTGGCCCGCTGCAATGCCGTCATGCGCACCGGATACGATGCCTGCTTGCGCAGCTCGTCGTAGGCGCCTTCGAAGACCGCCACCAGCGGGCTGGGCTTGAACTGCTCCACCACGGCGGCCACGTCGTTCAGCCGTTCCGACTTGCGAAACATGCGCATGAAGCGGCTGCTCTGCGCGCGCGCGCGCCGGAACAGTCCCCACTTGGAAAAGATAATGGCCCACGAGGCGAGGCTGAACAGCAGCAGGATGACGAGGACGGTTTTGGCGACCAGACCGCTGGTTTCAATCAGACCTGAGATTTCACCGCCGATGGCCGAAGCGAGCACGAAATAGCACAGATTCATGGGGCAGAACAGGCTCTACTTTCGTTACTGGCATTATAAGCATTTGACGCAGCACCGGCAGTTTTGCCGCCCCGAGTGCCTGTGGAGTAAATGCCGCCCGCGGCAAGGAGAAAGATGAGCGAAGTTCCGGGCGCGCTGCCCCTGGCCCTATACACGCACTTCCGCCTGCACGTAGTATCATCTGGCAAAGACGGCAGGGAAATCCTATGAGAAAAAATCTTGCCGAAAGGCAGGCGAGAATGAGAAAGAGACTGCTTGCGGCAAGACAGACCTTCAGGAACTG
>DATJAI010000095.1:0-4551 GCA_035516415.1 Binatia bacterium | reverse complement strand
TCGTCGATGTAGCGCTTCAAGGTGCCGCTGTCCAGCAGGTCGCGCGTGATGTTGTCGAGCCAGAGACTCTGGCCCAGGTTGTGCAGCGTTTCAGTCGCCTTCATTCGATCACCCCAAGTCTGGTTGCAACGAGCCTTCTTGGATAGATGACTTTTCTCTTCTGTGAGGTGCACTTCCGCCGCTCCATAGCGTAGGGACTGCCCCCGCGGCTGTCAACGTTCCCCATTCCCGGTAAATGGCGAGTAAGTTCGCCGCTGCTGCCGCAGATAGAATACTGACTACATGACAACTCGCCGCCTCAAGACCTACACCGGAGAGACCGGCTATGTATATCAGTACTACTTCGTGGGCAAACGTCCGGCGCTGGAAGACGATCCCGAGGCGCCATCGACCGAGTACGTCTTCGACGTCACCGCCGATCGCAAGACCACCTTCGCCGTCAGCGTCTTTCTCCAGCCGCAGGCGCTGGAAGGGTGGGCAGCGGCTCACGGCCGCAACCTCACGGAACCGGAACAGTATGCCGCGGTGAAACTTCGCCTGATGCAGGGCTTCGACGAAATCTCCGACATGCTGCACCAGGGACGCCGTCTCCGCCTGGATGCAGAGCTGCTGCTGGCCCTGCTGGAATCCATCGGCGTCGAATAATGCGGTTATGGGTTGTCCCGATGAAAGCTGGGACGAGCACCAGGGGGAGCGCTGTACAGGCCCCTCCCCGACAGCCATAATTGTCACTTGAGCGGGTGAGATGGCGATGTTCGCGGGGATACCTTGGTCGAAAAGCCGGCTCCGGAACGCCAGCATGGCGGCGTCGTTTGCGGCGCACGTGGCGTTTCTGCTTGTGCTGCTCTACCATGCAGCTCCCGTCTTTGTAACTCCTTCGGATGTCGCCCCCGGTGTGCCGCACTCCTCCGGCTCGTGCTCCATCACCTACCTCGCTCCGACCGGAGCTGAGCGCCCGGAGCCCGCGCCGGAGCAGGCGCGCCTAACTCTTCATCCGCCGGTGCCGAAGCAACGTCAGCCGCAGAAGCTCGAGACGCGACGCCAACAGCTGGCCTTCGCCATCGCCAATGCGCCGGAGGAGACTGCACGCGGCGGTTCGCCTTTCGGGCGCGTACCCGGTTCGCCGTTGACCGGCGACGAAGCGGTACCCGCATTTCCTGTTATCTTCCCCGATCCTCCGGTGTCGCACAGCGATCTGCCGGCCGGCGTGCAGGGCGACGTCATCGTCGAGGTCACCATCGACGCGCAGGGCAACGTGGTGGAAACCAGGCTGCTTCAGGGCATCGGCTACGGCATCGAGCAGAAGGTGTTGGCGGTGCTGCAGCGCTGGCGCTTCCACCCCGCAATGCGCAACGGCGTCACCATCGCCTCGCAGCACATTGTGCACTTCCACTACCCTGGCTAGCGTCCCTGAGTCGTGAGTTCGTTGATGAACTGTGGTGGCTTGAATGATTCGGATTCCCTCCACCTCAGGGGCTGAAGCCTCGATTTTCAGGACCAGGCGTTTCGGCCCGGCTGAAGCCGGGCCCCTTCAAAGCAGATTACGCGTCGGCCTCGAAGGTCTGGCAACGAAAAAGGGCGCTGGGCGGTATCGCTAAAGCTGCGCTGCCTTGCAATCTGCAGCCCGGGTTTACGCGTACCCCCAGTGTGTGATGTACATCACATCTCCCGGTGACGTCCATACTCGGGCCTGATTCTCCTCCCGCTATACTTAGAGCAGTACAACGGGTGAGGGTAGCCGTTATCGCTCATGGGGTTTATGCCGCTAATCTGGCTTCGCGTCGCGGTCGCCTGCTATGGCGTGGGGTTGCTGTATTCCTTGCTGCTGCTCAGTAAGAAAGGAAATCTGCTGGCCAGGGTCGTGGAGCCGGCAGTCGGGCTGGGGCTGATCTTCCACTTCGTCTCCCTGGTGGAATCCAGTGTCCTCATCGGCCAGCTCTCCTGGGCCTCGATCCAGTACTCCGAGTCGATCCTTGCCTTTCTGGCCATGGTGGTGTTCTTCGTCTTCTTTGTGGGATACCGCACGACCACGCCCGGCATCGTGATCTTCCCCATTGTCTTCGTCCTGACGTTCGCCTCGGCGCTGGGGCAGAAGCCGGTGAGCTTCAGCTCGCCGCTGCTGCGCAACGGCTGGATCTTCGTGCACGTGGTGCTGATCTTCACCGGCTATGCCGGGCTGTTTCTGAGCTTCGGCGCCAGTTTGCTGTACCTGGTGCAGGAGCGCACCCTGAAGTTGAAACGGCCGACGCCCCTGCTCACCTGGCTGCCGCCGCTGCAGACCATCGACGACATCGGTTATCACGCCCTGCTGTTCGGCTTTCCCTTCATGACTTTCGGCATCGTCACCGGCTCGGTGCTGGCCATCGAGAAGTACGGCCCCATGTTCTTTGCCGATCCGAAGGTCCTGCTGTCGTTCATCATGTGGGCGGTGTACATGCTGTTGCTCTACACCCGCTGGAGCTCGGGATGGCGCGGGCGGCGGGCGGCGTTTCTGGCGACCTTCGCGTTCGTGGTCGCCATCTGCGCCTGGGCGGCGAACAATTTCAGCCGTGTACACAGGTTTATCGCTTCATGAACTTCGTCGTCATCGGCGTAAATCATCGCACCGCACCGGTGGAAGTGCGTGAGCGGTTGGCCATTCCCGAGGCGCGTCTGCCCGAGGCCCTGCGAGCTCTGGCGAGCTGTCCCGGCGTGGAGGAAGCGATGATTGTCTCCACCTGCAATCGGGTGGAGCTGGTGGCGCGCACCGCCGACGGTTGCGCCGGTCTGGATGGCTTCTTCCGCCAGTTCTACGGTTGCGATCCCGCAGCTTACCGCCAATATCTTTACGAACATCGCGAGGGCGATGCCGTGCGCCACATCTTCCGCGTGGCCTCCAGCTTGGATTCCATGGTGGTGGGCGAACCGCAAATTCTTGGACAGGTGAAGGAGGCCTACGCCACGGCGCGCGCCATCGGGGCCATCAATTCCCAGTTGGACGCCCTGTTGACCCGCGCCTTCGCCGTTGCCAAGCGGGTGCGCAATGAAACCGCCGTCGCTACCTCCGCCGTATCGGTGGCCTCGGTGGCGGTGGATCTGGCCAAGAAGATCTTCGGCAACCTGGAAGGCAAGAGTGTCTACCTGGTAGGCGCCGGCAAGATGTCGGAGCTGGCGGCGCGCCATCTGCTGGCACACGGGGCCAAGCAGATTTATGTCGCCAATCGGACCTACGAGCGCGCGGTAGCCCTGGCCAACAAGTTCCGCGGCGAGGCGCTGGCCTTCGACCAGCTCTACGAGACGGTGCCGTGGGCCGACATCGTCCTCACTTCCACCGGGGCAGCGCACGCCATCTTCCGCAAGGAGCATGGTGAGCAGTTCCTGCATCGCCGCCGCAACCGTCCCATGTTCTTCATCGATATCGCCGTCCCGCGCGATGTCGATCCGGAGATGAACAAGCTGGACGGGATCTTCGTTTACGACATCGACGACCTGCAGCAGGTCGTCTCGTCGCACGTGGCCGACCGTCATGCGGAGGCCGATCGCGCAGAAGCTATCGTGCAGGTGGAAGTGGACAAGTTCCAGGCACGATTGCAGACGCTCGATGTTGTGCCCACCATCGTCTCCTTACAGGAACATCTTGAGACCGTCCGCCAGGCCGAGATCGACCGCGTGCGCGGCCGGCTGGGAACGCTGACGCCGGAACAGGAGCTGGCGGTGGAAGCGCTGACGCGCGGTATCATCAACAAGATCATGCACACACCCATTACCACGCTGAAGAGCGCGGCCCGCGAGTCGTCCGAGGCCACTACCGTCATCGATCTGGTGCGCCGGCTGTTTGGATTGCGCGAGGCGAAACCTACCCTGGTGCGCGACGAAACCGGAGTTGCCGCCGGCGGCAAGCGGGGAGCGGGCAACTGATGGCGCTGCTCCGGATCGGTTCTCGCGGATCGCAACTCGCCCTCTGGCAGGCCAACCACATTTCGACCTTGCTGCGCCAGCGGGGGCATGTTGTCGAACTCGAGATCATCAAGACCACCGGCGACAAGATCACCGACGTCGCCCTCGCCCAGGTCGGCACCAAGGGCATGTTCACGAAAGAGATCGAAGAGGCGCTGGCCGCAGGGCGCGTCGACCTTGCGGTGCACAGCCTGAAGGACCTGCCTACCGAGCTGCCGCCGGGCTTTGAATTGGTGGCGATCACCACGCGGGTCAATCCGCGGGACGTCTTCCTCTCCGTGAAGTATGACAGCATTCAGGCGCTGCCTAAGGGGGCGCGCGTTGGCACCAGCAGCCTGCGGCGCCAGGCACAATTGAAGGCGGCGCGGCCCGATCTTGTCATCGATGCGCTGCGGGGGAACGTCGATACGCGGGTGCGCAAACTGGAGCAGGGGGAGTACGACGCCATCATCCTGGCGGCCGCGGGTTTGACCAGGCTGGGCAAGACGCAATTGATCCGGCAGGTGCTGGCGGAGGACTTCATGTGCCCGGCGGCCGGACAGGGCGCGCTCGGCATCGAAATCCGCGCCGGCGACATGGAGATGCGCGAGCACCTCGCATTTCTGGACGACGCTG
>DATJAI010000094.1:0-113369 GCA_035516415.1 Binatia bacterium | reverse complement strand
CGGGTCAAGAACTCCAGGCACCGAAGCCAATGGGGTATACTTCCCGGCCATCCGACGGCAATCGAAAGCCGCATGTGGGAGGAATCATGGAGTCGAAACAGAACGGCCACAGGTGGGGAATCATTTTGGCCGCCATCGTTGTTCTGAGTTTGCTCGCCACTCAGGAGGTTATGGCCCAAACCTTACAGGTGCTGCACACGTTCACGGGAGGCAGCGATGGAGCAAGGCCATGGGCGGGCGTGACGATGGACCGCGCGGGCAATGTTTATGGAACAACATCCGGAGGTGGACTTGGCGACGGAACCGTTTTCAGGCTGACCAGGTCGGCAACAGTCTGGAGTTTTGCGTCCCTCTATAGCTTTCAGGGGGACACGGACGGCGCGTATCCGAGATCGCCAGTGATTTTCGGCCCCGATGGCAATTTGTATGGCACAACTTCCGGCGGCGGCATCACGGATGATTGTTGCGGCACAATTTATAAACTGACAGCGTCCTGTCACTCAGTGGTATGCACCTGGACGGAGAGCGTGCTCTACCGTTTTCAGGGCGGCTCGGATGGTTCGGCGCCGGCTGGCGGTATCGTCTTCGATCCGGCGGGCAACATCTACGGAACAACCTACTCGGGCGGAGGAAGCGGTTGCGGCGGCCCGGGTTGCGGCACCGTGTTCAAACTGGCCTCCTCGGGTGGAAGTTGGAGCGAAAGCCTGGTTTACCGATTCACCGGCGGCGCGGATGGAGCTGCTCCGCTCGCCACCGTGACCCTCGACCAGGCCGGCAATTTGTATGGCACAGCCTCGGGCGCCGGCAGGAACGGCCTTGGAGTCGTCTTCCAGTTATCGCCGACCGGATCGGGATGGTCAGAGAGTGTTCTTCATGCGTTTCAGAATGGCAATGATGGAGCAACGCCCATTGGTGGTTTGATCTTTGACAGCACCGGCAATATTTACGGCACTACCTACCATGGTGGTCCAAACAGAAACGGCGCCGTCTTCGAATTATCACCGTCGGGTGGCGGCTGGATCCTGAATGTGCTGTACATCTTTCCAGCTGGCGGGTTTGAGGGAGGGCCGTGGGCGACCTTGTTCATGGACCGTGCCGGCAGTCTCTACGGCACAACCTACTATGGAGGAACACAACGGGATGGATCGGTTTTCAAATTAACGCCTTCGAATGGTGGCTGGACAGAAAGAGACCTGTACGATTTCAGCATTTATGACGGCGAGGCCTTATATGGCAGCGTGATCGTCGATAGCAATGGTGTTGTCTACGGAACGACCTATTTCGGTGGCGGCAATCGGACCACTGGCGAGGTGTTTAAGATCACCCAGTAGTCAGTTGCAGCTCTGTCGACATCCATGGTGAAAACCAACGCTACGAGTCGGAAGAGATCTGCACCAGCGGATTGTAGGCGTGGACGGGCTTGATCTGTTCCTTCAGCATGGCCAGCGCTTCGTCGTCTTTGTACTGCGTCGAGAAAGTTGCGCGGATGGTCGCCAGAAATCCCTTCCATGAGCTGAAGGTGTCGTTCACGGCGGAGGCTTCATATCCGCTGTGCACCATGCAGTTGGCGCATTTGGGATTGCCGCTCTCGGTGCCGTAGCGGTGCCACTCGGTCTCGCGCATCAGCTCTTCGAAGGTGTCGGCGTAGCCGTCCTGCAGCAGGTAGCAGGGCTTCTGCCAGCCGAAGAGGTTGAAGGTGGGCATGCCCCACGCGGTGCAGGGATAGTCGCGGCGGCCCATGAGGAATTCCAGAAAGAGCGGCGACTGGTTGAAGACCCAGCTCTTCTTGCGGTTTGCCAGAATGGCGCGGAAGAGCCGGCGGGTACGCGCGCGGCCGAGAAAGTGCTTCTGGTCGGGCGCCTTGTCGTAGGAGTAGCCGGGCGAGAGCATCATGCCCTCCACGCCCAACTCCATCATCTGGTCGAAGAAGCGGCGCACGCTGTTGGGGTCGGCGCCATCGAACAGCGTGGTGTTGGTGGTGACGCGGAAGCCGCGGCGCAGCGCCTCGCGCATCCCTTCCAGCGCGACGTCGAATCCGCCCTCGCGGCACACGGAGAAGTCGTGGTGCTCGCGCTCGCCGTCCATGTGCACGGAGAAGGTCAGATATTTGCTCGGCCTGAAGAGATGAAGTTTTTCTTTAAGGAGCAGCGCGTTGGTGCAAAGGTAGATGTATTTCCTGCGCGCGACCAGGCCTTCGACGATGCGGCCGATTTCGGGGTGCATCAGCGGCTCGCCGCCAGGGATGGAGACCATGGGCGCGCCGCACTCGTCCACGGCGCGGAAGCACTCCTCGGGCGAGAGGTTCTGCTTGAGCACGTGCGCGGGATACTGGATTTTGCCGCAGCCGGCGCAGGCCAGATTGCAGCGGAAGAGCGGCTCCAGCATGAGCACGAGCGGATAGCGCTTGCGGCCACGCAGGCGCTGCTTCAGGACGTACGTGGCAACTGTCCACATCTGGGATACGGGAACGGACATAAGCAGCAGCTAGCAACCAGCAGCTAGCAATTAGTGAAAACCTTTCTGCGCTGACGCTCTTCCCTTTCGCCTTCCGCCAGAGTCCCTTTCCGCATATGCGAAAGCTCTCGTGACCAGGCAAAATTCTCGCTGAGCGTCCTGGCGAAGGGCGAAAAGCGATCACCCCACACGAAGACTCAAACCTGCATTACTTATCTTACCTGGTTTGAGCCCATCGCGGAAACTCCGGTTGTCCCGGCGGGGATCCTGCCGCTCACGCGGCTCGGGTCAGGTTGGATGCTGACCCGGTGTTTCCTGTGGAACCGGCCACCGAATTTGCTGCTCACCGGTTTCCAGCACCAGCGCTTCCCTTCCGGCGCGAGCGAATACCTGTATTCTGTCTGCGGGTCGTCGGAACCCGCTTCCCTGGACAAGGCCCTGCGCATCTACGCGTGGTTTCTGCTGATCGTCACCGTGCTGCCCGCGGCGGCCCGTCTGGCCAAGCCGCGCGAGCTGGCGCGTATCGTGATGGTCCGCTACCAGAATCCCAGGCGCCGCAGGCGCGCCCGCATTGGCGGAATGATCTATCTGGGGCTGTCACTGCTGGCCATTCCGTTTCTGGCGACCGCACGCCTGCGCGAGGAGCGCTGGCTCATTCTGGCTGTGCTGGTCGGCATGGTTTCGGCCATGGAATTCGTGCTCAACAGCCGCGCCTTTCAGGAGGAGATCCTCGCGCGGCAGAACCGCATCTTCGGCGGCGTCTACGCCGCCATCGCCATCGCCATCGTTCTGCTACTCTTCACGCGATGACCCGCCGCCGCTGGATCGCCGACGAGTTCTCCCGCGACCGTGCAGCCCTGACCGGGGCGCACGCCGCGCATCTGGCGAGGACGCTGCGCGCGCGGGTTGGCCAGCAATTCGACGTCGCGTGTGGTGATGAGGTGCGGCGCGCAACCGTTTCCAGCGTGGCCGATGACCGCGTGGAGTTCGCGCTCGCCGAAACCATCGCTGCCGGCCGGGTGGCGCCCATCACGTTGCTGCTGGCAATTTTCAGGTTCGATCGTATGGAGTGGGCGATCGAGAAGTGCACTGAACTTGATGTGACGTGGATTGTTCCTGTTATCGCGCGGCGCACGGAAAAGCATCTGGCCACGGCGGCGGCCAGGCGGGTCGAGCGCTGGCGGCGCATTGCACGCGAGGCCTCGGAGCAGGCGCGCCGGGTTTCGCCGGCCCAGATTGCTGACCCCATGAAGCTGAAGGCTGCCCTGGCGCAACCGGACGACCCGAACATTTCCGCTGCTATCCCGACCGAAGAGTTGGGTCCGGGTGGAGAGGTCCGCACTTCAGGGGAGAAGACGTTGCGCATCGTCCTCGCCGAAGCAGAACGCGAAGTTTTGTTGAACGATGTTTTGCGCCTGCATCCCGATGTCGAGTCTCTCTCCCTCGCCATCGGTCCCGAAGGCGGCTGGACCTCCGAAGAGTTGCAGAGCTTCGCAAGCTCGCACTGGATTGCCGCTTCTCTCGGCCAGACCATTCTGCGGGCCGAGACCGCAGCGATTGCTGCGCTGGCTATAGCGAGAGCGGAGATCTGACTTCTCGTGCTGAAAAATGAAGCCACCAAAGAAGAGACAACGAAGGACGGAAGAGCGAAAATGATACAAGCATTATGCGAGTAATGCACCATCTAACGTTTGTGTTGGCATTTCTTGGTCTGGCGTGGCCCGGTTCTCAGGAAGCTCGTATCGGTATTACCGACGCTAAGTCGCTGGTTGCCCTTGTCCTCAAGCATCAAAGGTTCCCTCTTTCGTCCCAATACTGCGAGATTGAACCTCTCGATAGACCGGGCCGTCCCTTTGTGCCGGATTACTATTCTTTTGGTGCTCATTGCGATTTTCCTAACACTGCGGCCACGAGTCCCTGGGGGACATACGTTGTAAGTCCACGAACCGGAGATGTATTGGAATTCGACTATTGCAAGTGGCTCCGCTACCCCGACCTGCGTCGCGCCCAAAAGCAAATCATGATCCGGACCGGCGCAACCGAAGCCACCGAATGCCAGTACGTAGAGAAAACTGGATGCTCCCGAACTAACTGATATATGGGTTTGCCAAAGGCATAATTCCGCGTTTTGCCCTTGCAAATCCCGTGACAACGAAGGATAATCATGGTTTCGCTTTTTCTTCGTTTGCTGGGAGGCGCCGTGTCGGGCAACGGCCACCACGATTTCGTACCCACCGACGACCAGCGGCAGGCTATCGAGCACGTGCATGGACCCATGCTGGTGGTCGCCGGCGCGGGCACCGGCAAGACCACGGTGCTGGCGCGGCGCATTGCCCACCTTATCCGCACCGAAGCCGCCCGGCCGGACGAGATTCTCGCCGTCACCTACACCCGCAACGCGGCCGCCGAGCTGATCTCCCGCGTCGCCGGCATCCTCTACCCTCCTGCCGGCCCGCAGGGCTCGCTCTATCCGGAAATCGAGCGCCAGCGCGCCGCCCGCAAGCTGATGAGCAGCGGCCTGCAGGCGAACACCTTTCATGCCTGGTGCTTTCGCCTGCTGCAGGAGGCGGGCACCAGGTTCCAGCTCCTCGACGATACGGATCTCTTCGTCCTTCTGCGCCGCCGCATTGCCGACCTGAAGCTGCAGCACTACATCAGGGCGGCCGATCCGGGAAAGTTTCTCGAGGACCTGCTGAAGTTCTTCAGCAGTTGCCACGACGAGCTGCGCACCCCGGAAGATTACGAGGCTTATGTCACCAGGCTGGAGCGCGGCGAGATCCCGCTGCCGCGCATGGCCAAATCGAAAGATGCCGATGGTATGCCGGACGAGGAAGTGCTCGGGCGCTGTCGCGAAGTGGCGCGCGCCTTCCGCTTTGCCGAGGAGCTGCTGCAGCAGGAGGGCCTTGGCACCTTCGGCCACATCATCACCCGCGCGGTCGAGGTGCTGATCCGCCGCAAGTCGGTACTGGAGCGGGCGCAGCGGCGGGCGCGGTTCATCCTGATCGACGAATTCCAGGACTCCAACGTGGCGCAGATCAGGCTGGCCGGCCTGCTCGCCGGAGAGCAGGCCAACGTCTTCGCGGTCGGCGATCCCGACCAGGCCATCTATCAGTTTCGCGGCGCAACCAGCGGCGCATTCGACCAGTTCCTTCTGACCTTCGGCCGCGAGCGCGTGAAGCGCGTGACCATGTCGGCCAACCGGCGCTCCACGCCTGCCATCCTGCGCTGCGCCTGGGAGATCATCCGCCGCAATCCCGCCATCGTCCCCCTGGACGACCGCAGCACGCGCGAGCCGCTCACCTGCGAACGCCTGCGGCGCGAGCCGCAACTTGCCGGCGCCTTGCCGGTGCAGGCGATTGGCCACCACGGTCGTGAACACGAGGCCATCTTTATTGCCGATGCCATCCAGCAGATGCAACGGCAGCGCCCGGCGATGAAGCTGGGCGACATCGCCATACTCTACCGGCTTCATCATCATCGCGAAAAAATCGTGACGGAGCTCACCTGGCGCGGCATACCCGTGCGCGTCAGGGGCGCCGATCTGCTCCACACGCCCGAGCTGCGCGACGCGGTTGCGGTGCTGCGTATCCTCGACTCTTCCCACCCGGTTGCGCTTTTCCGTGTCGCCGCGCTGCCCCGGTTCGATGTCGATCCCCGCCGCTTCCGCGCCGAACTGGCGCTGGCTGGCAGCGGCCTGGAGGCAGAGGCCGTGCTGGAAAGTGTTCCCGGCGGCATGGAGGTGATCGCCACGATTCGCGCAGCACGGCGGGAGCTGGCCGCGGCCGACAACAGCGTCGCCACGGCTCTGGACACAGCACAGCGCGCCTTCGGATTGCCTGACTCGATGCCGCTGCGGCGCCTTCGCGATTTCGCCGCGCGCTGGGGGAACAAGCCCAGGCAGATTGCCGGTCAGGGCCGCCTGCAGGAGTTCCTGGACTACGTGACGCTCTTCCGCGAAGCCGGCGGCGCGCTTCTCGAGGAAACGGATGAGGACGATCCAGTTGCGGCGCTGGCCCCGTCCGAGCTGGGCCATGCGCCCGCCCAGGATGCGGTGCAGTTGATGACGGCCCATGGCGCCAAAGGCTTGGAGTTTCCCTGCGTCTTCGTGGTTCGCGCCGCCTCGTCATCGTTTCCCGCCCAGTACAAGGAATGTCTGGTCGAGTTTCCCCGGCAGTTGCGCTCCATGTTCGCCATGAGCGTGGCAGAGCCGAAGGCGCTGCACCAGCAGGAGGAGCGCCGGCTGTTCTACGTGGCGATGACGCGCGCCATGGAGGAGCTGTATCTGTGCGGCAAGGCGGGGAAAGATAAGGGAGAGCCGGCGCTTCCCAGGTTATATCTGCGCGAGCTGGCCGGTGTCGCGCGAAGCTCGCTGGATGGTTCGATCGCCTGCCGCTTTCTGCCGCCCGCAACCATTGCGCAACTGCACGCCTCCGCCGAGGCCCTCCCCATGGTTTCGCAATGGACCGCGCTGCCTTCTCGCAAGCATGGTCACCGGCTGGAGCTGAGCGCCAGCGCCATCGAGATGTACGAGAACTGTCCGCTGGCTTACAAGCTGCGTTACGACTGGCGGCTTCCCGAGGACGCCACCGCCGCCCTGCAGTTCGGCAATGCCATGCATCTGGCGCTAAAGGCGTACTTCGGCGGTGTTCGCGCCGGGCGACCGCCCGACGAGGCAACCGTAATCGCCTGCTTCCTCGATGAGTTTGCCAAAGCGAAGATCGACGAGCCGCTGCAGCGCGAGCTTTACGAAAGAGATGGCCGCGCGCAACTGAGCTCGCTGCTGCGCTCCGCGCTGGCGCGCCCGGCCGGCAACGTCCTGCATACCGAACATCGCTTCAACATCGAAGTGGGCGAGGCGCGGGTGAAAGGAAGGTTTGACAGGCTGGACCTGCTGGGCAATGGCGAAGTCGTCGTGGTGGATTACAAGACCGGCCGCGCCAAAACGCAGGAGGATGCCGACGAAAGCCTGCAACTTTCCGTCTACGCGCTCGCCGCCGCGCGCATGGGTCACAGGCCGGCTTCGCTTGTCTTCGTCAATCTCAAGGACGGAACGGCAGTCGAGTCCCACCGCTCACCGGAGCAACTGCGCGAGGCCGAGGCCCGGGTCACGACGATCGCCGCCAGGATTGCCGCCGGCGAGTTCGAGGCACGGCCGAATTCGCAATGCGCGAGATGTTCCTATCACAGCATCTGCCCCAGGCACGAAGAGCCGCTGCCGCGTCCTGGCGCCGCGCAGGTGGCGACAATCAACTAGCGCGGGCCGAGGTGGCGCCGGATGAAGGGCGGCTTCACCGCTGCAAAAATCCGCCCCAAGGCGAAAGGGGGTCCCCATCATTTCTTGCGGCGCGTGAGGACGCTCTCCCAAAAAACCAAAGGGGACGTTTTCGCGTCCCCTCTGCGTACGGTCGAAGGGTTGGCTAGTGCTTCTTCTTCGAAGCCTTCTTCCCCTTCTTTGCAGCCTTTTTGGTTGCCATTGTTTTCTATTCTCCCTTTTATCGCGACACTCACTTCATCGCGATTTGTCTTCTGTATAGAGTCAATGAAAAAAATAGTCAAGCAAAAAAACATGCGTCGGGCGGCGCGAGCGGGCGAGGTACAAACCTTCGCGACGCTCCGCAAACCGCCGCGATGGCATCGCACCTCGCGCAGCCTGCCTGTCATTTCGGGCGCGATGCGGAAAAGCCGCATGAACACTGGCTATTTCATCATGCGCAGGACCGCGCCACTCAGCGAGTCATGCCATGCATGGGCGATCATTCCCGGTCGCAGGCTCTTTCTCCACCACGCGAGCAACCCGAACATCAATCCGTAAATTGCGATCAGGACCATGCGTGCGAGGCCTTCGTAGCCGTGTGCGGCGCCGAAGACCAGCGCCGACAGCAGCACGCCAACGAGCATCGAGTTGCCGATTGCGGCGAGCTGCCGCTGCAGATATCCGCGAAAGATGATCTCCTCGCAGAATCCGGCGGTCGCGCTGACGCAGAACCAGACCGCCAGTTCAAGGCTGCTGCGGGGCGCGAGGAAGCCGAGCGCCCGGCGCATGCTTTCGATTTTGCCGGCCTGCACCAGATGCATCAATTTCGCCGCCACTCCCAGCACGAACATGGCGCAGACCCAGAAGACCCCCGCATACACCATGTCGAGACAGAACTCTTCGGGTCTCGCCCAGCGGCCGCCAACCAGTTCGCGCAGGCGGATATGTTTGCGCGTGCCCAGCCGGACGAAGCCGACAAGTATCCCCTCCCACGTCATGGTCCAGAGATATTGCGGCAGTTTGCTGCCGCCGGAGGCGAGGAGATGCCTGCCGCGCGTGCCGTTCACCGAAGCCAGCAGCAGTACGGCGATGAGAATTGCGGTGTGCCACCACGGCGCCAGCAGGGGTTGCCGGGCGCGGGAAGGCTTCGCTCCAGGCGGGATTTGTGGGTCCGCGGCCAAGGGCTCATCTTATAATGGGGCTTTACGATTTCATCATAGGAGTCACAATCATGCCTGCCATGGAAGAGGTTGTCATCGTCTCGGCGGTACGCACGCCAATCGGCAAGTTTCAGGGTTCGCTCTCGGAGATCAGCGCGCCGCAGCTGGGCGCCATCGCGGTGCGTGAGGCGGTCCGGCGCGCCGGCATCGATCCCACAACCGTGGACGAGTGCATCATGGGCAACGTTGTCTCCGCCGGTCTGGGACAGAACCCCGCGCGCCAGGCGGCGCTCGGCGCCGGCCTTCCCGAGAAGGTGAGCGCCATGACCATCAACAAGGTCTGCGGCTCGGGGCTGAAAGCGGTCGGCCTGGCGCAGCAGGCGATCCAGACGGGCAACGCGGGGATCGTGGTCGCCGGCGGCATGGAGAGCATGACCAACGCTCCTTACCTGCTGCAGAATGCGCGCAAAGGATTCCGGCTGGGCGATCAGAAAGTGGTTGACTCGATGGTGCACGACGGCCTGTGGGACATTTACAACGACTATCACATGGGCAACACCGGCGAGAATGTCGCCGAGAAATACGGGATCACGCGCGAGGAGCAGGACCTGTACGCCGCGAACTCGCATCGCAAGGCGGTGAGCGCGACCAACGAGTGCCGCTTCAAGGACCAGATTGTTCCCGTCGAGCTGCCGGCGAAGAAGAAGGGCGCGCCTCCCGTGCTGTTCAGCAAGGACGAGTCGCCGCGCGAGGACACGACGGTGGAAGTCCTGCGCGGGCTGAAGCCGGCGTTCAAGAAGGATGGGACGGTCACCGCAGGCAACGCTCCCGGCGTGAACGACGGCGGTGCGGCCGTGGTGGTCATATCGGCGGCCAGGGCGAAGGAACTCGGCCTGAAGCCGATGGCGCGCATCGTGGCGCAGACCACCAGCGGCATTGCCCCGGCCTGGGTGATGATGGCGCCGGTGGAAGCAGTCCGCCAGCTATGGAAGAAAACCGGATGGAAGAACGAGGACGTCGATCTCTACGAGATCAACGAAGCCTTCTCGGTGGCTGCGATCGCGGTGACGCGCGAACTCGGACTGGACCTCAACCGGGTGAACGTCAATGGCGGCGCCGTGGCTCTCGGACATCCCATCGGCGCAACCGGCGCTCGCATTCTTACCACGCTGCTTTACGAGATGATTCGCCGCGACGTTCACAAAGGAATCGCGGCATTGTGCCTGGGCGGCGGCAACGCGGTGGGATTGGCGGTCGAGCGGTAACCTTCCCGGCTCGAACGAAAAAATCTTGCCCCGGCGAAGGTCTGCTATTCGCCCTCCGCGGACAGAACCTCGCCCATGCGCAGGCCTGCTCCGGAGAGAGGCTTGAGGATCAGTCGCCCTTCCTCTCATAGCGGATCCGGAACACCTGTAACCATTCGCCATCCTTCTGCATAAAAGCAGTGAACCAGTAGGCGTCGCTGCCGTCGCGCTCAGTGGTGGAGCGGAGATGTCCGGTCCTTCCGTCGGCGTGCACGATGTCGAACTCCTGGCGCAGGATCCTGCCGTCGGCGTCGGAGGCCGCAGTGCCGGTCGCCAGGTCGCCTTCGGAGCTGGTATAGAAGAAGCTGATGTTTCTGCTGGCGGGATTCCAGGCGTAAAAGCCGTTGTAATGCGGCTTGCCGTTGAAGTTGGTGTCGAACTCGATAGCGTGGCGGTTGGGCGCCCAGCGGATGCGGTTCTCCACGTGTGTCACCGAGCCGTCGGAGGGGTCCTTGACATCGGAGACCCAGGTACCGCCGAGGAGCCACGCGAGAGACGCGAGACTTTCTCCGGGAACCGGCGCAGCCGCCGGCCTGACTTGCGCCGTCATCTGGCCGGCGAGGGCGGGAATCAGCAACAGCAGGGACGCAATTCGGAACATAGTTCCACCTCGACGGGAAGTCGCGCGATTGTGACATGCGCGACCAGGAACGGCAACAACAATGAGATGAAGCGCCGTCTTTCGCATCTCGGCAACAGTGCGCCAGGGCACCGGATTGCCCGCCGGGACGTCTCAAGGTATGCAGCTCAGGTAAGACGTGATAAGCTATGCGAACCCGCCGAAACCGGACGGCCTATGAAGCGCAGCGACACAATGCAGCACGTTCCCGCTGAGATTCGCGCCCCTCGCTTCCAGCCCGCCTGCCTGTGTTGTTGTTGCCGATAGCTGAATCCCCGCTCGCCTCCGTTAAATCCAAACCTTTACATCAAAACATCGAGCCAAGCCATTCGGAGATAGCAAGATGAAGATAGCCAATGACATTACCGAATTGATCGGACACACGCCGCTGGTGCGTCTGAACAAAGTGACCAACGGTGCGCGCGCCAACGTCGTCGCCAAGCTGGAAAGCTTCAACCCATGCAGCAGCGTGAAAGACCGCATCGGCGTCAGCATGATTAACGAGGCCGAGCGCGCGGGGAAGATCACGCCCGGGCACACGGTGCTCATCGAGCCGACCAGCGGCAACACGGGAATTGGCCTCGCCTTCGTGGCCGCCGTCAAAGGTTACAAGCTCATCCTCACCATGCCCGACACGATGAGCCTGGAGCGCCGCGTTCTGCTGCGCGCCTATGGCGCGGAGATCGTTCTCACCCCGGGTGCGAAAGGGATGAAAGCCGCCATTGCGAAAGCCAACGAGATCCTTGCCGGGACTCCGAACGGCTTCATGCCCCAGCAGTTTGACAATCCGGCGAATCCCAAGATCCACCGTGAAACCACCGGCCCGGAGATCTGGGACGATACCGAAGGCAAGGTCGACATTCTCGTATCGGGCATCGGGACCGGAGGGACGCTGACGGGCGTGAGCGAATACATCAAGCCGAAGAAGCCTTCCTTCAGGGCCATCGCGGTCGAGCCGATGGAAAGTCCGGTGCTGTCGGGCGGGCAGCCGAGCCCGCATAAGATTCAGGGGCTGGGAGCAGGCTTCGTGCCCAGCATTCTGCGCACCGACCTCATCGATGAAGTCATCCAGGTATCGGGCGAGGACTCCATCGAGATGGCGCGGCGTCTGCCCAGCGAGGAAGGTCTGCTGGTGGGCATCTCCTCGGGTGCTGCGGCGGTAGCCGCCATACGGGTAGCCCAGCGGCCGGAAAACGCCGGCAAGCTGATCGTTGTCGTGCTTCCGGACTACGGCGAGCGCTATCTGACCAGCGTGCTCTTCGAGCAACTGCGCAATGAGTCGCTCAATCTGGTAGCGGAGGCGGCGGCGTGAGCTTTTTTTCCTGCGCGCGTGAAGACATTGACGCGGTGCTTGATCGCGATCCCGCGGCGAAGTCCAGGCTGGAGGTCGTGCTGCTCTACTCCGGCCTGCACGCGCTCTGGGGCTATCGCGTGCATCACTGGCTATGGATTCACGGCTGGCGGTTTCTGGCGCGGGCGCTGTCCCAGGTTGCGCGCTTCATTACCGGCATTGAGATCCATCCCGGCGCCCGGATCGGGCGCCGTTTCTTCGTGGACCACGGCATGGGCGTGGTGATCGGCGAGACCACGATCATCGGTGACGACGTGACCCTCTTCCAGGGCGTAACCCTGGGGGGCACGGGCAAAGAAACCGGCAAGCGCCATCCCACCCTTGGCAACAACGTAGTCGTCGGTGCGGGGGCGCGCGTGCTGGGCAACATCACCCTCGGCGAGAACTGCCGGGTTGGCGCCGGTTCGGTAGTGTTGCGTGACGTGCCCGACAACTCCACCGTGGTGGGCGTTCCCGGCCACATCGTGCTTCGTCAGGGCAAGCGCGTGGTCATCACCGATCCCAAACAGATCAACGATCCACTCTCCGAGGCCCTGGCGGCGGTGGCCAGTGAGGTCAGAAGACTGAAGCACGAAGTCCGCGAGCTGCAGGGGCGGGAGCTGGCTCCCGGCGACGGCGACGGCGAGGACCGGCTGCAGCAGGTCATCGAGATCGACTACCAGATCTGATTCTTTTGTGGAGAAGCAGGTCCCCCGCAAGCGCTAGCCTGCGAGGGACCGGAGAACGGCACAATTCCGCCCGAACTCAGTAGGTACGCCGGATCCACACGTTGGCAGCACCCCACTGCCCCATGTTGTCCACCGCGCGCACGGCGATGAAGTGCACCCCCATGCCAGTGGAGATCCACGCCTGGAACGAAGGAGCGCCGGGGATGGTCCGCACCAGCATCCCGTCCAGATAGACCATGTACTCCGAAATAGGTCCATTGGGACTTGAAGCCTGGACATTCAGGTTGGTTGCCGGACCGGCGTCCTGGCCGTTGTGCGGAGAGGTGATCACCACGGCGGGCGCCCCCTGCACCCCGATGGTGTATGTCGCCGCATTCGACATATTGTTCAGGACGCTCGGCTTGCCCACCGCCTTCACGAACACCTGATAAGTGCCCGAAGGGAAGTTGAAAGGCGCCAGATCGAGCGAATGCGTGCCGGTATAGTAGTCACCCAGCGACATCAGGTTCTGTCCGTCGGTGGAGATGTAAGCGGTGTAGTGGTCGAGCGTTGACTCGTCGGGGACGCTCCAGCTCAGCATGCTTCCGCTGACGCTGGCCGAGATGCTGAGACAGTTGTCAATGCCGCTCTGCACCTCGGTGCCCTCTTCGTAATCGTGCCAGGTTACAACCTGTACGGCGTCAAGGCGGCCGGTATAGCCGCGAACCACACTCCAGGAGTCAAGCCACGTCTTGCCGCACAGTTGCTGGATGTGGCGGCCGCCGGGAGGCGCCCAGTTGGCCACGATGTCGTTGAAGCCCTTCCAGGTCGAGGCCCAGTTTTTCTTTGACGGATGCTGGCTGGCAATCTGCAGGAAGTACTGCGTGTAATCGAGGCCTTCGTAGCCCTGTTGCAGCGGATGTTTGGGCGAGAGCCATCCGTAGGCGCCGATGGTGTAGCTGTTGCTGAAGGCGCCGGCGTTCTCGAAGATCCACTCCAGGTCGGGGTTCTGGCTCTCGATGGTCGTCCAGTTGATGTTGTACGCTTCCATGCCGAACTGGGTGACGATGGTCTTGCCGTCGCTGTTGCGGATGGCGGCGCTGGAACTGAAGTAGCCGTGCTGGCGGACAAAGCTGATGAGGTTCAGCAGCGCCTGCGTGGCCGAGCAGTTTGGATAACAGGAGAACCACTCCACCGCTCCCTTGTCGATCATCAGGGCGAAGCTGAGGGTGCTCTGCTGCTCCAATTGGCCTTTCAGGATCTCCGACGCGCCCTCCTCATAGCTGCCCGGGCCGTACCAGTCGATCAGCACGCCGTCGAAGCCGCGGCTGGTCAGGTCGACGATCTCCTTCGCTACGTGATTGGGATCCTGCGAGCTGTAGCCGATATTGGGATGAGTACCGTGCACCCAGTAAGGAATATAGGTGGTGTATATCTTCGCGCCCTGCTGCGAGGGTGAAAGCAGGGTATGAACATTTACCTTGCTGATGTTGCTTGCCTTCAGATCACCGTTGTCCACGCACTGGCCGTCGGTGACCGTGGTGATCTCGCATCCGGGAAAGGAATCGGCGGCGGAACTGTTGTTGCTGGTCTCGGCGTGCAGTGTGGTGTTCGGGATGATGGACTGGAATTGCTGCGGCTGAGCTGCGTAAAGCGCGAGCGGCAGGCTCAGCATGACAGCCAGGGAAAAAATAGCGGATATTTTGGACATCAGAACTCCAGCGGCGCATGGCTTAACGCCACGCGGGTGTAATGGCCCTGCACAAAATCTGGAAGGTGGAACGCGCCGAGTATAGATTCCGGAAGTACTAAGGTCTCCCCCGTCAATGCCTGAACCGCGCCTGGTTTTTGTACCTGGTTTTCACGGCCAAATGGGGAGGTGGAGCTAAGGTCGACGCGCCTACGGAGGCTAAGAGAAGGCTTGCGGTATTAAGAAGGCGGAGTTTCTGGGACGGCTCCAGGCGTGGATAACCGTCATCTGCAATGCGCCATCATACGTAGCGTCAGCCCATACCGCAGTGAAGTTTCCGGAAGGAAGACGCGCCCAGAAATGCAGGTCCAGGTAGAGGAGCGGCCGCCCAGAGCTGCGCTCACAGAGGGCGCTCAGGGCAATCGCCGCGTCCTGATTGCGACAGCAGCGGTGCTGGCCGGCATCGCTGTTCTGGTCGCTGTCGTGGCCCACAAATGGCCCTTCACCCGCAACTCGGTCATTCAGGCATTGCAGCAGCAGTCCGGAAGCGTGGTGCAGGTCGGCAACTTCCGGTACATGTTCTTCCCACATCCCGGCTGCGTTGCCGGGCAGGTGACCTTCCGCCGCGGCCCGGGCCCCAACGCCCCGCCCCTGATGACCGTCCGGGAGCTGACGATTGTAGGCAGCTATCACGGACTGCTAACCCACCACATCAGCACGATCCGGGCGGACGGAATTCACCTTCTGATACGGCGGCAGGCAGGCAACGGCGGTTCAGCGCCGGTGAATGTCGGCTTGTTCCATTCCGGCCTGACGATCGGACAGATCATTGCCGACGGAGTGGCAGTCGAGTTCGCGCCGACCGAGCAGCGGAAGCAGCCGCTGGTGTTCCGCGTCCCGAAACTGGGGCTGCACGACGTTGCCGATTCGCGGCCGCTGGCGTTTCAGGCGACGGTGCAATTGCCCTATCCGCCTGCAGATGTGGGGGTGGTGGGAAAATTCGGTCCCTGGCAGCCGGGAAACCCCGGAGTGACTCGCCTTTCCGGCTCCTACAGCGTTGGGCGCCTCGACCTCGGCAGCTTCAGCGGAATACGAGGCACTCTCGCCGCCAGCGGGAACTTTGACGGTCCGCTCCAGCATCTTGACGTGCAGGGCTCGACCGATGTCCCCAATTTTGTGGTGACGGAAGGCGGCCATCCGCTGCACCTCATCACGCAGTTTCACGCTACGGTGAACGGATTGAACGGAGATGTCGCGCTCGATCCGGTTGCCGCTCACTGGGGGCGGACGACGGTGATTTGCGACGGCTCTGTCGCCGGCGACGGCAACGGAAAGACCTTCACAATGCAGATCTATTCGACTCAGGCGCGGGTACAGGACCTGCTGCGGCCGTTCGTGGAAGACGGCACGCCTCCCATGACCGGCTCCATCACCTTCCAGGGCAGGGCGAGTTTGCCGCCGGAAAACCGGCCCTTTATCGACAAGGTTACTCTGGAGGGAGATTTCGGCATCCGCGGCGGCCAATACACCAGTCCCGAGACGCAGAGAGACATCGACGTGCTGAGCGCACGCGCCCGGGGCAAAGCCGATGAGGTGGAAGATATCAACGACAAGGTGGGCAATAACAGCTACGATCCCGGACGGGTGCTTTCAAATGTGAAAGGCCATGTGGCGTTACGCGACGCGGTTGCCAAGCTCGGCAACATCACCTTTGACGTGCCGGGGGCGTCGGCCCGTGTCAGCGGCACATACCAGCTGAAAACCGAGAAGATCGATCTGCGCGGGCACATGTGGCTCGATACGAAGCTGTCGAAAGCAACAACCGGGGTGAAGTCGTTCCTGCTGAAAATCATTCAGCCACTCACCCGGGCCGGGAAGCACAAGGGAGCCATCGTCAGCCTGAAGATCGGGGGGACCTACCAGCATCCGACCTACACCGTATTGCCGACGGCGAAGAAGTGAGGCCCGCCGGGACGAAGCTGCGGGCGCTAAGGCCGCGGCACCATTGGCGCCGCCTTAACTGTGAAGATTGAGGATTAAGGGACTTGACTCCCGCGCATGGTGCGGACCTTCGGCCGCGGGAGCGTGGAGCGCCGGCTGCGAAGGTCCGCGATCGAACATCCAAACTTAAACCAGGCCGGAGGGTCGCCTTGACGGGACGCAATGCGGGCGGGCGCGGCGGGGGCGATTTGCCGCGCGGCTACGTGCTGCCGCTTTCAGCATTTCCATCTCCGCCTGCTGGCGCGCTGCCATTTCCTGCACAAGGTCCAGGACCGTCTTCTGCCTGGGTTCGCCTATCTGGATGAGCTGCATGCTGGGAAGATATCGGACGGCGGGATTACTGCCATCCCACAACGGTCGCAGTAGGGTTACAACCTCTGGTGCATGGAGTCCTGGCGCGGTTTGCCCCGGACCGGGATGTTAAGATCGGGTGCGAGCCTGCATCCCTCCCAGCGGTCAACCCATTGCGATGCGCAAAGCCTCCGGCCATCTACCGCACTGCGCTCCACGCATCATCGCCCTCACGGGATTCATGGCAGTTGGCAAGAGCACCGTCGGCCGGGCGCTCGCATCGCATCTCCAGTGGCCGGTCATCGACCTTGACTCTGAGATCGAACGGCGTTCGAAGCTGCGTATTCACGAGATTTTTGCCACTCGCGGCGAGTCCCGGTTCCGCGAACTGGAGAGCGACGCGTTGCGCCATGCCATGGAGCATAGCGGTCCGGTAGTGATTGCATTGGGAGGCGGGACTTTTGTTCAGCCGTCCAATGCCGCGCTGCTGCGCGACCACGGCGCCCACGTCATCTTTCTTGAGGTTGGGGTGGAGGAGCTGCTCGAGCGTTGCCGCGCCGGCGAGCGACGCTCCAGCCATAATCCGCGTCCCCTGGCGGCCGACGCCGAGGCATTCTGCGCCCTCTATTACCACCGGCTGCCTTATTACCAGAAGGCAGACATGACGGTGAGCACCGCCGGCAAGATGCCGGAGGAGATCGCGCGCGAGATTGCAGCGGCGCTGGGATTGAGCGCCTCGACCAGCGCCGGGCGAAGCTGAAACCCGCTCCGGCAGGAACTGGAGACTTCCGCAGCATGCCACCGACCCGATCCCGCCCCTGGAAACGATACCCCTGCATGAGGAAATGGGTTTGGGCGGCCCTGCTGCTGATTTGCGCCTGCGATACTTCGGCGCGCTCTGCGCAGCCGTCCTCGGAAAATACCTTCCTGATTGTCGCCGACATTCACTTCAACCCGATGGCGGACGCCGCCCTGCTGCCATCCCTCAGCGGCGCCGAGCCGGCGCAATGGGAAGCCATCCTGCGGCGCTCCAGGCGGACGGCTTTCAGCCAATACGGAGAGGACACCAACTGGTGGCTTCTGCAATCGTCGCTCGACCAGATGCGTGTCACTCTGCCACATCCGGCATTCATCATGGTGAACGGCGACCTGCTGGCGCATCGCTTTCCGCAACTGTGGCAGAACGCCACCCACGACGATAGCCGTGAGCACTATCGCAACTTTGTGCTGAAGACGGTGGAGTTTATCGCGCTGCAATTTCGCCGGCGCTTTCCCGCGACGAAGATCCTGCTCACGCCGGGCAATAACGACGACGACTGCGGCGATTACAACATCGAGGCGGGTGGGCCGTTTCTCCACGACACGGCGGGGCTCGCACGCAACCTTGCGCGAGCGGATACGCAGTTCGCGGCTTTCTGGCAGGCGTTGGGCAGCTATGACATGCCGCACCCCGCCATCCGGGGGATGCGCATCATTGCGCTGAACACGGTTTTCTTTTCAGGCAACTATCGGGCGCTCAGCTTCGGCTCGGGCTGTGCGCCCGCCGAGTCCCATGCCGCGGACGACTTGTTCGCGTGGCTGGAGTCGCGCCTGAGCAGCGCTCGCCAGGCACACGAGAAGATCTGGCTGATGTTCCACATTCCTCCCGGAATGGATGGCTACTCCACGCTCCAGAAATATCTTTCGGCGCGGAAGCAGAAACCGGCCGAAGCGGATGGAGAACTCTGCGCCTCGTCACTGGTGCCAATGTGGGTTCCGGAACTGAGCGTGCGCTTCGAGAACCTTCTGGAGAAGTATCGGGACACGATTCTGGCCAGCTTTGCCGGGCACACCCACACGGACGACTTCCGGGTGATGGGACCCTCGGGAAGTTTTGTCCTGATCAGCCCGCCCATCTCGCCGATTTACAACCAGAACCCCGCCTACCGGACAGTAGTGTTCGCCCAGGACGGATCGCTGCTTGACAGTGCGGTGTACTACCTCAGCAATCTGCCGTTCGCCGGGGGCAACACTCGCCCAGTGTGGAAAAGGGAATATGACTTCTCGCGGGAATGGAAGACGCGCCGGATCGATGCCGCCAGCCTGGCGGTTCTGTACGGGCGGATCCGAAGCGGGCAGGCTGAAAGTAACGAATGGCTGAAGCTGCTCAACGTCTCCAGCGCCGCCGCTTACTTACCGGCAGGCGGGGCATCGGCCACCTCCTGCGCCATCGAAGCGCTGCATCCGGAGACCTACAGAAAATGCTATTGCGCGCGTTAGACGGTCCGGACGGCAGCAGGGTCAGTGCGCGGAGACTGCGGCACAGGAGGCTGCGACGCCAGCAGATCATGGACCGCCGTCGCCAGTTCGGCGACGCTGAACGGCTTCTGCAGAAATGGGCTGCCCCGGAAGAGGATCTCGCGGCGGGCGGCGCTGTCCTCGGTGTACCCTGACATGAAGAGCACGCGGATGGCAGGGTAGCGTTCCGCCAGCCTGCGCGCCAGTTCGTGCCCGCCGGTGCCGTCCAGCACGAGATCGGTGAGCACCAGGTCGAGGCCGCCCCTGCGCTCTTCGCACAGCTCGAGCGCCTCACGGGCGCCTCCCGCTTCCAAAACAGTGTATCCCAGCTGTTGCAGACAATTGCCGATATTGTTGCGGATGTTGACCTCGTCTTCCACCACCAGCAGGGTGCGGCGGGAGGGGTCGGCAACCATGTCGACACGGGATGCCGGCTGCTCCAGGGGCGCGTTGGTGGCAGGAAAATACAGCTTGAAGGTCGTTCCATGTCCGGGCTCGCTGTACACCCATATATAACCGCCGCTCTGCTTCACGATGCCGTAGACGATGGAGAGCCCCAGACCGGTTCCCTTGCCGACCTCCTTGGTGGTGAAGAAGGGATCGAAGATGCGCGGCAGGATTGACTTCTCGATTCCGGTTCCGCTGTCGCTCACCGCCAGCATGACGTAGCGGCCGGGCTGAACCGGCGGGTGCTCGCGGGTGTAAGCATCGTCCAGGTCCACGGTAGCGGTGTCGATGGCGAGCACGCCGCCATTGGGCATGGCATCGCGGGCATTCACCGCCAGGTTCAGGATCACCTGGGCGAGCTGGTCGGGATCCAGCCTGGAGTTCTCCACGTTTTCCGCAAGGTTGGTCACCAGCTGGATATCTTCGCCGATAATCCGGCGCAGCATCTGGGTTGTTTCTGAAACCACGGTGTTCAGGTTGATGACGCGGGCCTGCATCATCTGTTGACGGCCGAAGGCCAGCATCTGGCGGGTGAGCGCAGCGGCGCGGTCCGCGGCGCTGGAAATCTGCAACAGGGACTTGCTGAACGGGCTGTCGGGCGTGATCTGCGACAGCATCATTTCCGTTGAGAGCTTGATGACGAGGAGAATGTTGTTGAAGTCGTGTGCCATGCCGCCGGCCAGCCGGCCCACGGCTTCCAGCTTTTGCACCTGGCGCACCTGCTGCTCCAGTGCGCTCTGCTGGGTCATATCCTCGATGTAGGAAAAAAGCTCCGCCTGTCCTTCCGCGTTCCCGCCAATGGAGGCGGTAATGCGCACCGGGAGCAGGCTCCCGTCCCGTCTGCGGAGGGTGGTCTCCCAGCCCTGTATCTTTCCGTTGCGGTGGAGCACGTCCAGCAGCCGGTCCCGCTCCTTTGGATCGGCGTAGATCTGCTCGGCAACCTGCAGCTGCAGGGCTTCAGCGAGGCTGTAGTCGCCCAGCATCTGCAGCAGGGCCGGATTCACCGTGCTGAGACGATTCTCCTCCGGCAGGGCTCGCGCTATGCCAAAGGGCGCGTTGTCCACCAGCGCCTGCAGGCTGGCTTGCGATTCCCGCAATGCCGCTTCCATGCGGCGCCGTTCGGTGACGTCGAGCGCCAGCACCAGTTCTTCGCGGCATTTGTCGGCCTGAAATTCGAATGCCATGATCTCCATCAGCATCAGGCTGCCGTCCTTGCGGCGATGACGGAAGACGCCGGGAGTTGCGTGCCCTTCATGGTGCTGCCGGATGGATTCGAGAAATGCCGGTCTGTCCTCCTCGGGACGGATCTCGAGCAGAGTCATGCCCAGAAACTCCTCCCGGGAGTAACCGTATGCGCTGAGCGCAGCCTGATTCACATCGAGGAAACGCAGGGTGGAGCGGTCATACACCCACATGGGGTAGGGATTGCGGGCAAACATCAGCTCGCGACAATAGTCGGAGTTGGCCAGAGCGGTGGATTGTTCGGCAATCTGCAGTTGGAGCCGGCTGATCGTGCGGCGCTGGCCGACACACCTTAGCAGCACGAGTGCCAGGCTTCCAGCAGCAGCAACGGCGACGACAATAATCAGAAACGGCATCCGGCCAGACCCGTTTACAACGGTGATGCGTCTCCCGAGCAGTGCGGGAGCACTTGGCATACTGGAGCCGCCGCTCCTGTCGGGTACCAAAGCGGGACTCCACCGGCGCGCCCGCGCACGCCGCTTACAAATTACTGCGAGGGTCGTACCTGCCTCTCACGACGGGAGACATCGCGTTTTCCACCTTAATGAATAGAGGCTCGGTGGAAAGCAGCTACTTACCCACAATTGTGCTATTACGGATGGCACAAGTCAACCATTAAATGTGCACCATATTTGTGTGGAGTTACTTTTGTTTCGTGGTTACTTGGAACGACTGGGCAAGGCGCTCCTGGCGAAGATTCGCTTCCTGGAAAAGCCTGCCGTCCTCGGGCGACACAAGGACCATGCTTGGTAGTGTCCTAAAGTTGCAACTTTAGGACACTACCCCATGCTTCGTTTTTCAGGGTTGGTTAGGTTAAACTGATCGGCTTACAACACCGCGAAAAAGTGGATTCGACGAACTGTCCGGGAATCCGGCTCTTTGGGCGTCGGAGTATCGGGTATTCTCAAACCTGCGGAGGCGGAATCGGGGACCCCTCACGGATGAGCGGAGACGTATGCGGGGCCGGGCCCGGGATTACCCTGAGCGCCAAGCCTCCATCCCAGGCAAGCAGCTCCGGCCGGTTGCACGAAATCGGAGTCTGGATTTTGCGCCGGCCGCAGACAACGCTGCTCCTGCTCACGTTCTGCTGTTTACTTCCCTTCACCAACAAGGCTTTCCATATTGATGACCCCATCTTTCTCTGGACAGCGAAACAGATCCTCAAACATCCTCTGAATCCGTACGGATTTTCTGCCCTGTGGTGGTGGCATCCGACGCCGATGTGGCAGATCCAGCAGAATCCTCCTCTGGCGGCCTACTATGCGGCGTTGATCGGCTCCATTGCCGGATGGTCGGAGAGGGCGCTGCACCTGGGATTTATTCTTCCGGCCGTGGGAGTGGTGCTGGGCACGTATCGGCTCGCACTGCGCCTGAGCGGGAACGCTTTGCTTGCGGCCGCGGCTACGCTTCTGACACCAGGTTTCCTGGTCTCGGCGAGCGGCCTGATGTGCGACACCCTGATGCTGGCACTCTGGATGGCGGCGGTAGTCTTCTGGATCGAAGGACTGGAGCCGGCCAAGCCGCTGTTTCTGGCAGTCTCCGGCCTGCTGATGGCGGCCTGTGCGCTGACAAAATATTTCGGCGTGTCGCTGATTCCGCTACTGTTCGTGTACTCACTGGCACGGCGGCGCAATATCCGGGGCTGGATCGGCTATCTCCTCCTTCCTGTCGTCATCCTTGGCGGATACGAGTTTTACACCCATCAGCTATATGGTCATGGCCTGCTCGGGCAGGCGGTCCAGCACAACAGCTACGTTCGGGAGCTGGAGGGGCGCTCCGGCCGGGCGCTGGTGGGATTGGCCTTTAGCGGCGGTTGCGCGCTGACCGCGGTTACTTTCGTTTCGCTGCTCTGGTCGCGCCGGCAGATGTTCCTGGGAGCCATATGCAGCGGAATCCTGGGTTTTTTCTTTTTTCAGGGCTGGGTCTACCTGGGAACCATCTACACGTATGAAAACTGGCTGCACCAGCACCGGCTGTCGATCAGCACTCAGCTATTCTTCCATGTCGCCGGCGGGATTTCGATCCTGGCCCTCGCGCTCGCGGACTTACGGAAACGAAAGGATAGTGCGTCGCTGCTTCTGCTGCTCTGGGTTCTGGGTACCCTGTTTTTCGCCATTGTTGTGAACTGGACGGTAAATGCCAGGTCGATGCTTCCCCTGATACCGGCGGTCGGCATCCTGATTGCACGACGTCTCGACAGCAAGGAATTTTCGCTACGGCGGCAGTGGCTGGCGGCAGGGCTCTGTCTGGGTCTGTCGGGGGCGGTCGCTTTGTGGGCGGTCGCCGGTGATGCGGAGTTGGCGAATACGGCAAGAACGGCGGCCCGCTACATTCAACAGAAGACCCGCGGTGACTCCGCCACGGTGCGCTTCGAGGGCCGCTGGGGATTCCAGTATTACATGGAGTCATTCGGAGCGCGCCCCATCGAGCCGGGCGTGTACGGCTATAACTTTGGCGACCTGATCGTGCTGCCCATGTACAACACCTCCATCTTTCCGTTCCCGCTGAAAACAACCGCGGAGCAGACGGTCGATTTCGAAATACATTCCTGGATCGCAACCATGAATCCGGACGCCGGCGCGGGATTTTACTTTTCAGGCTGGGGACCGTTGCCGTTTGTTATCGGGCCGGTTCCCAAGCAGCGTTACTACATGGCGCGGCTGGTGCAAACCGGCAAGTGATATGCGGTGCAGGCGGCTATGGTACCGCGAGAGGGAGGCTCACGTGTTGTCCCCCCGGTGAGTGCGGGCCTGCATCGAATGTCTGCCGCCAGCCGTCGAAATAACATGCCGTGGCAGGTCTGCCCGGCAGGATCGCGTAAACATTCACCAGCGCGCCGGGCTGCGGCTCCGGGAAGAATGCAAGAAAGACCACCTCATCGGAGGATATGCCCGGATACAGGGTGTGGCCGTTGGCCACCTCGCCGCCCGCCGCACCCAAGCCGGTGATGGTGCCGTTGCTCGCAACGACAATGGCGGAGGGAAGCCGGTGGTGTTTAGTGTCCCAAACCCACCCAGCAAGACGCAGTCCCCGCCCGCTGGCATCGTCGATGGGCGTGACCGCTTTCACGAAGCCTACGCATTCACCCGCTGCGCTCGCGGGGAAAACCGAAGTCACAGGTTTTCCTAACTCCGAGGGTAGCTCCCCTGAGAAGACCGACAGGCGATTCGCCCTGATATACGGCACTTCCCTGAGCAGCATGTCCAGCTCAGGTTTGGCCCACCGGCTGAGGGTCTCCTGATCATAAACGCCGGAGACCAGCGCCGCTGTTACTGAACTCTGCGAAAAGGCGTGCTGTCCCGCTTCCATCAGGGGATATCGGGCAAGGGCTGCGGCTCTGGCGAAGATGAGCAGCAGGCAGAGCTGGGCCATCAGAAAGGCATGTGGCATCCGGCTGCGCGCGAACCAGGTGGCTCCCAGCCACAACAATCCCAAACAGCACCAGAAAAGAAGCGCAACGGTCTGGTAGCGCGAAGCCAGCGCCTGCCCGACGCCAAAGTTGGACCGTCCTGTTGCCGTCAACAGCGCCGTACCGGCACAGAACAGCAGCGTCAGCGCCAGTTGAACCGCAAAGGGGCGGAAGGCGCGAAGCCCGGAGAGCGCGCGGAGATGCCATGCGAGCAGGACGAGCAGGGCGGCAAGCGCGATGACTTCCCAGGGGTGAATCCCGGGGTGCGTCCAGGAATTGGAGAAATAGCGCGCCCAATACTTCAGCAACGTTAGCGGACTCT
The DNA here is from genome assembly GCA_035516415.1 of Binatia bacterium. GTDB lineage: Bacteria > Acidobacteriota > Terriglobia > Terriglobales > Acidobacteriaceae > Bog-257. The sequence continues at coordinate 88,901 of DATJAI010000094.1, read as the reverse complement.
TCAGGGACGTGATCGGGTCGGCGTGTTTCTCCGGCCGCACATAATGATGCAGATAAAGCACGGTGCTGATTGTCCCGGTGAGCGCAAAGCTCAGGACTGCCCGGGCGCGCAGGCGCAGACACAGAGCCGCCAGCACCAGCAGGGGCCACAGTAGAGTTCCGTTGGCCAGCGAATACGTTGCGCCCAGGGCGGCGAGCACGGAAAGAACGAGGAACCGGGAATGCGGCACGGTCGCCGGCTCTTGCTGCGCCTCGCGCGAGTAAAGCAGCAGCGCGACGAAGGAAGCGGTGGCGAAGAGCTGAGGCAATACGAAGCAGACCTGGAAGCCCCACACGAAGTTCTGCCACTGGGCAGGACAGAAGAGGCAGAACGCGGCCAGTCCCACACCGGTGCGCCACAGCGGGCCGCGCCAGCCGCCCAGCACCCGCATGCTCCAGCCCAGCAATCCCCAGTGCAGCAGTTGAATGGCAAGAATGCTGGCCAGCAGAAAAATCTGCCGCGCCTGAAACAGTTCCAGGTCGGCGGCCAGAAACAGCTTGGGAAGGATGAGGCGGTGCTCGTTGTGCTGCCGCCAGAGCCACGCCGGAGAAAGCGGGCTGACGCCGGTTGCCGCCGGCTCGATCTGCGCCCAGCCATCCCAGAACGGGAGGCTGGACCGGGTTGTGACGACCAGGTAGAGTGCGACCGCCAGAGTAAGAAAACCCCCAAGCAGTATTGCCCAGGACAGCAATGAGGTGGTGCCTGAACTCGCAACCTGCTCGTCTTTCGGGGCCAAAATCGCCTGAGTGACCATCGGGTGGAAGATTCGAGTGGTCATTATAGTGGGACTTCTTGCGCCGATGCACTAATCGCACGGCCTTGCGCCGGCCTTCGCGCGTCCAGTGAAAGCGCGGGCCGCTTCGCTCTTGCTGAAGCAGCTTGCAAACGCCTGCGAGGTGGGGCACAATTTTCGGACCACAGGAGAGGAGTTTTAATGCACAGGGTGAACACCGCTCTCAGTCGAATCGCCGTTGGCGTAACTTTCGTATGGGCAATGGCATTGTCGGCCAGCATGCTGATTCAGCCCGCATGCGCCCAGACTTACACCGTAATCCATGACTTCGCCGGAGGCGCGGATGGAGACGAGCCTGCCTATGGGTTGACGATTGATGCCAGCGGCACGCTCTATGGAGTCACGTTTGAAGGCGACGCCGGTACCGGCACGCTCTTCAAGCTCCGGCAGCTCAGCTCCGGCTGGCATCTGACTCCGCTTTACGTCTTTCCGGGAGGCCCGGGCACCAACGGAGCCGTTTCCTACTCGGGAGTGTCCTTTGGCCTGGATTCCACGCTCTACGGCACCACCGGATTTGGCGGCGTCGGACCGTGCTCGACCTGGGGAGGGACGGACGGCTGTGGCACCGTTTTCACGCTGAAGCCCTCGTTGTCGGCTTGCCGCAACGCACTCTGCTACTGGACGGAAACCCCTATTAACGACTTCACCGGCGGCAGCAACGGAGCCACTCCTTTCGGAGGTCGTCTGACTTTCGATGGGCTCAACAACATCTACGGCACAACTTTCTCGGGAGGAGGGGGCAACTGCCCCGGAGGCTGCGGAGTTGTGTACCAGCTCGTACACTCGGGCGGGAGCTGGACGGAGAACGTTCTTTATACCTTTACCGGCTCGGGAGGAGATGGAGCTTACCCATTTGCCGGCGTGATCTTCGATCAGGTAGGCAATCTCTTCGGTACGACTACGGCCGGCGGCACCTTCGGATACGGAACTGTCTACGAGTTGAGTCAGTCGCCCTCGGGATGGACGCAGCGGGTAATCTACAACTTCCAGAACCAGGCAGATGGAGGTTCGCCGTTCGCGGGCCTGATCATTGACCGGGCGGGCAATCTCTACGGCGCCACGACTTCCGGCGGGAGCGCCGGCAACGGCGGCACGGTTTTCGAGTTGTCGCCTGCAGGTTCGGGCTGGACTTTGCAGACCCTGGCCTCCTTCGTGCGCAACCCGGGTGAACTGGCAGGCGGACCCGTTGCCACACCCATCATGGACAGCGCCGGCAACATCTATGGGGCGACATATGGCGACGGAGCCAATGGCGTAGGCTCCGTGTTCAAGCTTTCCCCTTCCGGCGGCGGCTGGACGCTTACCACGCTGTATGACTTTGTTGGCGGAAGCACCGGACTTTTGCCACGCAGCAACCTGGTCATGGATTCGGCCGGCAACCTCTACGGCATGGCCGCGGCGGGCGGAGCATTCGGCAAGGGCGCAGTCTTTCAGATCACGCCGTAGCGCAAGCCCGCGCCGGGCAGGCGGGCCTGGCCGAGGGAGAAGTTAATTCCGATGTTGTGAGGAGGCGCGGCGTAGGCTGCGCCTTTTTACATTTCATGCGCTGGCGGCAGCGACGATCCATCCATTCCCCTGAAATAGCCGATTCAGGGCATCTCGTTCGAGGAGGCGGTTGCGGAGCTGATCATCTGCAGAAGCCGCTCCGGCTCACCCTTCCTTATGAAGCCGGAGGCAAATGGCGCTATGTCCTCCGGCATGAAGTGCAGGTCGGAAAGGACGAGGATGGGTATGGAGGGGTACAGATTTCGCAGCCGGCTGGCGACATCGACGGCACTGATCTTGTCACCCAGGCGGTAATCCAGCACCGCGGCGTCGATGCGCTCGGCCTGAGGAAGTTCGATCACATCGCCCCGCACCAGCGCGCCGAGCGGGCGAAATCCCCCGCGTTCGATGACCCAGCAGTAAAGCTTCAGATGTGAGGGATCGTCGTCCACGACCAGTATGGTCGGCATGTTCCCCTCTTTCCCGGAATCAGGGAGTATACAGCAGGCGACGGTTAGCGGGGGCACGACCGGCACCTTCATGTCGGGGCAAAATTCAAAAATTCAGGCGATCCGCAGAATTTTCTTCAATCCGAGCCAACGCGAGCTGCCGATTCTGCATCTCACCTTGGCTTGTACTCAGGGGAGCGCCCGGCATCATCCGCCCCTGTCACCCGCGTCACGCACCAACATTGTCCACGATGGCTACTTCGTCCAGGAAGCGCGCGCTTTGTGCGGCCGTTCTGTTGCTTCCGCCGATCCTCCCTGCCCTGTCCCGAGAGTGCGCGGCCCAGGACCAGAAGAATGCCGGCGGCGATCAGTCGCTGAAAAACCTCAGCCTGGAGCAGTTGGGCAATATCCAGGTGACGACGGTCAGCAAGGAACCGGAGGAGGTGTGGAAGACGCCGGCGGCGGTGTTCGTCATAACGCAGCAGGACATTCAGCGTTCCGGAGTAACCAGCATCCCCGAGGCACTGCGCCTCGCCCCAGGTGTCGAGGTCGCGCGCATCAGCGCTGATCAGTGGGCCATCGGCATCCGGGGTTTTGGCAGCCGGCTGTCACGCTCGGTGCTGGTGCTGATCGATGGACGGATCGTGTACTCGCCATTGACCGCCGGAGTTTACTGGGAGGTGCAGGACACGCTGATCGAGGACATCGACCGCATCGAGGTCATCCGCGGGCCGGGCGCGACCATCTGGGGGCCGAATGCGGTCAACGGTGTCATCAACATCATCACCAAAAGCAGCAAGGACACGCTGGGCGGGCTCGTCTCCGGCGGCGCGGGCAATGTGGAACAGGGTTTCGGGGAAGCGCGTTATGGAGCGGGCAACGGCAGGAATCTCACCTATCGCCTCTATGGCAAAGGCTTCGCCCGCACTCCCCAGTTTCACTCCGATGGAATCAACTACGACGACTGGCAGGCCGGACAGGGCGGTTTCCGCATGGACTGGAGCGGGGGCACGCGCGACAGCTTCACGCTGCAGGGCGACGGCTATTATCAGTCCGCCGGCGAGAGCGTGAATGACTCCAGCTACAATCCTCCGGCCAATTACACTTTTGACGGTGACGCGCGCCTCTCCGGCGGCAACATTTTGTGGCGCTGGAAAAGGACGTTCGCCGAGCGGAAAGACTTCCACCTCGACGCCTACTACGATCAGACGAGCCGTCACGAGCTGAACTTCGGCGATGTCCGCAATACGATCAATCTGGACTTCCTCGACCGCTTCCCTCTTCCCCGGCAGGAGATTTCCTGGGGCCTGGGGCTGTACCTGAGCCACGGGCACGAGCAGCAGATTCTCACCGGGCTGATCTTCGACCCCGCCATCCGCACAGATCAGCTCTACACGGCATTTCTGCAGGACGAGATTGCTCTCGTGCCGAACCGGCTGTCCCTGTTTGCGGGCTCGAAGTTCCTGAAGACGAACTACACCGGTCTGTTACTGGAACCGAGCGCGCGGCTGCTGTACACGCCACGGCCGACCCAGACGCTATGGGCGGCTTTCACCCAGGCGGTGCGGACACCCGCCGACGTGGAGCGCGACTTCTTCCTCAGCAGCTTTATCGGCACCGCGCCGGGCGGACTGCCTTTCTTCGCGCGCTTCAATGCCAACCGTAATTTCCAGTCGGAGCGGATGAACGGCTACGAGGCTGGATACCGGCAGCTGCTGAAGTCGAAGCTCTACCTTGACCTGGCCGCGTTTTTCAACCAGTACCGAAATCTGCTCAGCGAAGACATTACTGGCGCGCCCTTCGTCGAAGCCACTCCCGCCCCCACCCACCTGCTGCTGCCGGCCGAATTCGGCAATGGGCTGGTGGCGACGACGGAAGGCGGAGAAGTCATGGCTGAGTGGCAGGCGACACGGATCTGGCGGCTGAGTGGCTCTTACTCATTTCTGGAGATGCACGTGAAGAGGGCCCCGCAGTCCATGGATATCGGCTCGGCGCCGATTATTCAGGGCTCGAGCCCACAACACCAGGCGCTGCTCCAGTCCAGCCTGGACCTGCCCAGGAGCATTACGGCGTTTTTGCAGGCGCGCTACGTGAGCGACCTTCCCGCCCTGATGGTACCGGCGTATTGGACGGGCGATGCGTCGCTGGGATACAACCTGACCAAGCAGCTTCGCCTGATGGTTGTAGGAGAGAACCTGTTCCAGCCCTATCATTATGAGTTTCTCTACGATCCGCGCGGCCTGGTGGGAATCGAGAGATCGCTGTTCGGCCGGATTACGTGGCGATGGGAATAGGACCAATCAGCTGCCGTGAGGGGCTGGCCGCGAATTCCCATCGGGCGCGGATCAGGCGGAAGCCGCGGGGCCGGCCGCAATGACCGAGACGGACGAAATTTCCCGATGCACCTGCCAACACACCGCCAGGCCCGACGCCACGCCCAGAGCGCGAAAGGGTTTACCCGCCCGACCTGGCTGCTGGTCTGGCCCGCAGTGTTCCTGGTCCTGATCGTCTCGTGTTCGTCGAGGCTCGCGGCCCAAAATCCCAGGCCCACGCAATACGAAGTGGAGGCCGCGTACCTCTTCAACTTCGGAAAATTCGTGCGCTGGCCGGAACGCGACAATCGCCCGCCTGCCGCTTTTCAGATCTGCATCCTGGGCGAGGACCCCTTCGGGGCGGTGCTCGACAAAACCACCGCCGGCGAGCGCCTCGACGGCAGGCAGGTCGTCGACCGGCGTATCGCACGGCCGCAGGATACCGGCGGTTGTTCAATCCTCTACATCAGCGGCTCGGAAGCGGAACACCTCACCAGGATTCTGGCTACGGTGAAGGATGCACCTGTGCTGACGGTGAGCGACATACCCGGATTTGTCGCGCGCGGGGGCATGATCGAATTCGTGGTGGAGAGCGGCAGGGTGCGCTTCCTGGTGAACCTTGCTCCCGCGGAACAGGACGGACTGATGCTGAGTTCGGAACTGCTGAAGGTGGCCGTCAGGGTGACAGGCGGCGGGCGACAGGAGAACCGCTGACCCATGCTGGACCTGCGACACTCGCCGATCTCACGCAAGCTCACCTGGATGAATGTGCTGGTGAGCGGGGCCGCGCTGCTGGCGGCGTGCGTCGCGTTCTTCATATACGACCAGTACAGCTTCCGCGAGGCGCTGATTCGCAGCCTTTCCGCCCAGGCGCAGATCATCGGCTCCAACAGCGTTTCCGCCCTGATCTTCAACGATCCGCATGCCGCGGAAGACACCCTTTCCGCATTGCGCAATCTGCCCAACATAACCGCGGCGGGAATCTTCACCGCCGACGGGCGACTGTTCGCCCACTACTACCGGAACCCCGGCGAGCAACTGCTGAATTTTCCGGAAGGCGGCGCCCGGCAGGAGTCGCATGTGTTCCGCAGCGACGAAGTCTATCTTCGCCAGCCGATCATCTTTCAGGGGCGGCAACTGGGGGCCGTCTTCATCCGCTCGGACCTCAGCGAGCGGACGCAGCGCCTCAAACGATACGCGACCATCGCCGCCGCGGTGCTGCTGCTCTCGCTGCTGGCGGCCCTGCTGGTGTCTTCCCTGTTTCGCCGGTCGGTGGCAGCACCCATCGTGCAGCTGGCGGAGACGGCGCGGATGGTGTCGGAAGACAGGAACTATTCCGTGCGTGCGGCCCCCACCGGCAAGCACGACGAGGTCGCCGTGCTGATCGAAGCGTTCAATACCATGCTGGCGCAGATCCAGCAGCGTGACGCGGAACTGCAGACCGCGCGCGACCAGCTGGAGCAGCGGGTTGAGGAGCGGACGCGGCAGCTGGTGGCGGCCAACCGCGAACTGGAAGCGTTCTCCTATTCCGTGTCCCACGACCTGCGGGCGCCACTGGAGGTAATCAATGGATTCAGCCACATGCTGACGGTGGAGCATGCCGGCGAGCTCGATGCCTCGGCCCAGGAATGCGTTCAGCAGATCAACATGGCGACGCGGAGAATGGCCGAGCTGATCGACGATCTGCTGAATCTGTCACATGTTTCCACCGCCAGCATGCATCGGGAACAGGTAAACCTGAGCGGCATGGCACGCGCCATCGCCGACCAGTTGTGCCGCCAGGAGCCGGGCCGAAGCGTCGAGTTCCAGATCCAGGACTGCGCGCCGGTGGAAGGCGATTCGCGGCTGCTGCGGATCGTGCTGGAAAACCTGATGAGTAACGCCTGGAAGTACACCGCTCAGCGGCAGCCGGCGCACATCGCGTTCGGCTGCGAGCAACGGCGCGGGCGCACGATATTCTTCGTGCGGGACGACGGCGCCGGCTTCGATCCGGCGCTGGCCGACAGGCTGTTCAAGCCGTTCCAGAGATTGCACGCAAAGAGCGAGTTTCCGGGGACAGGCATCGGGCTGGCGACGGTGCAGCGCATCATCGCGCGCCATGGCGGCGAGGTGTGGGCGACGGGAGCGGTGCAGAAGGGCGCAACATTCCACTTCTCGCTGTGAGCTAGCCGGCGCGTTCTTCAGCGATGCTGAATTCCCAGACACAGTATTGGCCCTCTTCGGCGTCGGGAGGGCAATGCAGGCAGGTGGTGCGAATCCGCGGGTCGATGGTACGGGCAAAGGTTTCAAATTCGACAGTGCCCACACTCCTGCAGGGAAAATCCTCCAGCCCCTTTCGCCTCCGGGTCTCCTGCACGCGGCAAACGTCCATGAAAAAGCGCAGGCTCCGGCGATCGTTGGACCACTCTACGCGCTGGGCATTGATGACACCGTACATGCGGAGCGCCAGGGCTTTTTCCAGGGCCTCGAGACCGCCGCATTGGGCGATGCTGAAGGTGGCCATGATGCGATTGGCCTCCGCCGCGGCAAAGCGCTGCCAGGCGCGCGCGTCCAGCGCGATGGCCGCATCCATGCCCAGGCTCTCCTCGGCTGCCAGGAACCAGCAGCCGTCATGTGCCAGCCAGTTTTTGGCGAACATCTCCAGGGCGCGCAGGAGCTCGTCGCGGGACATCGAAGAAAATGCGTTGCGGGAAGGCTCAGTCATAATTCACTGTGCGGAAACCGCTGGCCGCTACTGCCCTTTCACGGTGGGGTAGCCCCTGTCCAGCCAGTCGGCGCCGAAGTTGTTCGGGATGTAGAGGACCTTGACGTTGCTGAAGCCCATCCGGTGCAGCTCTCCGTAAGCAGGCGCGACGTTGGGACAGTGTTCCCAGGGACAGCAGCCGCAATAGAGAACGATTTGCCTGTCGTGCGGCACTGCTTTCACCCGGCTGCGCAGCGCAGCCAAGCCCTGCGGGCTGGAGCCCGCTCCGATGTACTCCGACCCGGGAATGTGCGCCTGCATGTAGAGGAGCGAAGGACCGACGTTGAGGATGAGCGGCTTCTCGCCTTTGGTCGCCTGCAGCAGGTTGACCAGCTCCAGCGGGTTCATGAGCTGCGGGCTGCCGGGCGGAAGAGCGGATTGTGCGGTCTGGGCGGCGCCCGCACAGATGAGGGAGAGTACGGCAGCCAGCAGGAGTGCGAGCTTAGCGCCTCTGGTCACGCGGTTCTCCTTCCAAGGGCGGCGTGGGGCACCCGCTCTGCTTTTGTCGCGACCCGCCGGGCCGCGCGGCCGTGCGTCAGGTGGAAACTCCCAGCTTCGGAAGCAGCCACTGCATCAACACGTATGCCACAACAACCAGAAGGATCGGAAACCAGGCGGGCATACAACCTCCATCAATAATTATGCGCTACGGCAGGCGGCGCCGGTCGGGATATTTGGCGCGCGGGAAGAATGCGGACCAGGTGCGGCAGAGTTGGCGCGCCATGAGGCCCCGCCTGGCTGCTGCGACTGCGGAGTATCCATTATGCTCCCACCAGCGCGGGCTGCTCCGCCGGCACAATTTCGAAGCTGGTGTGCAGCTCGGCGCTTTTCTGCACCATCGCGCCTACCGAGCAGTACTTTTCTTCCGAGAGTCTGATCGCATCCTCCACCGCCTCAGGAGAAACATCGACGCCGGTCACGATGTGGTGAATGCGAACGGCGGTGAAGACCTGCGGTGGGGTGGAAGCCTGATCGGCCTCGACCTTCACTTCGTAGCCGGTGACCTGCTGGCGCTTCTTGCGCAGGATGTTGATAACGTCAAAGGCCGTGCATCCGGCCAGCGCGATGGCGACCAGCTCGACGGGCTTGGCGCCAGTATTGCCGGCGGGATCGTCGAGCAGCAGGTGGTGTCCGCTACCACTGGTGGCTACAAACTGGCGATGAGTGCCCTGGGGCTGAGTAAGAGTGACCGTGGCAGATATCATTCCCTTCTCCGTGTGGATGAGTGTGGCTCGAAAAGGTCATTACATCGGGCCACACGAAGAAACGCAGTGACGCGTGACAGCGTTAGAGGGATTTTGTGGCTGGCAGAAGGAGAGTTCCCAAAATGGGAATCACTCAGCACCGCCTTCAGCCGCTACAGGCGAGGCAGTACGTCCTGGGCGAGGCGCGCCATCTGCGCTTCTTCATCGAAGACTGGATTCAGCAGAACGTGGCTGACTCCCGCGACGTCAAGGCGAACGGCGTCGGCAACCTGCTGTGGCTATCCCCATACCGCCACCTGATCGGCCCGATTCAGGCGAAGTGGTTTCTGTGCGGAGCTGATTCGCCTTCAAGGTTGCGTCGATTGACGCCAGACAATTTTCTGCCGGAAATGTTTCTTGTTATGGACGGGAATCCGATACACTTCCAAAGCTCGGGAATCGAGAGTCCCGACCAAAATGGAGATGACTATGCTTGGAGATCAGCTCGGCGAAAGTAAAGGCAAGAGAATTGTGCGGCGCGTGCTCTCCGTTGATCCCGTCACCGCGGAGGTGACGTTTGAGGACAGCGGGCAGATCCTGGGTGTCGCCATGAACGGAGTGGGAACCTACACGTCGGTGATTCGTCCTGACGGCTCGATCCATGGCCAGGGCCAGGGACTCATCGTGACCCAAGATGGCGAGGGCGTCACCTGGACCGGCACCGGTATCGGCGCATTCGGAGCGGGCGGCGCTGTGAGCTACCGCGGCATGCTGTACTACCGCACAGCCTCGCAGAAACTGGCTCGCCTGAATAACGCCTCAGCGGCCTTCGAGTTTGAAGTTGATGGGGCCGGCAACACCAGTTCCAAAGTGTGGGAGTGGAAGCAGGGCCAGTCGGCCAGGACTCACACGGCCTGAAACCTGAACCGCCAGTATGTGCAGTGCCCCACCCCACCTTCTTTTGGTTGGGTGGGGCTTTGACTTTGTTGTTTCGAACGAAAACTATTCTGAAATTTGAAGCATGGTCGCACAACTGACAAAGCCCCCATGCAAGCAAACGATGCTTGCATGGCGCACCCTGGTGAGCGTTGCTCGGGCTACCCGCCGCGCGCATCTTCGTCAGTCCAGCCTGCCATCCGGGGCCGTGGGTACACACCCCAGCTCCTCTGGCCTCAGCGTCGTCGGCGCCTAACCCCCGCACTATCGTTCCGCCCAAGCCTGTGGCAAATCCTGCCGTAACCTCTGCATCAGACTTCAGTGTCGATGCAGGAGAAGTGCCATGAAAGTACATCTGGCTACGACCTGGGTAATGGTGCTGGCACTGTGGGGAAGCGCCGCCCACAGGAGGCGAAACCTGATCAGGCAGCCTCCCGAACAGCCGCTGAAAAACAACAAGCTGCCAATACGGAGCCCGCTCCCGGAACCGTAAAGCTGACGCCTGATGTGGTGCGCTCGGCTCAGCAGAGGCTCAACGAGGAGGGTTATCACGCCGGGACCACGGACGGAAGAATGGGTCCGACGACCCGCGCGGCTATCCACAAATACCAGGAGGACAAAGGCCTCAAGGTCAACAGCACTCTGGACGAAAGTACGCTCTCGCATTTGAACGTCGGCGGGGGCCAAGTCATGGCCACCGCTCCGGGTGACATCGGACGCGGCGCCAGGGCGGCCGGGCACGATATCAAAGAAGGTCATCCTATCGAAGCCGGCAAGGACTTCGGCAAGGGTGTCGGTCACGCCGGCAAAGCTGTTGGTGAAGGCACAAAATCGGGCGTAGTCGGGACCGAGCACAAAATGGTGGGTGGCAAATCGGAAGAGACTCCGAAGTCGAAGGAGAGTACTCCGCCGCCACAATAACAGGTCAGGGTGACTGCATACTCCATCACAGCGCAGGCAGAAAAGGTGTATAGTTTCCTCCCTCGAAACTTCCTTAAGAAGTGATGGCGCTTTGAAAGGGCTCGGCTTCAGCCGAGCCGAAAATGCTATTTAAGGAAACGGGGCTTTAGCCCCTGCTTCATTGTGCCGGTCAGATAATTTCTGATTCATGACACCGGAACGCCGCCGGCGGATGGTTCGCTGCTACACCGCTTCCAGCCCAATTGTCTTCGCTTCGCGGTCCAACTTCACAATCCGGAAGCTGCGAACCTGACCGGCACGGAGCGCTTGCGGCCCCGATGCGGCGGGATTGGCTCCTACGCCCTTCCAGCGCGCCTGCAACATGGAGCCAAGTGACGAGAGGTCCGCTTTGGCTTGGACCCCGCTCTGTTCTTTCGCAGGAGCTGCCTCGGAGGTGCGGCAGGTACCCTCGATTCCCTCACCCAGTTCCACGCGAGCGCTTCCCCCGGACGCCTCGATGACACGTCCGCTGACCACATCGCCCTCCTTACGTTCCGCAACGTACTCATCCAGGCTGGTGGGAGCCAGTTGCTTCATGCTCAGCCGCAACAGGCGCCGTGCGGCTTCGACGGCAAGGACCTTGACCCTCACCACCTGCCCGGGCTTCAGCACATCCTGCGGGTGATTGATGTGCCTGTCGGCGCTGATCTCGCTGACGTGAATCATTCCCTCGACGCCTTCCGCCGCCTGCACGAATGCGCCGAATTTCGTCAAACTGGTGACCGGACCTTCGATTGCCAGGCCCACCGGAAATTTCTGCGCCGCGTCGGCCCAGGGATCGCCCAGCGCCTGCTTCAGCCCGAGCGACAGCCGCTGCTCGCCGACGTTGACGCCGAGGATTATGACGTCCACGGTTTCGCCCGGTTTCACCACATCGCCCGGCTTACGCACCTTTCGGGACCAGGACATCTCGGAGACGTGGATCAGCCCTTCCACCCCGGGCTCCAGTTCGACAAAAGCCCCGAAATCGGCCAGACGCGTCACGGTGCCGCGTACGCGTTCGCCAATCCTGTACTTCTGCGCTACCGAGTCCCAGGGATGCGGCTGAAGCTGCTTCATCCCAATCGAAATGCGCTGCTTGTCGGGATCGATCTTCAACACCCTGGCTTCTATCTGCTGCCCCACGGAAAGCACGTCGGCCGGTGCCCTGACGCGTCCCCAGGACAGGTCGGCAACATGCAGCAGGGCGTCGACGCCGCCGACATCGACGAAGGCGCCGTAGTCGGTGAGGCTACGGACTGTGCCCGTGACGATGTCGCCCTCCGTGATTTCCGAGTAGCGGCGCTCTTTCGCCGAGCGCTCTTCTTCCTCGGCGACAATGCGGCGGTCCACCACCACGTCTTCGTCGCCGGTGTCGAGCTTGATAATGCGGCAGCGGATCTCCTGGCCGACAAGATTTTCCATGCTGGCGGCATCGCGCACCCCGCTGCGGGAGGCGGGCATGAAGGCGCGGACCCCCACATCCACGCGGAAGCCGCCCTTCACCATGCCGGTGACGGTGCCGGCGATGGTGGATTTCGCGGCGAACGCGCGCTCGAGCGCTGACCAGTCAGCCGGCCGCGTAATTCTCGAGCGTGTCAGTTCGTAATAGCCTTCGGCAGTGCGGCCTTTGACGCTTACCGGAAACCTGTCGCCCGGCCGGACGCTTTCGCCCGCACTCTGAAACGCGGAGAGCGGCAGAATACCTTCCGTCTTGTAGCCGATGTCGAGCAGGACCGAATCTCCGGAAATGGCGACGACGGTGCCCTCCAGCTGCCCGCCGCCACCTTCGGCCGCGCGCTTGTGGCCGCGCTCGTATTGGGAAAGAAGCTCGGCGAAGGATTCGTCAGGGTTGCTGTCGGACGGGGGTTCCGCGGCGTTGCGATCGGGCATGAAGAGTTGCAGCCTCGTTACGGGGGAGAGTTCACATCAGGATAACACCCGGCGGCAGCTCTCCCGCGGTTCGGTTGACATCGTCCTTCGGGCAAAACTAAACTCGATTGTTTACCCGCTGTTGCACGGCGTTTTCCGGGTGTCTGCGCAATCATGCCGGATTTCTACTTCGCCCGATATCTTCCGCTGCTGATCCATATCCTCGTGGCCGCGGGCATTGCCTGCGCCATCGTGGCGCTCTCCTACATGGTGGGGCAGCACAAGTACAATCCCGCCAAAATGTCGCCTTACGAGTGCGGCATGGAACCGGTGGGCAACGCCCGCCAGCGCTTCACGGTGAAGTTCTACCTGGTGGCCATGCTGTTCATCCTCTTCGATGTGGAAGCCGTTTTCCTCTATCCCTGGGCGGTGGTGCAGCGTCCGCTGAAGGCCGCCGGGCTCGGCATGTTCTGGTTCTGGGAGATGCTGGTGTATATCGGCATCCTGCTCGCCGGCTTCTGGTATGTGTGGAAGAAGGGCGTGCTCGACTGGAACAGGCAGGGCAAGGCGGAGAAGATCTGATGGCGCTCCAGCCGGCAATCACTGACATCGAGCAACTGAAAGACCGCCCGGAGGTGGCGGCCCTTCTGGCCTGGAATGCCGGCGCCGTCAGCGGCGCGAAGTTCGACCGTAACGAACTCACGATCTGGATCGATCGTCTCGCTCTGCGCGAGGTCTGCGTGAGGCTGAAGAGCGACCCGCAATTGCAGTACAGCGCCCTTGCCGACATTACCTGCGTTGACTGGTATCCGCGCGAGCCGCGCTTCGAAGTCGTCTACCAGCTCTTCTCGATCCCCAACAAAAAGTATCTCCGCCTGAAAGTGAAGCTTCAGGGCGGAGACCCAAACATCGATTCGCTGAGCCCGGTCTGGGCGGGCGCCGACTTCTTCGAGCGGGAAGTCTTCGACCTGTTTGGCATCCGCTTCGATCAGCATCCCAATCTGACCCGCATCATGATGCCGGACGACTGGCAAGGCCACCCGCTGCGCAAGGACTATCCCGTCGAGGGCTACCGTTGATGGCCTACATGACTCCAACCCCGGTGCTGGATCCATCGCAGGACAAAACGATGGTCCTGAACATGGGCCCGCAGCATCCCTCGACGCACGGCGTTCTGCGGCTGCTGCTGGAGGTGGATGGCGAAACCATCGTGCGCATCATGCCCGATATCGGGTACCTGCACACCGGAATCGAGAAGACCTGCGAGGCCAAGTTCTACCAGCAGGTCGTGCCGCTTACCGACCGTATCGACTATCTCTGCCCCATGACCAACAACCTGGCTTACTGCCTGGCCGTGGAGAAGCTGCTGGGGCTGGAGATTCCGGCGCGCGCGCAATGGATCCGCGTGATGCTCAACGAGCTGACCCGCATCAACTCGCACCTGGTGTGGCTGGGCACCCACGCCATGGACATCGGCGCGATGACCGTCTTCCTCTACTGCTTCCGCGAGCGCGAAGACGTGCTGCGGCTGTTCGAAGCGGTCTCCGGCCAGCGCATGATGACCTCCTATTTCCGCATTGGCGGTCTGGCACTGGAGCCGCCGCTGGGTTTCTTCGGGCGGGTGAAGAAGTTCCTCGACCGCTTCCCCGGCAATATCGACGAATACGAGAACCTGCTGACGCAGAATCCGATCTGGGTGGAGCGCACGAAAGGCGTCGCCTACCTCTCGCCTGAAGATGCCATTGCGCTGTGCGCCACCGGCCCCACGCTGCGCGGCAGCGGCGTCGATGTCGACCTTCGGCGCGACCTGCCCTACAGCGGTTACGAAAATTTCAGCTTCAAGGTGCCGATATCGAATGATGGCGATGTCTATGCCCGATACATGATTCGCGTCGCCGAGCTGCGCGAGTCGCACAAAATTGCCATGCAGGCGCTGGAAGGCATGCCGGAGGGCCGAGTGAAGGCGGACGCGCCGAAGGTGGTGCTACCCGATCGCGAGAAGATGAAGACGCAGATGGAAGCCCTCATCTATCACTTCAAGATTGTCACGGAAGGCTTTACTGTGCCTGAGGGCGAAGTCTACATGCCGATTGAGTCGCCGCGTGGCGAGATGGGCTATTACGTGGTGAGCGACGGAACAGCCAAGCCGTATCGCGTTCATATGCGCTCGCCGTCGTTCGCGAATTTGCAGACGCTGCGCCCCATGTGCGAAGGCCGGCTGATCGCCGACGTGGTCGCGGCCATCGGCAGCATCGATATCGTGTTGGGCGACTGCGATCGCTAAGGCAGCGGCTGGTGGCCAGTGTTCAGCGAAGAGATGTTGCAACTCACGACCCTGGTCATGCCGAAAACCGTCTGTTTTATTGATCCGAGCCGGCTTCAGCGAGCGGCAGGATTACACCGGGGCTAAAGCCCCGAAGACATAAACAGGACCGGGATCGTCGGGGCCTTAAGGCCCCGCTCTAACACGTTTCAGGGCGGCATCAAATATGGCCCCATCGGCCCAACCCGTCGTGGATCCCAGGCGCGAACTGCTGCGCCATACCCTGGCGACCGTCGCTTACCGCGGCGGCAAAGCCCTGCGCGGCGCCCCGGTTTCGTTCGCGAACTTTGGAGCTGCCGACAGCCCGCGCACGCCGGCCAGGATTCTGGCGCACATCGGCGACCTGATGGAGTGGGCGCTCTCCAACGCGCAGGGAAACCAGAAGTGGACCGAGTCGACGCCGTTGCCCTGGGATGAAGAGGTAAATCGCTTTCACGCGGCGCTGAAGGCCCTCGACGATTTCCTGGCTTCCGGACAGCCGCTTGCAGCCAGCCCCGAGGCGCTGTTTCAGGGCCCGATTGCAGATTCGCTGACGCACATTGGCCAGATTGCGATGTTGCGGCGCATGGCCGGCTGCCAGATCAAGGCCGAGAACTATTACAAAGCCGAGATCGTCCTCGGCCGCGTCGGCGCGGAGCAGGCGTCGCCGAAAAAGAGTTTTGATTAGAACCGGGAAGCGAGGGCATGAAGTCGGTTCGTGTCAGGGCACCATTTCAGTCTTCCGATTGATGCCTTGGGAAGACGGCTTTAGCGGCTGCGAGATGTGGCTAAGGCCTACAAAGTTTGGGGACCTACGGCACGGCTGAAGCCGTGCCCTGTTACCGAGCTTTCCGGGCTGGTTGCTAATTGCCAGATGCTGAACAATGAAATTTTCCGACCAACTCGAACAGCGCTTCGCCACGATGGTGACGCACTATCCGACCAAACGCTCGGTGCTGGTCCCCATGCTGCTCTACATCCAGGACGAACTGGGCGCGCTGACCGACGAAGCCATTCACGAGATCGCGCAGCGGGTCGAGCTCCCGGACCTCGAAGTGCGGAACGTTATCAGCTACTACTCGATGCTGCGTACGCACCCGATCGGCAAATACAGCCTGCAGGTGTGCACCAATGTGAGCTGTCTGCTGCGCGGCGCGGATGACGTCTTCGAACATTGCCGGAAGAAGCTGGGCATCGGCAACAGGCAAACAACGGCAGACGGGCTGTTCCATCTGGAAGAAGTCGAGTGCATCGGTGCCTGCTCCTGGGCGCCGGCGATGATGCTGAACTACGAGTTCGTCGAGAACCTGACGCCGGAGAAGATTGACGGGCTGATTGAGGGGATAAAGAAGAAAGAGCAGCAGTAGGGTAGAGCGGACCTTTAGGTCCGCGTCAATGCTGCTCACAATTTTAGGGAGCCGGCTTCAGCCGGCGATAGATGTGAACCGGGGCTAAAGCCCCGAACTGTGTATTTATCGACCGGAGACGCGGGCCTGAAGGCCCGCTCTACCCGAGCCGTTGCCAGCGAATGGCGTATTTAGTCTCCCATCCCGATGAAGTGAAGGTGGTCTCCAGGCGCTTCGGTCTGGGCGCGACCAATCTCGACCGCTATCTGGAGCTCGACGGCTACAAGGCGGTGCAGAAAGCGCTCAGCATGGGACCGGACACCATCATCAACGAGGTGAAGGCGTCGAATCTGCGTGGCCGCGGCGGCGCCGGATTCCCGACCGGGATCAAGTGGTCGTTCGTGCCCAAACAGTCGCCCAAGCCCAAATACGTGCTGTGCAACGGCGACGAGAGCGAGCCCGGCACCTGCAAGGACCGCCTCATCTTCGAGCACGATCCCCACTCGGTGATCGAGGGCGTGATGATCGCCGCCCTGGCGGTGGGGGCGAAGACCGGCTACATCTACATTCGCGGCGAATATCGTTACCTCGTGCAGATCATGGAGAAGGCTGTCGCAGACGCTTACGCCCGCGGCTTCATCGGAAAGAACATCTTCGGCTCGGGTGTGGATCTCGACATCTTCGTGCATTCCGGCGCCGGAGCCTATGAAGTGGGCGAAGAGTCGGCGCTGATGGAATCGCTGGAAGGCAAGCGCGGCGTTCCACGCATCCGCCCTCCCTTCCCGGCCGTGGTGGGACTTTGGGGAGGGCCCACGGTCATCAATAACGCGGAGTCGCTGGCCAGCGTGCCGCACATCATTCTTGGCGGCGGCGAGTGGTTCGCCAGCCTGGGCACTCCGCGCAACGGCGGTACGCGGCTGTTCTGCATGAGCGGCGAACTGGAGCGGCCCGGGGTTTACGAGCTGCCCATGGGCTACAACCTGAAGAAGATGATTTACGACGTCGCCGGCGGCATGGCCAAAGGCAGGAAGCTGAAAGGCGTCGTGCCCGGCGGCTCGTCGGTACAGATCCTCACGGCGGACGAAATCGACGTTGCGATGGACTTCGATTCGGTGCTGAAGGCCGGCTCCATGTTGGGCTCCGGCGGCGTCATCGTGCTCGATGACCAGATGTGCATTGTGAAATTCGCACTGCGGGTCACGCAGTTCTATCAGCACGAGAGCTGCGGCTGGTGCATTCCCTGCCGCGAGGGCACCGATTGGATGAAGAAGACTCTCATCCGCTTCCACGCCGGCGGCGGCGTGATGAAGGACATCGATAACCTGAAGTACCTGGCGGAGAACATGCTGGGGCGGACCTTCTGCCCTCTGGGCGATGCGGCGGCGATGCCTATCATCTCCTACGTGCAGAAGTTCCGGCAGGAGTTTGAGGAACATCTGGACGGAAAGCCGTGTCCATACGAGAAGATGGCGGAGCCGGCGCTGGTGTGAAAAGACGCGTTCGTGTGCCAGAACAAAGCTGCCGAACGTTCTCTGGCGAATCGCGAACGGCGAAAAGCGAGACTTAAATTAGCGGTATTCATGGCAAACGTAACTCTCACAGTTGACGGCAAGAAACTCACGGTCCCCGCAGGGACGCTGCTCATCGAGGCCTGCAAGAGCACGGGCATCGAGGTACCGTCTTTCTGCTATTACCCCGGCCTGTCGCTGCAAGGCGCCTGCCGCATGTGCCTTGTGGAAATCGAGAAGATGCCCAAGCTGCAGACGGCATGCACCACGCCCGTAGCCGAGGGCATGGTCGTGACCACCGAGAGCGACAAGATCAAACAGGCGCGCAAGGCGATGCTCGAGCTCGTGCTCGCGAACCACCCGCTTGATTGTCCCGTTTGCGATGCCGGCGGCGAGTGCGAACTGCAGGACATGACCTTCAAGTACGGCGCCGCCGAATCGAAGCTTATCGACTTCAAGCGGCATCGCGACGAGCAGCAGTGGTCGCCGGTGGTGTACTTCGACCGGCCGCGCTGCATCCTCTGCTACCGCTGCATTCGCGTCTGCGGCGAAGGCATGGACGTGTGGGCGCTGGGCGTCCAGGGCCGCGGCCAGCCCTCCACCATAGCGCCTAACAGGCAGGACCATCTGGAGTGCGAAGAGTGTGGCATGTGCATCGACATCTGCCCGGTCGGCGCGCTAACCTCCGGCGCCTACCGTTACAAGACGCGTCCCTGGGAGATGAAGCATGTCGGCACCATCTGCACGCACTGCGGCGACGGCTGCAAGACCACCCTGGGTGTGCGTCGCGCCGATACCGGCATGCAGATCGTGCGCGGCGACAACCGCGACAAGAGCGGCATCAACGGCGACTTCCTGTGCATCAAGGGGCGCTACGCCTTCGATTTTGCGCATCATCCCGACCGCCTGCAGCAGCCGCTGATCAAGCGCGATGGCAGGTTCGTTCCGGCCACCTGGGAGCAGGCCTTCGAGCTGATTGCCAGGAAATTCCAGGAGATCCTGACCAACGGCGAGCCCGGCTCCATCGGCGTCATCGGTTCAAACCGCACCAGCAATGAGGAAAACTATCTGTTGCAGAAGTTCGCGCGCCTCGTGCTGGGGACCAACAATATCGACCATCACCGCACCGCGGACTTCCCTGCTTTCGCATCCGCGCTGGCGGGAAAGCAGAACGCGACAGCCTCAATGCGCGATGTTTTCTTCGCACCCGCCATCCTGCTCATCGGCAACAATGCCACCGACCAGCATCCGCTGCTGGCGTGGCAGATTCGCACCAATGTCCGGCTCCATCGCGCAAAGCTCTACGTGGTGAATTCCCATCCCATCAAGCTGCGCCGCCAGGCAGCGGCGTTTGCACAGATAGCACCCGGCTCGGAAAGCAGCTTTGTGCAGTTCCTCGCCGGAAACGAGACCGCTGCGGATGCGGTTGCCTCGGCCGGCCTTACGCGCGAGGCGCTCGTGCAGCTGCGCAATGCGCTGAAGCAGGAGTCCGGGCTGGTCATCATCTTCGGTTCTGAATTGCGCGGCAACGATGTGAAGACGCTGATCGATTTCGGTCTTGCGCAGGGGGCGAAGTTTATCTGCCTGGGCGATTACGCCAATTCGCGCGGGGCCGCCGACATGGGACTCTATCCCGACATGCTGCCCGGCTACGCCCCGGTAGCAGGCGCGACGCGCTTCCACCGGGAGTGGCTTGACGATATTCCGCAGACTCCCGGCCTGAATCTGCTGCAGATGGTGGATGCGGCGAAAGAAGGCAAGCTCAGGGCACTCTACGTGGTCGGATCGAATCCCATCGCACGCTACAACATCGATCCTTTCGCGCTGTCGAAGAGCTTCGTCATCGTGCAGGACATGTTCATGACGGAAACGGCTGCCGTCGCCGATGTGGTGCTGCCCGTGGCCAACGCTTACGAGAAGGCGGGAACCTTTACCAACACCTGCGGCGATGTGCAGATGGCGAAGAAAGCCGGCGAGTTCGTGGGCGTGCGCAACGACTTCGAGTGTATCGTTCGCATCGCGCTTCGCATGGGTTATGACGTACACAAGCTGGTTCCCTTCGCCGGCGGCGGCGTGCGGGCCGACATGGGACAGACGCGCGGCGCGCAATCGGGCGAAGCGGACCGGCACGCGGTGTGGCTGGCGGAACACAATCTGGAGCCGAAGATGAGCCCCTACGATCCCACGGCCATGCTGGACGAGATTCAGCGGCTGGTGCCGGGATATGACATTTCGCGGTTAGGATTGCTGGCGGGCCGCGACGAGCACAGCCAGCTTGTGCAGATCACCGTCGTGACCGGCGCGGGCGATCCGGCGCTGATCATGCCCTCCAACGACACGCTGTTTACCTCGGGCACGCTGGGGCGCTATTCGGATACCCTGAACTCGGTCATAGAGCGCTATCGAACCAACCCGGCGGACAAAGAAGTGGCGGCGGATTGAAAGCCATTAGCCAGTTTCGAGTTTCCAGTTAGCAAGCATGTCCATTGGAACCTACATCCTGGTGTCGATCGTCAAGATCCTGATCGCGGTCCTCGTGCTGCTGACCGCGGTTGCCTACACCGTTCTGCTGGAGCGCAAGGTTGTCGCTCACATGCAGAACCGCTGGGGACCGAGCCGTGTGGGACCGTTCGGGATCTGGCAGCCGCTCGCCGATGGCTTAAAGTTTATCTTTAAGGAAGACCTCACACCACCATACGTAAACAAGCCCTTGTACATGCTGGCTCCGGTGATTGCGGTGACCACCGCGCTTACCTCGATCGCCGTAATTCCGATTGGCCCGTGGATCCGGCTGGGCAGCATTGCGACGCCGTTGCAGATCACGGACGTCAACATCGGCCTGCTGGTGATCCTGGGCGTCACCTCGATCGGCGTGTACGGGGTTGCTCTCGCCGGGTGGTCGTCGAACAGCAAGTACTCCATGCTGGGAGGGCTGCGGGCCTCGGCGCAGATGATCAGCTACGAAGTCGCGCTGGGTCTGTCGCTGATCGGGATCCTGATTTACGCCGGAACCTTCAGCCTGAGCGACATCGTGAACCAGCAGACAGGCACGTGGTTCGGCTTCATTCCCAAATGGAATTTCTTCAAGGGGCAGTTCGTCGCCTTCTTCATTTACATCATGGCGGCCTATGCCGAGACGAACCGGATTCCCTTCGATCTTCCGGAAGCCGAAACCGAACTGGTGGCCGGCTACCACACCGAGTACAGCTCCATGAAGTTCGCCATGTTTTTCATGGCCGAGTACGCCAACATGGTGACGGTCGCCTGCCTCGCGTCAGTGCTGTTTCTGGGCGGGTGGGCGGGGCCGGTGTTCGGGCCGTCGCTGCTCCGGTCGCTGTTGCCGGTGTTCTGGTTCGCGTTGCGTGTGTTCGTTTTTCTGTTCCTTTATATCTGGGTGCGCGGCACGCTGCCGCGCTTCCGCTACGATCAGCTAATGGCCTTCGGCTGGAAGTTTCTGCTGCCGCTGGCGATTGCGAATATTGTTGTGACGAGTCTGGTGGTGGCGTTGAAATAAGCCGCTAGCAACTGAGGAGCCAGCAATTGGCTGATTCGGCTCCATGCTAGTTGCTAATTGCTAGTTGCTGTTTTGCAAACATGCTTGCTCTCGTTCTCTTCTTCATCTTCGCCTTGCTTTGCGTGGGAGGCGCGATCAACCTCCTGGTGCAGAAGCATCCCATCAACAGCGCCCTGTCGCTGATCGTGGTGATGGGCTCGCTGGCGCTGCTGTATCTGCTGCTGGGGGCGGAATTCGTCGCCGCGGTCCAGGTGATCGTCTATGCCGGCGCGGTGATGGTGCTGTTCGTCTTCGTCATCATGCTGCTGAACGCCGGTGAAGAAGAGCGCCTGGCGCATGGCAGCCGGGTCGCCACCATGCTCGGCGTGCCGGCCCTGATCATCGGCCTGGGCATTGCCGCTGCCCTGGTCAGCCATCTCACGGGCTTGGACCGCATCGCCATTGGCGGCCCAACGGTCATGCATGGCAGCGATGTCTTCGGCAATCCCCAGGCGGTTGGACATCTGCTGTTCCGCAATTACCTGCTGCCGTTCGAGGTCACTTCCGTGCTGATCCTGGTGGCGATCATGGGCGCCGTGGTGCTGGCGCGGAGGGAGGAATAGATGGTCCCCCTCTCGTATTACCTGGTGCTGAGCGCCATTCTGTTCGCGTGCGGTGTGGCCGGATTCCTGATCAAGCGCAACATCATTACGATTTTTCTTTCCATCGAGCTGATGCTGAACGGGGTAAACCTGACATTCGTCGCCTTCGCCGCCCAGCTCAAGTCGCTGGACGGCCACATTTTTGTTTTTTTCGTGATGGTGGTGGCGGCCGCGGAAGCCGCCGTTGGCCTGGCGATCATTATCGCCGTCTTCCGCACGCGTGAGACGCTGAACGTCGATCGCGTGAATCTGTTGAAGTTGTAAGGTAGAGCGGCGCTTCAGCGCCGCGTCTGCCTGGCGTGTAAATCCTCCGGCGCGGAGGTCGAAGACCTTCGCGCCGGAGGAAATGCAAGGATGTGCTGTAACGCGAGCCTGAAGGCTCGCTCTAGCGTATGCACCTTTGGATCATCCCGGTGCTCCCGCTGGCGGGGGCCGCGATTAACGGACTGCTGGGCAGGCGCTTTCCCAAAGCGCTGGTGAACGCGGTCGCGCTGGGCTCGACCGGCGCGTCATTTGCCATGGCGCTGTGGGTGGCGACGCAGTTTGCCGGCTTGCCCCCGGACCAGATTCCTCACATCGAGCGCTATACCACATGGCTCAGCGCCGGCCCGTTTTCGGCGGAGTACGGCATCTATCTCGACCAGCTTTCGGTGGTGATGATGCTGGTGGTCACCGGCGTGGGCTTCGTCATCCACGTTTACTCGGTCGGCTACATGGAGCATGAAGGCGGCTACTACCGCTATTTTTCCTACCTGAACATCTTCATGTTCTTCATGCTGACGCTGGTGCTGGCGAACAATTACCTGCTGATGTTCGTGGGCTGGGAGGGCGTCGGCCTGGCGTCGTACCTGCTGATCGGCTTCTGGTTCCTGAAGAAGAGCGCGGCCGATGCGGGCAAGAAGGCATTCATCACCAATCGCGTCGGCGACTTCGGTTTCCTCATCGCGCTGTTCCTGCTGATCAAGCACTTCGGCACGCTGCAGTACGAAAATCTGTGGAAGCTCGTCAGCCTGCATCCGGTGGAAAGCGCCGGGGCCGGACTGCTCACCGCCATTGGCCTGCTGATGCTGGTGGGCGCCACCGGCAAGTCCGCCCAGATTCCGCTCTACGTCTGGCTGCCTGATGCCATGGAAGGCCCGACGCCGGTGTCGGCCCTGATTCACGCTGCGACCATGGTAACGGCGGGCGTGTACATGGTGGCACGCTCCAGTCCCATCTTCAACCGCGCGCCCGACGCCATGCTGGCGGTTGCCATCATTGGCACGCTGACCGCGATTTTCGCAGCGTCCATCGGCATTGTGCAGACCGACATCAAGAAGGTGCTGGCCTATTCCACCATCTCGCAACTTGGCTACATGTTCATGGCCTGCGGCGTGGCGGATTATGTTGGCGGGATCTTCCATCTGGTAACGCATGCCTTCTTCAAGGGCCTGCTGTTCCTGGCAGCAGGGTCGGTGATCCACGGCCTCGGCGGCGAGCAGGACATGCGTTACATGGGGGGCCTGCGCAGGTATCAGCCCTACACCTTCTGGTGCATGACAGCCGCTACGTTCGCCATTGCCGGGCTGCCGCCGTTCGCGGGCTTCTTTTCCAAGGACAGGATTCTCTGGTCGGCGTGGAGTAGCGGGGCACCCGTGCTGTGGGTGATCGGGCTGATTACCGCCGGCATGACCTCGTTCTACATGTTCCGGCTGTGGTTCCTCACCTTCTTTGGCGAGTACCGGGGGCCCAATCCCGCGACCGGCGGACACGGGCAGGATACGGACGCGCAACACGCCGGACGCACGGGAGCGATCCACGACGCTCAGGACGCGCATGCGACTGGCGGCAGCCACGGACATGGAGCTCCTCATGAGAGTCCCTGGGTGATGGTGATACCGCTGATAGTCCTCGCTTTCCTGTCGCTGACCGGGGGCTGGATCGGCATTCCACACTCGCTGAATGGCGGCGACCGTTTCGGTCACTTTCTGGATCCCGTGTTTCAGGCTGCGGCGGTGCAGACGCCCGCTGCCGAGGCAGCCGTGCCGCCCGCTGAAGCGCCGGCTGAGCACGAAGACGCGAGCACGGAGCTGGTGTTCACTGCGGTTTCGGTTGCGGTGGCGGCGCTCGGGCTCCTTCTGGCGTGGTGGATGTACTACAAGCGTCCGGAAATTCCGGAGCGCATGGCCAGGGCTGCCGGCCGGCTTTATACCTTCGTGCTGGACAAGTACAGGGTGGATGAACTCTATGGCGCCGTGATCATCCAGCCGCTCATCGCTCTCTCCAGCAACGTCTTCTGGAAAGGCATCGACCGCGGCCTGATCGACGGCGCAGTGGACGGCGGCGCTGCCGGCGCGCGGGAGACCTCCGACGCCATGCGCCAGATGCAGTCGGGCAACATCAGGTCTTACGCGGGGTGGGTCGCCGTAGGAGCCACTGCGGTGATCGCCTTCATGGTGTGGCGGGGGTTGCGATGAGGTTCATCAACGACAACATCCTCAGCATCGTGGTCTTTCTGCCGCTGGTGGGCGCAATCCTGCTGGCGTTTTTCCCGCGCCGCGACCGCGACATCCGCTATTTTGCGCTGGCGGTCTCGCTTATCACCCTGCTGGCATCGCTGCATCTGCCCTGGTACTTCGTCCGTGGGGACGCCGGCTTTCAGTTTGACGAAGACGCGCCCTGGATCGCGCATCCCAACATCCATTATCACCTCGGCATCGATGGCATCTCGATGTGGCTGGTCATCCTGACCACCTTCCTGATGCCGCTGTGCGTGCTCATCTCCTGGAAGTCCATTCATGAGCGGGTGAAGGAATTCTTCATCCTCATGCTCGTGCTGGAGACGGCGATGATCGGCGTGTTTGTCGCCCTCGACCTGTTCCTCTTCTACTTCTTCTGGGAGGCGACTCTGATCCCGATGGCGCTGATCATCGGCATGTTCGGCCATGGGCGAAAGATCTACGCTGCGGTGAAGTTCTTCCTGTACACCATGATCGCGTCGGTGTTCATGCTCGCTGCCATCCTGTGGCTGTACGCGCGCACTGGCAGCTTTGACTTTGTCACCCTGCAGAGCGCGATCCAGAACGGCCAGGTTGCCGGATTCGGAAGCGCCGCGCTGTGGCTCTTCCTCGGATTCTTTATCGCCTTCGCCGTTAAGGTGCCTCTGTTCCCGGTGCACACCTGGCTGCCTGATGCGCATGTGGAAGCGCCGACCGCCGGCTCCGTGCTGCTGGCGGGCGTGCTGCTGAAGATGGGCACCTACGGTCTGCTGCGCTTCAATCTCGGACTCTTCCCCGAGCAGGCGCGGCGTAACGCTCCCTGGATCATCGCTCTCGCCATCATCGGCATTATCTATGGCGCGCTGGTGGCGATGATCCAGCCCAACATCAAGCGCCTGGTCGCCTACACCTCCGTAAGTCATCTGGGATTTGTGGTGCTCGGGACCTTCAGCTTTACCCAGCTTGGGGTGGATGGTGCCGTCTATCAGATGCTGAATCACGGCGTGTCCACGGGCGCGCTGTTCATGCTGCTGGGGATAATTTACGACCGGCGCCACACCTACGACATCACCGAATACGCCGGCCTGGCGACGCCGATGCCGATTTACGCGACATTCTTTGCCTTCATCATGCTCTCGTCGGTGGGCCTGCCGCTGCTGAATGGCTTCGTCGGCGAGTTTCTGGTGCTGAGTGGAGCATTTCAGGCGAAGCAGCTTTATGGAATTCTGGCCGCTACCGGGGTGATCTGGAGCGCCTGTTACCTGCTGTGGATGTATCAGCGCGTGTTCTTCGGCGAGGTGACCAATCCGGCAAACAGATCGCTGCGCGACCTCGATGGCCGGGAGAAAGTCTCGCTCTGGCCGACAGCAATCGCGGCGTTCGTGATGGGGATTGCGCCCATGCTGTGGCTGCACTCGATCGATCCCGCGGTATCGGCGGCGCTGAGACAGTTCTCGGCGGGCACACAGGTCACGGCAACAGCTACAGGCCGCGCTATACGGCCTGAAAGCCCGCACTACCCGCTGGAAGCCGGCGCGCGCGCCCCGGCGGAGGTGACCGGACGATGATTCCGGCCGTTGATTACATCCGGATCCTGCCCGAGGTGGTGCTGAGCGTCTTCGGCATCCTCATCATGATTGTCGAGCCGCTCTTGCCCGAACAGGGCCCCAAAAAGCCGCTGGGTGTCATCGCGATAATTGGATCGCTCGCGGGACTCGCTGCCACCGTATATCAGACCGGCTCCTACGGCAGCGCCTTCTACAACACCATCAGCGTGGATACCTTCAGCGTCTTTTTTCATTTTGTCGTGCTGCTGATTGCGCTGGTAGTGATCCTGACCTCGTTCGAATATCTGGAAGTACAGAACATCCGCTCCGGCGAGTATTACGGGCTGATCCTGTTCGGCACGGTGGGCATGATGCTGATGTCATCCGCCGTTGAACTGGTGCTCATCTTCATCGCGCTGGAGATTTCGTCGATCTCAACCTACATCCTTGCCGGAATGCGGCGGCGCGCGGCCGAGAGCGCAGAATCCTCGCTCAAGTATTTCCTGCTGGGCTCGTTCGCGACAGCTTTCTTTCTGTACGGTGTCGCGCTGGTGTTTGGCGCTACCGGCACGACGAACGTGTATGGCATCGCGAGCTATCTGCAGGGGCAGCCCTCGACGCTGGCCTATCTGGCGGTCGGCCTGATGTTCGTGGGACTCGGTTTCAAGGTCGCGTCGGCGCCGTTCCATGTGTGGACGCCCGATGTGTACGAAGGCTCACCCGCGCCGGTTGTGGCGTTGATGTCAACCGGCCCGAAAGCGGCGGCATTTGCAGTGCTGCTGCGCGTGCTGTTCGCCACCGGCGCGCCGGGATGGTTCTGGATGGTCTGGGTCTCGGCCGTGCTCTCCATGACCCTGGGAAATATTGGTGCGCTGGTGCAGCAGAACGTGAAACGGCTGCTTGCGTATTCTTCGATCGCGCATGCCGGCTATCTGCTGGTGGCTTTCGCGGCCGCGAAGCAGGTCGGCATCTCGGCGGCAATTTTTTATGCCGCCTCATACGCGGCGATGAATGTCGGGGCATTCGCCGTGGTCAGCCACTTCGCTTCCAGCGGCGAACGATACGTCACGCTCGACGACTACGCCGGGCTGGGACGACGCTCTCCGCTGCTGGCTGCCATCCTGACGGTATTTCTGCTATCGCTGATCGGGATTCCCGTGACCGGCGGCTTTTTCGCGAAGTTTTACGTGTTCTCGGCGGCGCTGCAGTCGAATCTGATCGGCCTCACCATAATCGGCGTCATCAACAGCGCCATCGCCGCCTATTACTACCTGCGGGTGATCATCTTTATGTACATGCGGGACGAGCGGGTGGACGCGCCGGTGGCGCGCATTCCCGCGGGGCTGGGCATCGGGCTGGCGATCAGCCTGATCGCGACCATCTATCTGGGCGTGCTGCCCGGCCGCGTGCTCGATTACGCGGTGCAGAGCGCGCAGGCCCTGGTCAAGTAAGCCTCTTCCCCAACCTTGAGGTTCATCGGGCGGCCGCCTACTCCACCGGTACGGCGATGTCTCTTCTTTCGAAGGCCGCCACCGCCAATCCCCAGAAGACGACCGATTGCAGCAGTGCCGCAATAATTGCTATCCAGTTCGGCGCCCAGTCCGGAGCAAACCTGAACTTGAGGAACTGCAGCAGCAGCGGAAATCCCGGCAGCCAAGTCGACCAGGCGTGCCGGTCCAGGTGCCATACCGCCGGAGTGCAGAACAGCGCCAGAGTGAATGCGATGGCCAGGTAAGGATTGCAGAAGGTCGAAAAGAACATGGAAGCGGCAGCGGCGACCAGTGCGCCCGCGGCGACGGGCATAACCAGCAGCCATAAACCGGGGCTGGGCAAGCCCGCGTCCGCTGCCAGCCATTCCGCGCACAATGCGAATACAACTGCGCACCCGATCGCCAGGGTCCACGTTGCCGAGACGATTGCGGACACATACTGGGCGCGGCTGACCGCCCTGGATAGCAGAAGAAGGATGCGCCGCGATTTGCGCTCGGCGTGAATGGCGTTCGCCGCCAGAAACGCGCTGAAGATGCAGATGTAGATTGCCTGCTGTTGAGCGTAGAAGACGATGTCGGCCGGGATGGGGCGGCTTCTGCCGAAGTCGGCGGTTGCCAGAGCCATGAAGACAATCCATGCGAACAGCAGCAGCACCGGCCAGCGATGCTGGCGCAGGAAGTTTACCGCCAGCAGCACGAGCGGCTTCATCTGTCCGCTCCCTCGCCAGTAAGCTCGACGAACACCTCTTCCAACGTCCGGCGCACTGGATTGACGCTGAGGACTTCGCCCCCGAGCGCCCAAATCCGTTCAAGCGTGTCGCGCTGCAATGCTGCGGCCACGGTAAATTCGACCCGCCCGTCGTGGGCCTGCGCCTGCTCGAAACGGTTGGCCGGAACTCCGCGGGCCACGATGTGGTAGCGGTCACGGGAGGTCAGCAGTTCGTCGGTCCTGCCGACCCTGATCAGCCGGCCCTTGTGGAGGATTGCCACGCGATGACAGATCATCTCGATTTCCGAAAGCAGATGCGAGCTGAGAAAAATCGTTTTGCCGGCGCCATTGGCCTCCAGCAGCAGATCGCGCATGACCACCCGGGCCAGGGGATCGAGCCCCGAACCAGGCTCGTCGAGAATGAGCAGATCCGGGTCGTTGATCAGCGCCTGCGCCAGACCGATGCGCTGCTGCATGCCGCGGGAGAAGCCGGCGACGTTGCGGCGGGCCTCCATTTCGAGTCCCACCTGGCGCAGAACTTCGCTGCAGCGCAACCGGAGCCGCTGGGGACGCAGGCCGCTGAGAGCGCCGTAGAAGCGCAGCAGCCTGTCAGCCGGGAGGTGGTAGAGGGCGACGTTCTCGGGCAGAAAACCCACGCGTGCGCGGGTGGCCGCATGGCCAAACGGTTTGCCCAGCAGTCGGCCACATCCAGATGAGGGGCGCATGAAACCAAGTGCCAGATGAATGGCGGTCGTCTTCCCCGCCCCGTTGGGACCGAGAAAACCGCAGATCTCGCCGCGCTCAAGCGAAAGCGTAAAGCTGTCGAGGGCGCGAACACGAGCCGGCGACCAGGAGCTGCCATAGTCCTTGGTCACGCAGTCATAGTCCAGCATGCCGGGCATGGCTCCTGAATTTTATGTCATGAAGCGGGGATTCAGGCCGGGCGTCCAGGTCCATTTGCAAAAAGGAAAGGAGCCGCGGTGATCATTGTGCGATTACAGCAGCTCCCGTGAATTTCGGATGTCCGGTGAGCGCGGCGCTGAAGTGCCGTTCTGCCCGAACTAGACAACCTTGGCGAAGATAATAACCAGCGTGAACAGCACCAGAGACTCGATGAAGGCGAGACCGAGAATCAGGGCAAGCTGAATCGCCGGGCGGGCGGCGGGATTGCGGGCCATCGCTTCACAGGCGGCCGATCCGACGCGGCCCTGTCCCAGGCCGGCCAGTCCGGCGGCGATGGCGATGCCGAAGCCCGAAGCAATGGCAACATAATCGAGGTGGTTCGAAGGCGCGGTGGTGGCGCCCTGC
Source organism: Binatia bacterium (assembly GCA_035516415.1). Classification (GTDB taxonomy): domain Bacteria; phylum Acidobacteriota; class Terriglobia; order Terriglobales; family Acidobacteriaceae; genus Bog-257. The sequence goes on along the minus strand of DATJAI010000094.1, from coordinate 59,307 downwards.
GCGTACGCCGGCATGGCCATCATCATCAGGGCCATGAGCGCAAAAAAGAACAGCATCATCTTCCACATGTGTTTCTCCTTATGAATCGCTGCCAGTGGGTGGTTGACGTTCACCGAGCTGACGCCCTCACGCTGGCAGAAGCTGTAGTCAGGGAAGCTCTGATCACGTTGTGCGAAGTCCCTCGGCGGCTAAAGCCGCATTGATACTCCGCCATTTACGGACGGCCTGAAGGCCGTCCCTTTCAAAACCAACTCTGACCAGAGTCTCCCTGGCAGCTGGTGCCTGACAGTTATCCAGAACCGCAGCCTGAAAGCTGAATACCATGTGCCAGGTGCTGCCTTAAAGCTCATGTGCTACTGCTTCTCCGATATATACAGTCGCCAGCAGCACGAAAATATACGTCTGTATAAGTGCGACACCGGCATGCAGCAGCATGAAAATTACCGGAATACCGATCGGGAACAGCATGAAAAAAACCAGGGTCACCATGTCGCTGGCAAACATATTGGCAAAAAGACGGATGGTGAGCGAGAGAATTCGGGCCAGATGGCTGCAGACCTCGATAAGAAACATCAGCGGCGCCAGCCACCACACCGGTCCGAGAAAGTGCTTCACGTATCCGAAGCCGTTCAGCCGGATGCCCTGCATATGGTAGTAGAACCAGGTAACCAGGGCGCATCCCAGCGGCACGGAAGGGGAAGCCGTCGCGGTCTCGAATCCGGGTATCAGTCCAATGAGACAGCCGACAAGGATAAACAGGCCCAGCGTCGTCAGGTATCCCACGTAACGCTCGTAGCCGTGACCGATCACCTCATGGCTCTGGGTGGCGATGAACGAGTTGATGCCCTCCATGGCATGCTGCAGAGGGCCCGGATTGTCCACCGAGAGTCGCGCGCGTACTATGGCGAAGAACAGCACCAGCAGTACGAACACCAGCAGCTGCATGGCGACATAATTGGTAATGGGCGCCTGCGGATCGGCTGCGCGCAGGTGGAAAAGCCCCAGCATGGTATTCGCCACGCCAGCCAGGTACTTGTTCAGTAGTGCGGTCAACCAGAGTTGCTCGTGCATGAATGCCAGCCCGTATTACCGGAAAAACCGATGAGAGCCCGATACATCCAACGCCCCGGGACTTGCCATCCGGGATGCATCGTGGAATTTGGCCGGATGGGACCTCAGGCTCCGCGCCGCAGCATGACGAACAGCTCCACGGCGACTTCGCAGGCAATGGCCGCAACAGGTAGGCAGACGCCACCCAAAAAGCCATAGAGGCCGGCGAGGGAAACATTAAATATAACATAGGCGCCTGCGGCAATGAGGACGTAGCGCAGCAGCGCGCGGAACACGATTCCGCCGCCCCTCTCACGGCTTGCTCCAGCGGTTATCCTCTCTCCCAGCGCTATCACCGCCCGCTCCAGCCAGAGCTGGTTGACATAGGAGATCACGGCACCGGCGATGAAGCCGGCCGTTACCGGCCAGCGGAAAAAGCCCGCACACGCGACCGTGCCCACTCCGCCGAGTGCAAGGAGGAACTTGCGAATTCGCGGCAGTGCCCTGTCGAGGAAGGATTCCGCAAAGGCGGAGGTTGGTTCGGGCATGGGCATGGGAGACAGAGTACCGTATTGCCGCTCAGCTCTTCTGCCGCGTAATCATGCGGATGATGTCGATGAAGCCCGCGGTCGCTCCGATGATGATCCCCACGAGGAAAAGCCAGTGGGTGTGCAGCCAGTGGTCCAACAGCTTGCCGGCGAGAAGCCCGGCCACCACTGCGGCCGGCAGGATGAATGCGATCTGGGAGTACCGCGCCCATGTAACGGCGGCGCTCTCTTTCCGATCGGGATCTTCCGCGCCCATGATGACAGCCTAACACTGTCTGTGGCGTGGCGCATTGGCGCCCAGGCCAGATGCTTACGATCGCCCTATAATTCTGTCTTGAGCGGGGAGACTGCATGCAGAAAACTCCGATTACCGTAAACGACAGGCAATATCAGGTCACAGCGCCACCCGAGGAGCCTCTGCTTTGGGTTTTGCGCGAGAGCCTGCAGCTGACAGGAACACGCTACGGCTGCGGCGAAGGACAGTGCGGCGCCTGCACGGTGCTGCTGGAAGAAAAGGCGGTGCGCTCGTGCCTGACTCCGCTATCCTCCGCTGCGGGAAAAAAGATAACCACCATCGAAGGACTGGAGCAGAACGGAGCACTGCATCCCGTGCAGCAGGCGTTCCTTGCCGAGGGAGCTTTTCAGTGCGGCTACTGCACGTCGGGAATGATTCTTTCCGCGGTGGCGCTGCTGAACGGCAACAGGAATCCTTCAGATGCCGAAATCGTGCATGCCATGAACGGCAATATCTGCCGATGCGGGACCTATCCGCGCATCGTGGCTGCCATACACAGGGCCGCGCAGGGTGCGCAGAAAGCGTGAGGAGCAATGGATCCGGATCCCGATCGGGAGCTCGCACTGGAACTGGAGCAGCATGAGGCGGGAAGCATTCTCCGCTGCTTCGAGATGGAGCGCCGCGATTTTCTGAAGCTGCTGGGCGGAGGAATTCTGGTCTGCATGAGCGCCAGCAGCGGCGCGGCGCAGGAATCCGGGCGCATGCCGGGCAGCCACGAGCTGCCTAAAGATATTGCCGCCTGGCTCCATATTGCCGGCGATGGGCACGTCACGGTATTTACCGGCAAAGTCGAAATGGGCCAGAACATTCGCACCTCGCTGGCGCAACAGGTTGCGGAAGAGCTGCGCGTGCCGCTGGAATCCATTTCGATGGTCATGGGCGACACGCAGACGGTGCCCTGGGACATGGGAACATTCGGGAGCCGCACCACGCCGACCATGGGCCCACAGTTGCGCACCATGGCTGCGGCGGCTCGCGAGACGCTGCTGAACCAGGCTGCGGAGCAGTGGAAGGTTGATCCTTCCGGGCTGACCGCCAGCGATGGCAGGATCACGAATCCGAGGACGAACCAGTCGCTCAGCTACGGCGAGCTGACGCATGGTCAGAAGCTGGTGAAGGTTGTAGAAAGCGCCCCTGGGCTGACCCCGGCGGCGCAGTGGAAGACGGCCGGCCAGCCTCTTCCCAAAGTTGACGGGCGAGCGTTTGTTACCGGCCAGCACCACTACCCGTCCGACATTGACCCGCCCGGCATGGTGAGTGGCAAGGTGCTTCGGCCGGCGGCATTCCGGGCGACACTGGTATCGCTCGACGATAATGCTGCCCGGCACCAGCCGGGGGTCGCCGTGGTTCGCGACGGCGATTTCGTGGGCGTGACCGCATCTGACATGTGGTCGGCTGAGCAGGCGCTTGCGGCGCTGAAGGCGCAATGGAAGGCACCGCCGCAGATTTCCGACCGTGAACTGTTTGGGTACCTGAAGGCTAACACCGATAAGGGCGAGAGCGAGCCGCCCAAAGTCACGGGATCTGTAGAGAAGGCGCTTGCGGCGGCGGATGTCAGGCTATCGCAGAGCTACACGGTCGCGTACATCCAGCACGCTCCGCTGGAGCCACGCGCGGCGGTAGCCGAATGGGATGGCGACAGGCTGACGGTGTGGACGGGCACGCAGCGGCCGTTTGCGGTACGCGACGAGCTTGCCGCGGCCTTTCATATTCCGTCGCAGAACGTTCGCGTGCTGGTGCCCGACACCGGATCGGCTTACGGCGGCAAGCACACCGGAGATGCAGCCGTCGAAGCTGCTCGCCTGGCCCGGGCGGCGGGCAAACCCGTCAGGCTCGTCTGGACTCGCGAGGAAGAATTCACCTGGGCTTACTTCCGCCCGGCGGGAGTAATCGAAATCAGGAGCGGCGCGCAGCGCGACGGGACGATCACAGCGTGGGAGTGCCACAACTTCAACTCCGGCCCATCGGCCATTGACACGCCCTACAACGTGGCCAACAGGCATATCCAGTTTCACCCGGTAGACGCTCCTCTGCGTCAGGGATCATATCGAGCCCTGGCGGCCACCGCCAACCATTTTGCGCGCGAATCGCATATGGACGAGCTGTCACACGCGACGGCGAAGGATCCCCTCGAGTTCCGGCTGAAGAACACGAGGAACGACCGGCTGCGCGCCGTACTCGAAGCTGCCGCGGAGAAGGCCGCCTGGAGCAGGCACAAATCGACGCCTGAGCGCGCTTTTGGAATAGCCGGAGGAATCGAGAAAGGCGGCCACATCGCTGCCGTCGCTGAGGTCGAGATCGGTCCACAGAAGAGCGTGCGCGTGGTGCGGGTAGTGGAAGCGTTCGACTGCGGTGCCGTGGTGAATCCGAACGGGCTGCGGAACCAGATTGCTGGCGCCATCATGATGGGCATGGGCGGCGCGCTGTTTGAAGCCATTCGCTTCGACAATGGCCGCATTCTGAACCCGCGTTTTTCACAGTACCGCGTGCCACGCTTCAGCGACATGCCGCAGATCGAGGTGGTGCTGGTAGACCGAAAGGACCTGCCTTCGGCGGGCGCAGGGGAAACTCCTATCGTTGGCATCGCGCCGGCAATTGCCAATGCCATCTTTGCCGCAACGGGCGAGCGTCTGAGGTCACTGCCATTGAGGACAGCCTGAAACTTGGGTACGGCGACCACGGCCCGGCTGGACACCCCGGAGCCGGCGCCGGCCTCGCTCGTTTTCATTCCCCACCGGGTTCTGCAAACTTGCTGCTGTGATCAGCGTCACTGCCGGTTTGCCACCACGATGTGCAGGATAGGTGCGTGATTCGCCGGCCGCTGTTGCCATTCCAGCGCCCGCTGAAAGTTTCGGCCGGCAGCCACAGCCTGTGGTAGCTCCTCAGCTCGACCCATGGAAGTGGAGTGCAGGCCCTCGAGCAGCTCTACGTGTCAGCGCCGGCAGGTGAGTGCTTGAGTCCAAAGCGAATTCTGGTCGTTGAAGTCGATCCGGTTATCCGATCGGGCATCTGCAATTTCCTTGCGGCACAGGGGCAGATCGTGTCGGAGGCATCCAGCTGCCGGGACGCGCAGTTGCAGCTGCAGAGCTTCCGGCCCGATGCTCTGGTCCTCGACCTGTATTTTCCCAACGGCGACGCTCCGGAGCTGTTGCACCACGTCCGGGACAGGCAGCCGGGCCTTCCGATAGTGGTTTTGACCGGCAATCCGGGCCCGATGCGGCCACGCCTTCCATTCCTCTGCCGGCCGATCATATCTTCACCAAGCCGGTGGAACTGGCGCAGCTCCATTCCGTCCTGCTGCGTCTGCTGGCGCCTGCGAAGCAGGCAGTCCGCGGCCCGCAGGCGGCAGGCTCCGTGCGCGAGTGTCTGGATCCGTTCCTCGGAAGCAGCGCCGTCATCCGGCAGCTGCGCGAACTCTGTAGCCGGGTACTGGCCAGCGAGAGTCCGATTCTGCTGCAGGGTGAAACCGGTTCGGGCAAAGGAGTGCTCGCCAGGTGGATGCACTGCAATGGCCCACGGGCCAACCAGCCCTTTCTCGACCTCAATTGCGCGGGGCTTTCGCGCGAGCTGCTGGAATCGGAGCTGTTTGGCTATGAGAAGGGGGCGTTCACCAGCGCGGTGAGCGCCAAGCAGGGCCTGCTGGAGGTAGCAAATCGCGGGACCGTATTTCTTGACGAGATCGGCGATGTGGATCCGCAGGTCCAGCCCAAGCTGCTGAAGGTGCTGGAGGACCATGTCTTCCGCCGCCTTGGCGACGTTCGCGACCGTGCGGTGGACATCCGCCTGATATCGGCCACCCATTGCGAACTGCTGGAACTGGTGCGGCAGCAGAGGTTTCGCAGCGATCTCTATTTCCGCGTGAATATTGTCTTCATGCGCATTCCGCCACTGCGCGAGCGGGTTGAAGACATCCACCTCATCGCCCGGCATCTGCTGTGCAACCTCCCGTGCAGCAACGGCAGGAGCCAGATGCGCATTGATGACGCCGCCATGCGAGCACTGGAGCGGTATTCCTGGCCGGGGAACATTCGTGAGCTGCGCAACGTGCTGGAGCGGGCTTCGCTGTTGGCGGAACACGACATCGTGAAACCCGAGCACCTGCAGTTTCAGAGCGTGCCGCCGCCCGAGGTGATCCCCACGGGCGGCACGCTGAAACAGATGGAGCAGGCCTATATCAAACACGTTCTGCTGGATGAGGGGGGTTCGGTTGAGCGGGCCGCGCGCCGGCTGGGAATTCCGCGCAGCTCGCTCTACAACAAGATGAAACGCTTCGCCATCCCGCACGGCACCGGCCGGCAGTGATCCGGGGCCAGAGTTGATCAGCACAGCCCGCCGGAAGCCAACCTCCACCGCCAGTCCGGGCTCTTACTGTATAGTAACTGACTTATGTGGGCTCTCACCCGGCTTGCGGAATTCAACAGGGCGTTTCATGCGTCTGATGCCACCTGGAGTCCGCAGGACTGCGCAGCCAGTCTGCAGTTTCCGCAGGGGCTGCTCTTCTCGCTCCTGCTGGTGACTCCATTCTGGACAGTGGTCGGGCTGGTCCTCTACCACGTGGCGAAATAGCCCCGCTCCGCCAAATTCTTCGTGCACTCCGCTCCGGTATGATGGATGCCGTGTTTTTCCATGCCTGAGGCTTTCATCTGCGACGCGATCAGGACGCCTTTTGGCCGCTACGGAGGAGCACTGTCCTCGGTCCGCACCGACGATCTTGCTTCCCTGCCCGTCAGGGCTCTGCTGGAGCGCAATCCCGCGGTGGACTGGAGCGCGGTGGATGACGTGATTCTCGGCTGCGCGAACCAGGCGGGCGAAGACAACCGCAACGTCGCGCGAATGGCGCTGCTGCTGGCCGGACTGCCGCAGACCGTGCCGGGCACAACCGTCAACCGGCTTTGCGGCTCCAGCATGGATGCCATCGCCACTGCTGCCCGCGCAATCAGGAGCGGGGAAAACTCGCTGGTGATTGCCGGCGGGGTGGAAAGCATGTCGCGCGCACCGTTCGTGATGGGCAAGGCGGAAGCCGGTTTTTCGCGCGCCCTGAAGCTGGAAGACACGACCATCGGGTGGCGATTCGTCAATCCGGCGATGAAAACGCTTTACGGCACCGAGTCGATGCCGGAAACCGGAGAGAACGTTGCCGAAGAGTTTTGCATCTCGCGCCAGGACCAGGATGCATTCGCCTGTCGCAGCCAGCAGCGCACGGCGGCGGCGATGCGAAGCGGCGCGCTCGCACAGGAGATCGTGCCGGTAACGGTCACGCCGCGAACCGGACCGCCGGTGGTGGTGGACAAGGATGAGCATCCGCGGCCCGGCACTACGCTCGAGGGGCTCGCCGCGCTGAAGCCGATCGTCAGGCCGAACGGCACGATCACAGCGGGCAATGCCTCAGGCGTGAACGATGGCGCTTGTGCCCTGCTGCTGGCGTCGGAAGAGGCGGCGAAACGCCACGGGCTCACCCCGCGGTCACGCGTCGTGGCTTCGGCGGCGGCCGGCGTGGCACCACGCCTGATGGGCATGGGACCCGCTCCGGCAACGCGCAAAGCGCTGGCGCTGGCCGGTCTGACAATAAGCGATATGGACGTGATCGAGCTCAACGAGGCGTTCGCCTCGCAGGCGCTGGCGGTGCTGCGCGGTCTGGGAGTTCCGGACGACGCTCCCCACGTGAATCCGAACGGCGGCGCCATTGCGCTGGGCCATCCTCTCGGCGCCAGCGGAGCCCGGCTGGTGACGGCCGCCGTTTTGCAGGTACAGCGCACGCGCGGCCGTTATGCGCTGTGTACCATGTGTATCGGTGTGGGACAGGGGATCGCGATGATTCTGGAGAGGGTGCAGTGATCCCTACGCCTTCCACAGACGCGTGACCACGTGGCGGCGAAACCGGAACGAGGCCGGCAGATGGCGCACATTGCGCCGATAGGTGATCTCCACGCGCAATGCCCACAGCACCGAAACGGCGACCGCCGCCAGCAGCACGCCGGGCACCAGCTTTCTTCGCACCATCGATCTCATGCTCCCGCCTGAGGGCAACTCTACCTGGAGTTCGCCACTTCGTAATCCACCATGGCCTTGACGGCGTCGTACGGTGTGGTGTTATTGGAAAATCCTACCAGTCTCCGGCCATTGATGAAGAAGGTCGGGGTGCTGGTGACATCCAGCTTTTCCGCAAGGGCGATGGAGTCCTGCACGCGTTTGGCGGTTTCCGCTTTGGTGGTGCAGGCCGCAACCGCATCGGGGTCGCCGCCCGAATCCCTGACATAGCCCTTCAGCATCTGCTCCACGTTCTGCTCGTTGACTTCCGACTGATGATCGTACACCGTCGCGATGAACTTCCAGGCCACGGCATTGTTCTGGCGGGCAAGGCAGTCCAGGTACCTGGCAGCGGTCAAAGCCCACTTGTGAATCTGCTCCAGAGGATAGTTCTGGAAGACCAGCCGTACTTTGGGTTCCTCCTGCATCAGTTTGGCGATGTTAGGCTGGGCAGCTTTGCACGCCGGACACTCCAGGTCGCCGAATTCGACAATGGTAATGGTGGCGTCCTGCGGCCCCTCGGATGGACCATTGGCGGCCTTCAGTTCCCCCCGGGTGGGAGCAAACGGATCAGCGCCGAAGGGCACCAGTTCGGCCATGAAGGCATACTTTTGGTCAGGAGTCACGTAGATGCGCACTACCTGCGAGCCTTTCGGCGTGTTGAAGACCACCGTTGCCTGCGAGATGCCGGGCGCCTCCGACGGTTTGATCTCGGCCACCTTCCAGCTCAGCTCCGTGTTCCACCCGAACATCGCCTTGAGAAAACCATCGACCGTGGCCTCGCTGGGCAGAGAGGCATTGCCGCTACTGGAGGCAGGGCCCGGCTTTGCAGAAGCGTCCGGCTTTGCAGGCCTGGCGGCCTGGGCGAAGGAATACGATCCGGCCAAAAGCAGGCCGATGGTCACGAATGCATGCGCGAAACGGTTCATGAGTCCTCGAAAAGTGGAGTCAGGAGCTAGCGTCAAATTGCCAACTGCCAGGGCCGACGGCAAAGCCTACTTGCCAAGTTCCAGCTTCGCGGCGATCGGATAGCGGCGACCAAATCCGAATGCCTTGGCGGAGATCTTCAACCCGGGTGCGGCCTGCTGGCGCTTGTACTCGCTTTTGTCCACCATGCATGCGACCTTGCGGACCAGTTCCAGCTCGAAGCCGTGCGCCGCGGCGATTGCGTCCGGCGCGCGGTTCTCCTCCACATACTCCTCCAGGATTGTATCGAGTACATCGTATGGAGGCAGGAAATCGCTGTCCTTCTGGTCAGGCCGCAGCTCGGCCGAAGGTGGCTTCTCGATGGTGGAGCGCGGAATGACGGGAGTGCGCGAGTTCACGAAATTCGCCAGCCGGTAGACCAGTGTTTTCGGCACATCGGAGATCACAGCCAGTCCTCCACACATATCGCCATATAGCGTGCAATATCCCACGCCAAGTTCGGACTTGTTGCCCGTGGTCAGCAGCAGACAGCCAAACTTGTTGGAGATGGCCATCATGAGTGAGCCGCGAATGCGGGCCTGAATGTTTTCTTCGGTGACGTCCGGCTGCCGGCCCGCAAAGATGGGGTGCAGGGCATTTTGATACGCGGCGAAGATATCGCCGATGGGCACAACCCTGAATCGTATGCCCAGGTTGCGCGCCAGTTCGGCCGCGTCGTCGATGCTTCCCCGGGAAGAATACGGACCGGGCATACCCACGCCGAAGACGTTCTCGCGCCCGAGGGCTTCTACGGCAATACAGGCGGTGAGGGCGGAATCGATACCGCCGCTGAGCCCGAGCACGGCCTGGCGGAAGCCGCACTTGTGCACGTAATCGCGGGTGCCGAGCACCAGAGCCGACCAGGCGCTCCATTCCGTGCCCCCCTCCTGGAAATGAATGTCGCCGCACAGCGATTCAGTGTCGAAGCAGACCAGATCTTCCCCGAAGGAGCCGGCCTGCGCGATGACCTGGCCGTCAGGCCCGAGCGCGAAGCTGGAGCCATCGAAGACCAGGCTGTCGTTGCCGCCGATCTGGTTCACCATCGCGACCGGAACGCGATAATGGGACGCGATCGCCGCCAGCATCTCGCGCCGCAGTTCGCGCTTGTGAAGATAGAAGGGCGAGGCAGAAATATTGAGCAGGACCTTGCCGCCGGCGCCCATCAGGTCCTCAACCGGATCGACTCCGTACAGGCGGCGGTCCCAGAAGTGTTTGTCATTCCAGGCGTCTTCGCAGATGGTGAGGGCAAGCTTCGTGCCGTCGAAGGCGACGAGATCCTGGCCAGGGGCGGGAGCGAAATTGCGCATCTCGTCGAAAACATCGTAGGTGGGCAGCAGCCGCTTCGATTGCACGAAGTCCACGCGGCCATCGCGCAGCAGCACCGCCGAGTTCATCACCGATTTACCGGTAGCCGAGGCGGCGGGCGTCACCAGGCCGCAGATCACGGCGATGCCTTGCGTCTCGCGCGCAATCGTCTCCACCGCCTGCCGGTTGCGTTCGACAAACCAGGGGCGCTCGACCAGGTCGCGCGGCGGATAACCGCAGACCGAAAGCTCCGGAAAGACGATGAGATCAAGGCCGCCGCTGCGGGCCCGTCGCCCATAATCGATGATCTTTTCGGAATTGCCGGAGAAATCGCCGACGATGGTATTGATCTGGCCGAGTGCGATCCTCACGTTAACAGTGTAACGGCGCGGCATTCAGAGCGCCAGATTGCAGCGCCTCGAAGCCACGCGAAAGTGGAAATAAAGCTGCCTGGAAGGCTGGACTGGCTGCAGCTGCAACCGCTCAGAAATTTCCTTGCGGCTGCCAGTGCGGCGGCGCTCCGCCCGGATTGTCGGTGGGACTGGTGACGGGAGGGGGATAGGGTGTAGCCGGCGCGGCGCGGGTGTTCGGCGAATTCTCCGCTTCCTCGCCAGGCCGCAGCAGGGTAGGAGCGCTGGCGGGTTTCTGCTGCGGCTCTTTTTTCGCCAGCTCGGTTTCCCGCGAGGCGATATCCACTTCCTTTTTCGTGCGAACGATCTTCTGTCCGTCGACGGTCATGATCTCCAGACGCGAGACAAATGGACCCTGAAAGCGGACGAAATCAACTTCCTGTGGCGGATCACCGTAGATCCACTCTTCATAATCCACGCCGTTGTCGTCCTTGTCGCGTATTTTCTTCCCCGGACGCCCCTTGGCATAGATCACCATGTCGCGGTCCATACCTACCAGCACCTGATGGTTCTTTATGGCCTCCTGCAACTTGGGGGGTAGGGTCCTCTCGTAGGCCTCGGCCTGATTGAGCGCCTTGAAGTCGAAAACCGGAGCGAGCAGCTCCCGCACCTGTTCGCCCGTCATTTCCGGCACGTAGCGGTCAAACTCGAGAGTGAGGGAAGATCCCGTCGCCTCGGGACTCTGAGGAGCGCCGCCACCCAGGGGCACAGTCCCTCCGCCCGCGCCCACAGAAACGTGCTGGTACCACTTCTGATGTTTCTTCCCTCCTCCGTTGATCTCGAAAAGGATGGACTTCTCCCGGACCACCACGTTGGTGATGACGACGCGATCGCCGGGCTTGGCAGCAAAACCGTGTTGCATGACCAGTTGTGCTACCTGCTGCTGGCTGGGAGTGATCTTGCCGTCCTTGAGCTGCAGCCCGCGCTCGCCGCGAGGAAATGGCGTGCGCACGAAGACGCGTTCTGCCGTGAGATCGCGCATGATTGCGAGCCGCGTCTGCGGGGCCATTTTTTCAGCCGCCGTATCCGGCTTTGCATCGCCGGCACAGAGAGGGAGCTGCATCAGCAGAATCGCTGTTGCGAGGAGCGGGAAACGGGCGCGATGCATGCGGAACCCCGATTGCATTCCATTATATGCCTGTGCCGCCGTGCCCGGCAGACACTACGATTGGATGCCGGAGAGGCTGTCGTGGAGAGCTGGCTCGGTTCGCGGCGGCGTGGGCTGGGGCAGTTTGCGGAGCGGCAATTTCCAGAGAACAAGGATTGCGACGAGGATGACGACGGTACCCGCCGCGCTGGCCTCCACACCATAACGGCCGCCGGTCAGCCATTTCGGGCCGTACGCCTCGGTGTATCTCGTCAGATTATAGGAGCGGAAACCGCTGACGGGCAGGCCGAACAGAAGGGCCAGGGTGCCGTTCCAGGCGAAGTGGATGCCCCAAGGCAGCCAGAGGGCGCGGGTACGCAGATACGCTATGCAGAAAAGAACTCCGAGAAGGAAGCTGTTGGCGACCGCCCATCTGCCGGAGCCTGGATTCAGAAGGTGCAACACTGCATAGAGGACCGAGGTCAGCAGCACGGTCCATGGCGTGCCGATACCCTGCTCCAGATGCTGGAAGGGGTAGCCGCGGAAAACCAGCTCCTCCGCCAGGGCTCCGCACAACAGTGTGAAGAGAAGAACAGCCAGGTTGGGTAGCAGCCGCAGGGTCATCAGGTCATGGGTGCGGAAGCGGCCCCAGAAGTGGATGGGAACGACTGCCAGGAACGTAAGCACGAATCCCAGAACCCAACCGAGCAGAAACTGCCGGAACCAGCCTTTGGTGCGGGGCAGCCCCTGGGCGGCGATTCGGTGTTCTTCGATGTGGTCGCCAACCGTGAGCAGCCAGATGAAAATGCCCAGCAGCAGCAGCACCCATAGAGGACGGAAAATCAGTTCAACCCGAAACGGATGCTCCGGGGAGATTTCATGGGCGATATTGCTCGAGACCAGGAAAGCCAGCCCGGAGAGGATGAAGGAAAAGACGAAGGCCCAAATGGGCCGCAGTTTCCCCGCGTTGTCGGTGAATCTGCTCATACGATGGCTATTTGTCGCCTTCCTGCCGTGTGAAGGCGAAGACCGGTGGAGGCGACCTGGAAATTCAGGGGCTGGCCACCGTGCTCGCGAATGACGTTCTCAACCCGCTGTCGGGCGCCTTTTTCGACCAGGGCAATCACACAGCCGCCACCGCCCGCCCCGCAAACTTTGGCGGCGAGCGCGCCGTTGCGCCTGGCCGCCCCAATGAGCTTGTCAATCAGCGGGGTGCTAATTCCGGGCGCATTGGTCCGGCGCATCTTCCATTCCTCCCCGATCAGCTCCCCGACTTCGTCCCACCGCTCGCCGGCGAGCGCCCGATGCATGGCCTGGGCGACACGGGAGATCTCGGAAAAATTGCGGAGCACGCGCCTGTCGCCGTCGATGTGCTGCTGGAAGACTCGCCAGTTGTTGATGCCCGAATGCCTCGGCGCTCCGGTGTAGAACAGGACGAAGCGCTGGTTCATTTCTTCGGGTGGGAGCGGCACCTCCTCGCGCCTGACGCCATCGACCTCCAGATGAATGACGCTTACCCCGCCGTACATGGCCGGATAGTAATCCTGGCAGCCGGTCGGTACGCGAATCAGCTGCGCTTCGACGTTCTGAGCAATGACCCGAAGCTGCTCGAGCTCGAGGTGCCGCCGCACGAGGCGGGCCAGAGCGGCGCCGGTGGCAATCATCAGGGCCGAGGAGCCGGAGATGCCAGCGCCAGCCGGGGACTGGGAATGGGTCTCCAGCATGAAGCCGCCTTCCGGCCGGAAGAAGCGAACCAGATACGCCGCCAGCGAATGGGCATAGGACTTGCCGGCGAGGACGTCATCCAGACCGGCAAAGCGCTGCTCGCGCCCGGTATCGTGCGACCTCAGCACAATTTCGGGGCCGGCGTGCGGTATGATCCTGCAGGCGGTGCGGATTTCGAGCGCGATGTTCACGCTGACCGCGCCGGGATGAAACAGGTACAACGGCCAGATGTCGAGCGTGCCGCCGGCCAGATCGGCGCGGCAGGGCGCGGTGGTGACAATCTGGTCCTCGCCCGTCTGGGACAGGAATTGGGAAAAAGAGAGCATTCTATGGTTCGGCCCCGGCTGCGACTTCCCTTCCCGCGAGAAGTACCTCGTCGACAATCTGCCCTACATCGTCAGCTGTCGTGCGGTGATTGACGAAACAGGCGCGCAACGCAAATCTTCCTTCAATGCTCGCGTTCGATAAGAATACCCTCCCCCGGCGGACTACGCGTTGCAAAATCTTCCGGTTCAGCGCATCTGAATCCTGCCGTGAAACATGGCGGAAACAAACGGCGCTCAGCGGAATGGGAGCCAGTAATTCCAGCTCCGGCCGGCGGGAGATCAGCTCCGCGAGCCGCTGCGCGTTCTGCAGGTCATTGTGGATGGAGTCGCGGAACTTCTCCAGCCCGTGATAGCGCAGCGAGAGCCACAGCTTCAGCGCCCGAAACGGCCGCGAGAGCTCCATGGACTCCTCGAAGAACGCGAACCCTTCGACCGTATCCTCCAGCAGCGATCTGACGTACTCGCCGGTGTGCGAGAGGGCGCGCCGGGCGGCAGCGGCATCGCGGTAGAGCAGACATCCGCAGTCCACCGGCTGATAGAGCCACTTGTGGGGATCGAGCGAAAGCGAGTCGGCCTGGTTCAGGCCCACAAATCTCTCCGGCACGGCGATGGACGCCAGCGCGCCATAGGCGCCGTCCACGTGGAACCATGCGCCGCACTCGCCGGCGATTGCAGCCAGCTCATCCAGCGGATCGATGCTGCCGGTAGCGACGGTCCCTGCCGATCCCACGATGGCGATGGGCACCAGGCCGGCGGCGATGTCGCGCGCGATCGCCGCGCGCAGGACCTCGGGACGCGTGCGGAACTGGTCGTCGCAGGCAATGAGGCGGAGGTAATCGCGACCGATGCCGAGCAGGGCAACCGCTTTCGCTATGGACATATGCGCCTGTTCGGAGGCATAGACGGTTCCCGGACGCGCCCCTTGCTGGTTTGCGGGCAGGCGCGCCTCGCGGGCCATGGCCAAGGCCATCAGGTTGGCCGGCGAACCGCCGCCGGTAAGGCTGCCGGTGAAGCCGCCGCAGCCCACCGCCTCAGCCAGCCATCCGACGACGATGCGCTCCAGCGTTACAGCGGAAGGAGCCGAGCGCCAGGCGGTCGTGTTCTGATTGAGCACGGCGGTCAGAAGCCCGGCCGCGGCGGCCACCGGTTCGCCGGAACCGAAGACGTAGCCGAAGAAGCGCGGGCTGTTGGGACGGCAGCCCGCGATTACCTTGGCCAGATCGTCGAATGCCGCGGTCCCCAGGCCCTGCTGTGGAAGATGCGGAGAAAACCAGGACTCCAGGTCGCAGCCGGTGACCTCAGGGAAGCTCGGGCGATCGGGAATGCTCGCGAGGTACTCGAGTGAAAGCTGGGTGAGGCGTTGGAACACAGTTTCGTATTCGGCTTGTGGAAGGACGAGTGGGTTCATGCGCGATTGTCCCGGTGATGTGAGCAAATGGGCGGGACACTCATTGTAGCGCGCAAGGAAGCCCTCAGCCCCGGCTGTCCGCCGCGGAACGCCGGCGGATCCGGAGCAAACCGGCGCGGTGGCGGCACAATGGACCGGAGTCCGCAGTCCGGACCAGGCGAATCCGCAACAACGTTCCTACAGATCGTGATAGCTGATCAGGTCGATGCCGCGCTGTTCCAGCAGATCTTTCGCCTCGGGCGAGGTCAGCAGGCGCAGCTCCTGCTCGCGGGACTGGCGAAGCCTGGTGCGCACGTTTCCGAGCTCGGCGTCGTTGTAGCCCGGATGGCATACGAATTCCCAGGTGCCTTCCGGAATGCTGTCGATGATGGCGCTAAAGAGTTTCAGGTCGAGAACGCCGGTGACGAGGACGCCGAGCGAACCGTCGGTGGTCCGCAGACCATGGGCCTGGACCTCGCGCCGGAACGAGACTGCGAAGTTACGCATAATGTTGAGCTGGGCGAAGCGCTTCCATAGCTGACGGGTGCGCAATAGACTTGCCAGCGGAAGCGGCCAGACCTGTCCGAACGGGTTGCGGACGGCGGGGACGTTGTTCGCCCGGGCTGCCCGCAGCAGCGGACGCAACACGGCCGGGAACATATGAGCATGCTTGTGGGTGTCGAAGTGCGAGGGCTGAATGCCGGCGGCGCGGATACGCTCCATCTGCGCCGCCGCCTCCTCCTCAATTTCGCCCGCATCCAGCTTGTGACGGAACGAGGCGACGACGAAATTGTTCAGGCTCTCCCGGAACCGCGCCCGGCCGTTTTGCCTTCCGGGTTGCAGAAGGGTGGGAACGCGCCCGGAGGGTAGCAGCGGCTCGCCATCGAGCAGGACAACGTGGCAACCGACGCTGAGCGGTTTTTCATCGCGGGCGGCAAAGGCCACGCGGGCCGCGTCGTCAAAGGCGAGGGCATTGGCCATCAGTGTTGTCGAGGTCACAATACCGCGCTCATGCGCCTCAGCGATGCCGCGGTTTACGCCGGGAGTGAGTCCCAGATCGTCGGCATTGACGATGAGCCGTCGCACGGATTGAGTGTAGCAAGCGTGTCTGGCGGGAATGGCCTCAGAGCGAGTAGCAACCGGCAATCGCGGATGGGTATGCTGAACCGGCGCATGGCTGCAGCGGAGTGAGAACTCCGACGCGACAATGGCCTGCGGACCCGGGCGCCTAGGCGCTCCGGAGTGCCGGCGCCGGCTCCTTCTCGCCCAGGTAAATTCTGATCTTCTCCAGAAGCGCGGGGAACATCTGCTCCTTCTGCAGGCAGGCGTTTACGTCCTTGCCGCCGTCCACGGGCCCATAGCCGGTAACAATGATTACCGGGATGTCAGGCTGGGTGGCATGGATGCGGCGCGCCAGTTCCAGGCCGTTCATTCCTTCCATGCGAAAGTCGGTGACGACGATGTCGAACCTCTCGCGACTGAACTTATCCAACGCGTCCTGCGCATTGTAGGCGCTGACGGCCCGGTAGCCCTGCGTCTCCAGGATCTCGCAGCTAAGGCGTGCCAGAACCTCGTGGTCGTCGACAAACAGGATTGCTTTCATAGGGCACCATGATACTCCCGGCGAGAGCACACTACCGGTTACGGAATTAGTTTCCCAAAGTGAGTGAAAGGATGCCTGGTGAGACGATTTCTGCGGCCGCCGGAGGTCATCCGCCGGCAAAAGCCTTCATTAGCCGTTAATCCGGGCAGCGCTCAGGTTCGCCGCCTTGCTTTACGTCTTGATCGGGCCCTGCGCCGGTCAGCGCTTCTTGGGCCTCTTCGCTGCCGCCTTCTTCGCTGACGACTTTCTGGAAGGGGCCTTTTTTGCGACTGCCTTCTTCCCTGCCGGTTTCGTTTTCTTCGCGGGTTTGGACTTCGGGGAAGCAGGGGCTTTCCTGGTGGCCCCCGACTTTGCCGCGGTCGGAGAAGGGGGGGCCTTCTTCGCCGGAGCCGGAGTTTCCTGTACGGCCGGAGTAAGCGCCGCCGGGACTGGCGCTGGGACGCCCTTGGGCTTGCGTCCCCTTTTCGCCGGGGCTGGAGTCTCGCCCCCTGCGCCAGCCGCCGCCGCAGCCTTCGCCCGGCCACGTTTCGGCGCAGGAGGAGGCGGTGGTGGCGGCGGCTCATAGGGCCTGAGGAAATTCATGATTTCCGTATGGGACCGCAATTTGCCGTCCAGCAGCAGCAGAAATGCCTTGTCCATGATTTCCTGATAGGCCGGCAACTGAGGTGTGATACGCAACTCCGCCATCTCTGGAAATGGCAGTTTGTCTTTCAGCTGGCGCCATTTTCCGAAGAAGTTCTTCAGTTTCTGGTCGATGGCCTGCTGTCGTGTGGTGAGGTTCAGGAAGAGAATGCTCTCCGGCGTAGCCTGGGACAAAATCTTCCACGCCCCGGAGGGCATGGCGGCTTCCTTGCTGGTCAACTTTTTTGCCAGATCGTGAGCGCGGCTTTCCAGATGCTTCCATTTGTCGAGGAAGTCGCGGCGCGGAATCATGCGCTGGATCTCAGCCACATCCTTGTCGTTCATGCGACGGGTGAGGAAGTACATGGTGATGGGGCCGGTCTCGACGGAGTAGCCCAGCTCATTCATCACCTGCCGGGTCTTCACCACCTGGCCAAGATCGGAGGAGTCAATTTTGGCCATGGTCCAGTGAGGATGCAGGACTTTGAGCCAGCCCTCTTTTTCCAGCGCGCGCAGGATGTGCACCGGGTCATCCTCGTGCGCCAACTGTTCCAGCTCGTGGCCGATCACCCGCCGGCTGATGTACTCGATGTAGTTGTTCTCCCGGGCGGCGTCGTAGCGCGCCTGGGTGCGCTCTTCCAGCGGCCAGTGAAAACGGGCGCTGAGGCGTGTTGCGCGGATAAGCCGGACAGGCTCCTCGAGGAAGGCGTAGTTGTGCAGAATGCGGAGCACCTTGGCCTCGATGTCAGCGACGCCGTTGAACGGGTCGAGCAGCAGACCGCGCGAGCCGGGATTCAGGGACAGCGCCATGGCGTTGACGGTGAAGTCGCGACGGCGCAGGTCCTCATTGATGGTGGCGGGGGTCACGGTGGGTGGCTTGCCAGGCTTGTCCCAGGTTTCGGCGCGAGTCATGTTCAGCTCAGCGCGGATGTTGCCCGGCATCAGAAGCTGCAGCGTGCGCAGGTCTTCGTCGATTCCCTGCACCGAGATGCCGGCTTTCTCCAGTTCCTTCTGCAGCTTGAGCGGGTTGCCCTGGATGCTCAGGTCGATATCACGGATGGGGAAGCCGGTAATCAGGTCGCGGATGGTACCGCCCGTGAGGTAAAGGTTCAATCCGGCGCGACGGGCAATTTCCTGTACCAGGTTCACACCACTTTGCTGGTCCGGTGTGAGCCGGGTTTCCATGCTATAGATGTAGTCTGCCATCTAAATGTATGACTCTAAAAGCACATCCGCAGATGAACGGATGCACCAAGGGGCGCCCGACCGCTGAACGGACTCCTGACCACCGCGTTGCCCCATTAGCGGGCAAACCATGTGCCAACTACAGCCGGATCTCCGCTTGAAACGGCAAGTTACTCTCAGGACAGCACTTAGCGGAGGTGTGCACCTCGGTCGCCGCAAAGCGAACAATAACACATGGTTGACGATTTGGCTACAGAGCAGGTTAGCAGGCACATTCCCTGCCTAAAAGTGCGACAATCGTGGCTGGCGAGAGCCACGCAGCGCAATATGGCAACGACCCACAAGAAGGTCATCGTCCGCAAGATGGACCGCGACAGCGTCAACGGCTATGTGAGCGCGACATTCATCTCAGACGGGAAGCTGGAACTGCTGAATACGGCAGGGAAAGTCGTTGCCATCGATCTGCATGACATCAAGGGCGTGTATTTTGTACGCGAGTTTGGGGATTCAGAGTCTCTGACCCGGAAGACGTTCACAGCGCGGCCGCGGGTGGAAGGATTATGGGTGCGGTTGCGCTTTCGTGACAACGAAGTGATTGAAGGCATGATGCCCAACGACCTGTTGCAGGAGGGCGGCGCGGGCTTCTCGATCATCCCGCCGGACACCAATTCCAACACGCAGCGGATCTTTGTGCCGCGATCGGCGCTGGTGGAGATGAGCGTCATCGGCGTTATCGGAGAGAAGGCAGGACGTCGTGGCCGGCGTCCGGAAGATACGCGCCAGGTGCCCATGTTCACGTGAGAACCACGTTTCCGGCCTGCAACGCCGCGATAACAGAATGAAACTTTCCGAAATCGCCTCCGCCCTGCACGCCTCACTGGAGAACGCCGACCCCGACACCGAGATCACGGGAGTTGCGGGAATCGAGGAAGCCGCCGCCGGGCAGATCACGTTCGTCGCCAACCCCAGGTACGCCGCCGCCGCGCGGACCACCGCCGCTTCGGCGGTGATCGTTTCGCCGGATTTTCCGCCCATCCCCACCGGCGTGTTGCGCAGCCGGAACCCTTACCTGGCGTTCGCCCGCGCCATCAACCTGTTCCACAAGGTTCCGCAATATCGGGAAGGCGTGCACCCCACGGCCGTCATTGCCCCGACGGCGAGAATCGGCGCGAACGCGCATATCGCCGCCTATGTTGTGATCGACGAGGATGTTCAGATCGGCGATGACGCGGTGCTGCTGCCGCACGTGGTCATCTATCGCGGAGCACGCATCGGCAGGAGCTTCTTCGCGCATGCCCATGCTGTTGTACGCGAGTACTGCATCCTCGGGGACAACGTCATTCTGCAGAATGGAGCTATCGTCGGCTGCGACGGGTTCGGTTTCGCGCGCAACGGAGACCGCTGGGAAAAGATCACGCAATCAGGTCCGGCGGTGCTGGAAAATGACGTCGAGGTGCAGGCCAATTCCTGCGTGGACCGCGCCAGCGTGGGAGAGACCCGCATCGCAGGCGGCGCCAAGATCGACAACCTGGTGCAGGTGGGGCATGGCTCGGCTGTCGGCGAGCACACGCTGCTGTGCGCGCAGGTGGGGCTGGCGGGCTCCAGCGTGATCGGCAGGAATGTCATTCTTGCCGGACAGGCCGGTGTTGCCGGGCATTGCACAATTGGCGATGGCGTTGTGGTGACCGCGCAAAGCGGCACGCACGGCGACATTCCTGCAGGAGCGATGGTGAGCGGCTCCCCCGCCTTCGACCACAAACAGTGGCTGCGCGCCGTCGGCATCTTCAGCCGGCTGCCGGAGCTGGCGCGGGCCATCCGTGGCCGGAGCAAGCAGCCCGCCAGCCATGATCCGGCCGGAAGTGAGCCCTGAACTCCGTCCTCCGGCGAAGTAATTGTGCGGCTCGCGGCAAATTAAGCTACTCGGGCATCCTAAGCTGCTTCTAATGACCTAGATGGACGAACAACTATCTAATTCGGGCGCCCAGCCGGGCGCGGGGCCGCAGGTGGTGACCGCCAACCCTATCCGTGTGCTGCTCCTCGACGATCGCGAGGAGAACCTTGTCCTGCGCTCGGCAATTCTCCGCCAGAAGGGCTACGAAGTCGTCACTTCCAGCTCCATCGAGGAGGCCGAGTTGAGGCTGCAAAACATCGATATCGCGGTTCTGGACTATCACCTGGGCGCGGGCAAGTTTGGCACCGATGTTGCCGAGACGTTGCGCCGCAAGCGGCCGCAGGTGCCAATCATCATTCTGTCGGCGACGCTGGAGCGGAAGTTCGGCGGCATCGCCGACATGCATCTGCTGAAGGGCTACAGTTCCGTCGATGACCTGGTTAACGCGCTGCGCTCCTTCGAGGCGAAGAAGCGGGGCAAGCCGGTTGTGGTGGATGCCCGCGATTTCTATTATTCGCGGATTTCCATGGCGATGGGCGACGACATTGTGCTGGAAATCCTGGACCGAAACGGCACCTGGCAATACGTCAACGAGTACTTCGCCGCCATGATCGGCCACAAGCGCCACTGGTTTGCCGGCAAGAACCTTTTCGAACAGTTTCCCCAGCTCGGCGACGAGTGGCGGGAGATCGTACGCACCGTCGCCGACACCCGCGAGACCTATATCGATCGCCGCGGATTCCGCGGCGCATCGCACCTGCCCATCGAGAGTCCACACTGGAGCTGGAACGTGCTCATCTTCCCCATCAAACTGCACGATGACCGCGATGGGGTGGTGCTGACGGCGCGCCTGATCGAGAAGAAATAGCCGACTGATCTACCTGCGCTCCGGGGGCAGGACACTGGCGATGGTATCGCGTACGGCGGCCATCAGCTCATCGCGATCCGCGAACTGGCGCGGGTCAATCGGCGGATGAAAGACGACGGTTGCCGTCCCCGGGCGCAGGGCAAAGCGCGTCTTGGGCCAGCTCTCGTATGTCCCCAGCAAGGTTACGGGCACAACCGGTACGCCCGAATCCATCGCCAGGTGGAACGGACCTTTCTTGAAAGGGAGCAGGCGTCCATCGGGGGAGCGCGTGCCCTCGGGATAAATCACCATATGCAGTCCCTTTTGCAGGACCCTGGTGGCGGCATGGATGCTCTCGATGGCAGCCTCGCGATGTTCGCGGTCCACCGGCACCAGATCCCCCAGTCGCATGCCGGTGCCGAAGATTGGCGTGCGGAACAGCTCCTTCTTGACCAGCACGGAACAGCGGCCGGGGATTACCGGCAAGAGCACCGGCGGATCGAGGTTGGAGACGTGATTCGACATGAAGATGTAGTTGCGGCCGGGTTGCAGATGCTCGCGGCCGCGAACTTCAATCCTGACTCCGACGAGAAGCACGCCAAATCGTCCGACACGGGTGGCTGCGTGATAAAGCGGATTCGCGTTTCCAGTGAGCGCCGCATAGAACACCAGCGGCGGGCCAACAATCAGGATGGAAATTCCCCAGAAGCACAAAATTGCGACGGCGCGAATCAATGGGCGCTCCGGAGCTCGTCATCTCCATGGATCCAGGCGAAGCGATGCGCGCGCTGTTCAGCGGTGACATCAGGAAGGTCCCGCAATTCATATGCCGGCTTCTGGCGAGCGCCGAGGCGAAGCTCAATCTCCCGGCTTCCCCGCCGGCCCTCAAGCTGGAAGCGAACGGTGGTGCCGACCGGCAGGCGCGACAACTCCTCATCCAGGTACGCGTCAGCCGCTTTGCCATTGACGGCCGTCACGCGATCGCCGGCCACGACGCCCAACCGCTGCGCGTCACTGTCCGGCTCAACCTGGGAAACCTCAGGCTGGCCGCCGAGATTAGCTGTGGCAGTGAAACCGGCGGTCGCGACCTGTGTGGCGCTGGTCACGAGGTGCAGGCCGGCAAAGCTGAAGAAGTCATCGTAAGGAATCTCTTTCACTCCGGCAACATAGTCGCGGAAGAAATCGGCGAAGCTCTGGCCGGTAACCCTCTCCGCCGCCTGCTGCACGCCGGCGGAGTCGGGGAAGAAACGATGCTGTTTCGCGTAATGCAGGTTCATCCACTGAAAGAGATCGCGCAGCGACTTTCCGCCTGCGGTCAACTGGCGGATGCGCAAATCGAGCAGAATGCCGAGAATTTCGCCCTTGCTGTAGTAGCTGATGCTGCGCTCGGGCAAGCGATAAAAGGCGTTGCCCTCGAACCATGCGTCGAGGCTCGATTCCTCCGCCGACTGCCACGCATGCGCCGGGCGCCGCTGCTCTTCGGTGATCACATCGGAGACACGGCGCAGATATTCCCGTTCATCCATCAGCCCCGCGCGCGCCAGCAGCATATTGCCAACCGTGCTGGTGACACCTTCGCTGAACCACAACGCGCGGGTCGCGTTCTCGTGCTGATAATCAATCGGCTCGAGCGATTGCGGCCGGATGCGCTTCACATTCCACAGATGAAAGAACTCGTGTGCGCTGACGCCCGCGAGAGGCAGAAGATCGGAGCGCAGGCGATCCGCATTGAGGTCGATGGCGGCTCCATAAGCATGCTCCATGCCGCCCCCTCCGTGACCGCGGAGGAAGTGGTAGAGGAAGGTGTATTCCTCGTAGGGACGGTCCTGCATCCAGTCGACCGCGGCATGGGTTGCCCTGGCCAGCATTTCGTCGATCCGCGCCATGTCGTAGTCGGCAGGATTTCCATCCACCACGACGTGGTAGGTTGCTCCGTCCTGCTGAAATGCGGAGTGCCGGAAGGTTCCGACTTCGGCCGGGCTGTCCACCAGTTCATCGTAGTTGCGGGCACTTCCAGCAGCCTCTTCGACCTTGCCCGGCGCGGCTGCCGCAAGCACGTGCACCGCACGCAGTCCCCAGCCTGGGGGGACATCGAGCAGGCGAAGGCTGACCGGCTGCGAGCGCAGCGCAGGCGAATACATCAGCACCATCGCCCAATTGAAGAAGCCATGATCGGCGGTGAGGCTGCTGCCGAAGGGGCCGGGACTGTCGAGGTGAACGTCATAACTGACCACGACACACCCTGCCGGGGCGGTGATCTCCCATTCGCTCGGTTTGCTGTTGAATACGGCGGCTGCAGCGCCGGAGGCGTCCTGCACGCGCACATCTTGGATGTTCGCCGCAAAATTGCGCACCTGATACAGAGCGTTCCATACCGGCATATCCAGCGTCCGGACACCGCTCCCGTCCGGCAGACGGATGCTGACATGAGCAAGGTGGCGGACAGGATCGGCGAGCGAGACGAAGTATTCGGTCGGCTGCGGCTGGGCGCTTGCGGGGGAGCTGCAGGTGACCGGCGTTATGGCTGCGGCCAGGCTGCCCGGAATCATCAGAATGGCAACGATGGAAGCTAAGAGGGCGGCTGTGCCAAAGCGGCTCACGCTGTCGTCTCAACCTCGCTTTGGGACCTGAGTCGAGCCGGGAGTTTTTCGTAGATCCCGCCAAAGCCTCCGTTGGAGAGGATCGCCACTACGTCGCCCGGGCGCAGCTCAGGCGAGATGGTTTCGACAATTGCGTCCGCGCCATGGAGCAGCCGGGCGCTCCTGCCGCGTGCCTTCAGGTCAGCAACCACCGCCGCCGGGTCGAGGCGCTCACATTCGGGAATAGCCTCCGAGCGGAAAACGTCGGCCAGGACGACCTGATCGGCGAGCGCGAGACTTTCCGCAAGCTCGCGCTGAAAGACGCTGCGGCGGAGCGTGTTGCTGCGCGGCTCCAGGATGGCCCATAGGCGGCGGCCGGTGTAACGGGTACGCACGGCCTGGAGCGTCTGCGCGATGGCCGTGGGGTGGTGGGCAAAATCGTCGATGATCGTGATTCCGAGTATTTCGGCTTTGACTTCAAGGCGGCGCTTTACGCTCCGGAAGTTTTCCAGCGCGGCCGCGACGACACCCTCAGCAATACCGTAGTTGGCGGCAATGGCGGCTGCAGCGGTCGCGTTCAGGACGTTGTATTCGCCGGCCAGCGAGAATTCGAGTTGCGACCATGGTTGGCCACGACGCAGCACGCTCCAGCGGGTACCGGCGGAGGTGTACTCGATGTCCGCAATCCGCCACGTGGAAGACTCCGCGAAGCCGTAGCGTTCAAGCCGGCAAAAGGCGCGGCTGACGCAATCGTCAACGTTAGGGTGGCCATCCCAGGCAATCAGCAGGCCGCGGCGCGGGACGAGGTTCACCAGGCGCCGGAATGCGGTCTTCACCTCGTCGAGATTTTTGTAGATGTCGGCGTGGTCAAATTCGACGGAGGTGAGAATCGCCGCATCGGGAAAATAGTGCAGGAACTTCGGCCCTTTGTCGAAGAACGCGGTGTCGTACTCGTCGCCTTCGAGGATGAACTCGCGACCAGAGTCCAGCGCGAAGGAGCTGCCAAAATTTTCGGGGATGCCGCCGATGAGAAAGCTCGGGGCTCGTCCGGCGTGATGAAAGATCCACGCCAGCATGGATGATGTCGTTGTCTTGCCGTGCGTGCCGGCGACGATCAGATTCTCCTTGCCGGCGAGGAACTCGTCGTGCAGGACCTGCGGCATCGACTGCAGCGGTATGCGCCGATCGAGCACCGACTCCAGCTCGACGTTGCCGCGCGAAATGGCGTTGCCGACGATTACCAGGTCAGGCCGGGGCTGCAGGTTGGCCTCGCTGAAGGGCTGCGAAACCGCAATGCCGAGCGAGGCCAGAAAATCCGACATCGGTGGATATGCCGCAGCGTCGGAGCCCGTAACGCGAAAGCCGTGCTGCTGGAGCATCCCCGCCAGCGAGGCCATGGCGGTCCCGCAGATGCCGATGAGATGGATGTGTTTCGGGCTCATTCGTCCGACTTCCCGCCGTGCACCGCAACGCGTTCATGCCTGACTGCAGCTTCGTAAGCCAGAGTCACTGTTTTGCCCACCGACAGTTTCGCCCGAACTCCGAACGGCAACGTAATGCTTCCGCCAGAGACGTGGCCCGATTTCAGCCCAAATGCGACCGGAATTCGCAGCCCGGCCAGAATTCGCATGACGACCTGATGCAAGCTGCTGTCGGGAACGCCGGGCTCTGCACAGTCGATCATCTCGCCCAAGACGATTCCCTGCACACCGTCGAACTTTCCCGCCAGATGCAGTTGCATAAGCATCCGATCGATGCGATACGGTCGCTCGGCGCGGTCCTCGAGAAAAAGGATCGTTCCCTGGGTACGGATTTCGTAAGGCGTGCCGAGCGAGGCGCACAGCAGAGAGAGGCAGCCGCCGTAGAGCACGCCCTCCGCAGTTCCCTCCGCCAGGGGCTCTACCTCGCCGGCATCGAATTCGCGAAGGTAGCCGTCGCCGGACGAGAGTGCCGTAAGCCAGCTCGTCTGGTCGAAGCCGCCTGGGCGGGCCAGATCGCCGGCCACCATCGGGGCATGGAAGGTCACGAGAGCGGCGGCATCGCACAGCCAGGTGAGGAGCGTAGTGACATCACTGCAGCCGGCAAAAATTTTCGGATTCGCGCGAATCAGGTCGAGGTCGAGATGCGGCAGCAGGTAGTTGCAACCGTAGCCTCCGCGTGCGCAGAGGATGGCTTTGACATCGGGGCGGGCGACCATCTCGTGCAACTCGCGAATGCGGCGCTCAGCCGAGCCGGCGAAATACTGCTGGCGCTGAAAAATCGAGGGCAGATAAAACGGGCGATATCCCAGGCGCAGCAATTCGGCGCAGCCGGCTTCGAAATCATCGGAACGGAAGCCGCTGGCCGGCGCGATGATTCCCACCGTATCGCCGGGCCGCAGGGCGGGAGGATGGATGCGCTCAGGTTGGGATGAGGGAGTCATCCGGAACGCCCATCTTAAATGAAAAACTCGCCGCGGCAGAGCAGCGTGGCCGGGCCGGTGAGGAAAACTTCGGCGTCCCACTCCACCGTCTGCGTTCCACCGGGGGCGCGCACGCGCAGCGGAGACCTGGCCTTGCCGCAGTGGATCGAGGCGACCGCTGCGGCGCACGATCCGGTGCCGGAAGACATGGTTTCGCCGGCGCCGCGTTCGAAGAAACGCACCTCGACTTCGCCCGGATTCAGGAGCTTCACAAATTCGACATTCATGCCATGCCTGAAATCGTGATGCTTCGAGATCTGCTCGGCCACGGCCTGCCATCCCAGCTCGAACTGGGGAACGAAAACCACGTAATGCGGGTTGCCCATCGAGACCGGCGTTCCGGAAATCTCGCCGTAAGTGAACTTGATGGAGAAGTCGTCGCCCACGTCGGGAGCGCCCATGGAGCTGCGGAATTCGAAGTTGTTTCCGTCGCGCGCCATGAGTTCACAGCGCTTCAGTCCCGCACCTGTGCGAATCACGACCGAGCGCCTGCTGTTTTCCGCGCAATACCAGGCCGCGACGCAGCGCGTGCCGTTGCCCGAGATCTCCGCCTCGGAGCCGTCGGCGTTCAGCAGGCGAACGCGGAGATCGGCGTCATTGGCAGGCAGCACCCACTCAATGCCATCGGCGCCGACACCGTTGTGGCGCTCACAGATCCGCCGGGTAAAGGAACAGATATCGCCCGGGGCGTGGGCAAAGTCGATGATCAGGAAATCATTGCCACAGGCGCTGGCTTTTACGAATGGAATGGTGGCCATATTCCCGGCTGGGCGGATTGTAGCAAAGCTCGAGGCACAGGCATGGTAGCTGGGGGAATGCGGGGATGGCCGAAGAATTTGTACGCCTGCGCCAGCCCGATCATTTCGCTTTGTACACCGTGCAGTGCGACTGGCCGGGGGCGGTGATACTGGATATCTCCGTCAGCTCCGAGCGGTGCTGCCGCACCGCGGCCCATACGGGGTCGCCCTGACAGGCGACGATGTAACCGGCGTAACGTGCAGGATCCAGGAGAGCCCAATCCCAGTCGGGATGCTCGCCTTCCGAGATGACATGGCGCAGGGGAATACCGGCCATGCGCAGCGCGCCAGGATATTCGGCTTCATACATGAGCAGGGTCGCGGAACGCGGTATTTGCACCAGCACGCCTGCCAGCCCCTGCTCCAGCGCGACGCGCCCGCGCGAGTTCACCCGTGCTTCGCGCATGCTAATCGGCACCTCCGCTGTGGCGGAGATATAGCTGGCCGCGACCAGAGCAATCACGCCGCAGATTGCAATCCGCGCCGCCGCGGGCTTCACGGTTTCGGCGAGATAACCGGCCAGAACCGGGATGAGAACCGCGAACACCGGCAGCAGCTCCAGTCCATAGCGCACATTGTAATAGGAGAAGGGATACCAGACCGGAATGTAGATGGGCACGCTGCCATAAGCGATGGAGAGCGCATAAAACGCCAGAGGCAGCCAGAGCAGCAGAAAAATCCCATAGCGATGGAAGCGCCACAGCGCGAGCGCGGTTCCGGCCAGCGACAGCAGCAGGAGGGCCTGTCCCCAGCGGACGGCACCGACGTTGAGCTGCGCAGCTTTCAGAAAATACAGCGCAGCGGTCAGCAGATGATACTGGCCCGGGTAGGGCGGTGCGCCCCGCATCGCACCTCGCAGGGCAATGGCTTTGGCCGAGTAAGGTCCGGTGGCGAAGTCCAGCGCGCGCCCTGAGACAAAGTAGGTGTAGATGAACCAATAGACCGGCACCAGCGCGTTAAGCAGCAGAACTTCCAGGAATGACCGCGTTGCCAAGCGACGGAGACGTGTATCGGTGATTCGCGCATGCCAGCGGAGGAAGGCGTAAACCAGGATGACGCCAAAGACAGCCGCAGCGAACCAGCCGTCGTAGCGGGTGAGGGCCCCTCCCGCCATGACGATGCCACAGTATTCCAGCGCGCGCCGTGGTTTCATTTGTGCTGGCGCCACCGGCGAGCCGGGCTGCGGGGGATGCGTGGCTCGCAGGAACTGGTCCAGATAGACCAGAGCCCAGACGAAGAACGCAAGAAAGATGGGCTCGTTCATCGCTGTGCTCTGCATGTAAAGCAGGTTGGGATTGAGTGCGTAAATGGCGGCAGCGAGCCAGGCGGGGAGCCGGCCGGCGCGGGCGCTCACCAGACGGAATATGCCCAGCGAGCCGAGAACAAAGGCCACCATGCCCGGGATGGCTCCCGCAATTCCGCTGCGCCAGAGAGCATCGATCCGGACGAACGGCAACATGGCAATGTGCTGCAGCGGAAGCCAGACCGTGCCCAGCTGGCCGTAAGACGCGAGCGGATGGCGATTGTCGACCACGCGCCGCGCGATATTCAGGTGGGCGACGGCGTCGCCGTAGAGGAGCAGTTCCTGATGAGCGTAGTAGTACAGCAGCGAGGCGATGGAAAGGGCTGCCGGAAGCAGGGTGAAGCGCGCTTCATTGCGCTGCTGAAACGGAATCTGAGCGGCTCCAGCCCGGTTCGCCGCGATAGTTGGTGCGACGCCTTTCATTCTCGAACCTGGCTTGACCAGAGCCTTTTTCTCAAGAGCATGGATCTACGACTGGTGCGCCTTCCCGACTCGCTGCCATTAACAGTTCATGATCGGAGCAGACAAAGAAAGGGATGTCGGCGCCCGCTGAAACTCGCAACATCACGTATCCGGCAAGCTGCAGTGCATCGATGGCACGAAGCCGGTGACGGTCCACCAACTTACAGGCGATATCCAAAACAAAATCGGTAATCTGTTGGGAGGTGAACCTGCTCTCCAGGTGGCGGGAAAAGGCAGCCAACAACTCACTGGCAAGCAACGCTGAAATATCGCCGTTGCTCTCCCGCCTCCGGATAGCGGACCAGATCTCCACCCGCGCCAAGGACAGGATCGCCAATTGGTGACCACCTGAACGCGCAGCCAGAGCAATGACTTTATCGCTTCCCGGCTCTCGTACGTAGAGCTTTACCAGGGCACTGGTGTCGAGATAATACAGTGCCACTGTCAGCGCCTCTCGCGCAGTATGGTGGCTGACAGAGGTTCACCACGAATTTCTATGGGGGTAAAGTCCGCATCCAGGCTCGGCCCCTTCCCCAGAGCTGCCTGTACTTCCGGCAGCACCCGGTTCAACCTGATAGTGCTGACAGGAAACTGCGGGGCCTTTGGATTCGGGACTTTTCCTACGAGTATAAATCGCTTCTCGATCGCCGACCGTAGTACCTGGTGTTGTTCAATATCAGTGGGCATCGACGTTATTTGCTGTGAAGGGAGAATCTCATCCCGGAACTTTTTCAAGGGGACAAAACTCCAGCCGGGCGTTGACTCGGCCCGTTCGAGCGCCCGTAGCAGATCCGCTTCCGCCGGATGTAGGTAACTTCCAGACGGGACTGCCCCCTCCGGGCTTGCGTGCGACGCCGCGCTGCGCTGGGTAGCGCTCCCCGATCCGGTGGTAGACAAGGCAGCCGGCTGCCGCGTGTGAGATAACTTTGGAACGAAGTAGATCTTTATCCAGCCCGCATCCGGAGACCAGTAATCAGCCGCAGCGTCGCTGCGCGTTTTGCGATCGCCCTTGTGCAGTTCAATCTGGAGCTGGTTTTGATCGGAAACGGAATAGCCGAATTGGCTCAGAATGCTCTTGAGGGGACTCTCCAGAACCTGGGCAACACAGGACTCGACCTGCCCAATCTTCTCCACATTCATTCCATGCTGCCTCCAGGTTAATATAAAGGGAACTTACATGTATATAAGGACAAATTCTGTGCTTGTCAAGGACAAAATGATGTCCTCTCGCAAAATTTACGCCGGGTAGTGGCGATGGATAGCCTCAGTCCAGATGCGTCAGCTCGCGGAAGATGTTGAAACGCTCGTCGATCTCCTCGCGCGTGAGCGACTGCAGCCGCTCGGTGCCGAAGCGCTCGACGGCGAACGAGCCCATCACGCTGCCGTAGAACATGGCGCGCTTGAGCACGCGGCGGTTCACCTCGCCCTGCGAGGCAAGGTATCCCATGAATCCGCCGGCGAAGCTGTCGCCCGCGCCAGTGGGGTCGCGCACTTCGTCCAGCGGCATGGCCGGAGCGCGGAAGGGATGGTGGCCACCGGCAAATTCGCCATCGCGGAAGAAGATGGTCGCTCCGTATTCGCCATGCTTGATCACCAGCGCGCGCGGGCCCAGCTCCATCACCTTGCGCGCCGCCCGCGGCAGGCTGCTGCCGCCGGCCAGCATCCTGGCTTCGCCATCGTTGATCAGCAGCACGTCCACGCGCTTCAGCATCTTCTCCAGATTCTGGCGATGACCGGCGATCCAGTAGTTCATGGTGTCGCCGCCGACCAGCTTCACGTTCTGCATGGCGTCGCGCACGCGCATCTGCAACACGGGATCGATGTTGGCGAGGAAGAGAAATTCGGAACTGTGATATACGGGCGGGATGGACGGCTGAAATGTTTCGAAGACGTTCAGCTCAGTGCTCAGCGTTTTGGCTTCATTCACGTTTTCGCCGTACTCGCCGGTCCAGTGGAAGGTCTTCCCTTTCGCGTGCTGGATGCCGCGGGTATCGACGCCGCGCTGCTTCAACACGGCCTCGTTTTCCGGGGTAAAGTCCTCGCCCACTACGGCGACGACCCGCACGTCGGTAAAGTAGCTGGCAGAGAGCGAAAAGTAGGTGGCCGCGCCGCCCAGAATCTTCTGGCGCTCGCCGTAGGGAGTTTTCAGGGTATCGAATGCGACAGAACCAACGACCAGAATGGACAATTGCTATGTTCCCGCTTTCTGTTCGGAATCGAAATATCTGCCGACCAGCAGCCGCAGGCGCTCCAGCGTCGCCGGGGGTACCACGCTTTTCTCTGTGATGATGGCGCTTTTCAGCGCCGAGCCGCATTTGCAGGCGCGGTTCTTTGGCATCTCGGCGACCGCCTCGCGCACGACCGTGCAGGCATGCTCGGCATTTTTCAGCAGCACGCCGACGATCTGCTCCACCGTAACGTGGTCGTGCTCTTCGTGCCAGCAGTCGTAATCGGTGACCATGGCGACCGTCACGTAGCAGAGCTCGGCTTCGCGGGCCAGGCGGGCTTCGCTGAGGTTGGTCATGCCGATGACGTCAAGGCCCCAGCTGCGATACAGGTTGGACTCGGCTTTGGTCGAAAACTGCGGGCCTTCCATGTTCAGATAAGTGCCGCCGGACTTCACGTTGACGCGGGCGCGCCGGCAGGCCTTCACCGTGACCTGCGCCAGTTCATCGCAGACAGGATGCCCGAAACCCACGTGCGCCACCAGTCCATCGCCAAAGAAGGTGTCCACGCGATGGCGCGTGCGGTCCACGAACTGGTCGGGGATGACGAAGTCCAGCGGATGGTGTTCTTTCTTCAGCGAGCCGACTGCCGAGAGCGAGATGATGCGCTCGGCACCGAGCTGCTTGAAGCCGTGAATGTTGGCGCGATAGTTGATTTCCGTCGGCATGAAGCGATGTCCGCGGCCATGGCGCGAGAGAAATGCAACCTTGCGCCCTTCCAGCGTTCCCAGCACGTAGGCATCCGAGGGCGGGCCAAACGGCGTCTCCAGCGCCAGCTCATGGACATCACCGAAACCGGGCATGGAGTACAGGCCGCTGCCGCCAATGATGCCGATCTCCGCCTGCTGCAAGGGAAGCTCCGTGAAGTGTGGGTGCAAAGCGACGATTATACAGGCTGATGAGAGCCCATCAGGTTTCTGCAGCGAAGGTGGTGGTGAAGCGCCGTTCTGCCGTCTTACCGCAGCAGCCAGGCCATGTGCTGCGAGCCCTGCGCCAGCCCCAGCGACCAGTTCGCCGCGTTGATGAAGAGGTTCGGGAACAATCCGATGCCGACGGTCGCCACGGCCGTGATACCTAACGCCAGTTGCATCGCCGGGCTGAGGCGCACGGGCTCGGCTTCCACCGGCTGCCGCATCAGCATGGCATTAGCGATGCGCATGTAGTAGTAGAGGCCAACGACGGCATAGAGCACGGCGATGGAGGCCAGCGCGTAGTGGCCGGTCTGGATAAGGCTGAGGAAGATGAAGTACTTGCCCCAGAAGCCGGCCAGCGGCGGAATTCCCGCCAGCGAGAGCAGGAAGACGAGCATGAGGATGGCTTCCGTCGGAGCCTTGAAGTAGAGGCCGGCGATGTCGTCGATCTCGTCGCCGATGATGTTGCGGCGGCGCAGCGAGGTGATGACGGCAAAGGCGCCGAGGTTCATGAAGGTATACACCAGCAGGTAGACCAGAATGGCCATGATGCCGGTGGAGTTCGTCTGCCCATCGCTGGCGATCAGGCCCAGCAGCATGTAGCCGACGTGCGCAATTGAGGAGTAGGCCAGCAGCCGCTTCGTGTTGGTCTGGGTGATCGCGGCCAGGTTGCCGCCGGTCATGGTTGCAATGGAGACGAAGATCAGCAGGGGAACGTACATCGAGCGCAGCGGATACAGGCCGAAGAGGAAGATGCGGAGCAGCATCGCCCATCCTGCCGCCTTGACGGCGACCGACATGAAGCCGGTGATGCTGGTGGGCGCACCTTCATAGGCGTCGGGCGCCCACTGATGGAAGGGCACGGCGGCGATCTTGAAGAGCAGGCCGGTGGCCGTGGCCAGCAGCGCAAAAATCACGACGGGGTCGGTTGGGCGCGCGGCGATGATCTCCTGCAATCCGACGGCGATCTTACCGAGGTTGGTGCTGCCAGTCAGACCGTAGAACAGCGACAGCCCGTAAGCGAAAATTCCCGAGGAAAAGGCCCCCAGCAGCAGATACTTCAGCGCGGCTTCGTTGGAGCGCCGGTCACGGCGCAGGAAACCCACCAGGACGTACGTCGAGATGGCCATCAGTTCCAGGCCGATGAACAGCAGCACGATGTCGTAGCCGGCGGCCATGCACATCATGCCCACGATGGAAAACAGCATCAGGGCGTAGAACTCGCCGTGATTTTCCTGCTCGATTTCGAGATAGCGAACCGACATCAGCACGGCGATCGCGCCGCCGGCCAGGAACAGATAAAAGAAGTAAATGGCAAAGGGATCGACCAGCAACGTGCCCATGAATCCGGTGTCGACGAAACCCAGGCCTTTCTGCTGCTCGACGTGATAGGCCCAGTGCAGTTTGGCAACCGCGCCGGCCGAGAACGCCAGGCCAATGAGCGCGGTAAAGGCGTTGACGCGCTTCCACTGGGCCGGGAGCAGCAGGTCAATCATCAGAATGCCGAGGGCAAACAGCGACAGCAGCAGCATCGGCAGCGACAGCAGGTAGTCGGTGCCCGAGAAGTAAGACGACAACGATTGTGCGAGCGAGGTGGTCACAAGGTCCTCAATGGTTGACGGCGATCGATACGTTCGCCCTCGCCGTGTTCACGTGTACCGCCGGGGCGGAAGTCCGGCTGGTTTCATCAGGTTTCGAATGTGAAGCGGGCCTGAAACTCCGTGCTCCGGGTTCCGGCTGTTCCGACGTCGCGCTGAAGCGCCGCACTACCCGACCGGACGGGGTGATGCCGGATTTCTGGGTTTCGGCTGCCGGTTTCTGCGCTTCGGGCGCGGCTGGCGGTTGCGGAACTGCAACCGGAGTTTCGGCCGGAGCATTGCTCCCCGGCTGGGTGGCAAGCGTCGGCTTGTTCAATCCCGGATAATCCGGCCGCACCGTCGCCACCAGGTTGTTGACCGGGGTGGCGAGAATCTGGAAGAACGGCTTGGGATACAGCCCGATCCAGAAGGCAATGGCGACCAGCGGAACAAACGTCGCCAGTTCGCGTCCGGAGAGATCCAGCAGCTTTTCGTTTTTCGGATTGTTCACTGGCCCGAAGAAGACGCGCTGATACAGCCACAGCAGGTAGGCCGCCGCCAGAATCACGCCCGGCACGGCCCAGGCGGCCCAGATTTTGTTCTCCATGAAGGTGCCCTGCAGAATCGTGAACTCGCCGACGAAGCCATTGAGCAGCGGCAGTCCCATCGACGACATGAACATGATGAGGGTGACGGTGGCATAGAGCGGCATCACGTTGGAGATGCCACCGTACTCGCTGATCTCGCGCGTGTGGCGGCGTTCGTAGAGAATGCCGACGATAAGGAAGAGCGCGCCGGTGGAGATGCCGTGATTGATCTGCTGCAGCACCGAGCCGCTCAGGCCCAGCGGGCTCAGCGCGAAGATGCCCAGGGTGCAGAAGCCCAGGTGGCTGACCGAGGAGTACGCCACCAGCTTCTTCATGTCCTTCTGCATCAGCGAGACCAGCGCGCCGTAGATGATGGCGATCAGCGAGAGCACGATCATGAACTGGCGTACCCAGGGCGTCATCGACACCGCCGGGAAGAACGGCAGCGAGAAGCGGATGAGACCGTACGTTCCCATCTTCAGCAGAACGCCGGCCAGGATGACAGAGCCCGCAGTCGGCGCCTCGACGTGCGCGTCCGGCAGCCACGTGTGGAAGGGGAACATCGGCACCTTGATGGCAAAGCCGATGAAGAAGGCGAAGAAGAGCCAGATGGCCGCCGGGCCGCCGATCTTGGGCGCGGTGGCGTAGAGCTCGGGCAGGTAGAAGGTGTACACGCCGGTCAGGGTGTGGTGATGGAAGTACAGGAACAGGATTCCCAATAGCATCAGCACCGAGCCGAACAGGGTGTACAGGAAAAACTTGATCGCCGCGTAGAGCTTGCGCGGACCGCCCCAGATTCCGATCAGCAGATACATCGGCACCAGCATCGCCTCCCAGAAGACGAAGAACAGGAACATGTCGTTCGCCATGAAGACGCCGAGCATGCCGGTCTGCAACACCAGGAACCAGACGTAGTATTCCTTGACGCGCTCCTGGATGGCGGTCCACGACGACAGGATGGAGATGGCGCCCAGCAGCGTGGTCAGCATGATGAGCAGGAACGAAATGCCATCGATGCCGATGACATAGCCCGCGCCGATGGAGGGGATCCAGTTGTTGGGCGCGCCTTCCACAAACTGGAAGCCGGCGCGCTCCTTGGCCGCCCAGAACCACGGGATGAGCGGCAGCGAGACCACGAATCCCAGGATGCCGAAGATGTTGCCGATCCAGCGGATCGCGTTTTTGCCTTCCTTCGGCACAAACAGCAGGAGGATGGCCCCCACCAGCGGCGTGAAGAGGATAATGGAGAGAATATGGTTATACATTTGCAGCTCTTATCGCTTAGTTCGAATTGACAAGCTCCAATTTTGGTTCGGGCTGAGACCTTTCAAAAGCTCGATCTCCAGCGCCGGAAGGACCGGTAGAGCGAGCCTTCAGGCTCGCGTTCACGTGGCCCGAAGGATCGGTAGAGCGGACCTTCAGGTTCGCTCTACCTGGATCCTGGCCGACCTGACGCGAACCTGAAGGTTCGCTCTACCGGATCCTGCCCGACCTGACGCGAACCTGAAGGCTCACTTCACCAACGGACTACGTAATAAAAAACAAAACCCACCAGCCCGGCGACCATGACCAGCGCGTACCACTGCACCAGTCCCCACTGCACCAGGCGCACGGGATAGGAGGCCAGTCGGGTCACGATGGCGACGCCGTTCACCAGGAGGCCGTCGATGATCCACTTGTCCCACAACACCGACAGATTCGCAGTCATGCGCGTGGTCCAGCCTGCGCCATTGACCGTGCCGTCGATGATATTGGCGTCAAACTTCCACGACGCTTCGCCCAGGCCCATCACACCCAGCCGCACCGGACCCAGCTTCGCGCGGCCAGTGACGGTCCAGTCATAGATTTCGTCCACATACCACTTGCGGAAGATGGTTTTGTAGAAGCGCGGCGCGATCTGCTGGATCGGCTCCTTATAGCCCTTGTCGGCGTTCTCGTACGAACGCTTCGCCAGCCACCAGCCCACGATGGCCGCCCCCACCGAGGCGAACATCAGCGTGAATTCCATGGGATCGGTGTGCTCGACTTCCTTCTCGCCAGCCGCGACCTGTGCGGCTCTGCCCTGCTCCTCCAGCACCACCGCCTCTTTCGCGAACACCGGCTCGAGGAACTTCTCGAAGCGATTCGAGCCGCCGAGACTATGCGGCACACCGAGGTAGCCTGCGCCGATCGAGCCGATGGCCAGAATCACCAACGGCACGGTCATGCTTTTCGGAGATTCGTGGATGTGGTGCTGGACCTCGTGGCTCATGCGCGGCTTGCCGAAGAACGTCAGGTAAATCAGCCGGAACATGTAAAACGAGGTCATCAGCGCGGTGAAAAACGCGATGTACCACAGATAGCGATAGGCGCCGCCTTCGCGCGACCACGCCTCCCACAGGATGGCGTCCTTGGAGAAGAAGCCGGCGAAGCCGGGGATGCCCGCGATAGCCAGCGTCGCAATGAGCATGGTCCCGAATGTCGTTTTGATTTTGTCGTGCAGCGCACCCATGTGCTGCATCTCCTGCTGGCCGCTCATGGCGTGGATCACCGAGCCGGCTCCGAGGAATAGCAGCGCCTTGAAAAACGCGTGCGTGAAGACGTGGAAAACGCCCGCGGCAAACGCGCCGACGCCGAGCGCCAGGAACATGTAGCCGAGCTGCGAGACCGTCGAATAGGCCAGCACGCGCTTGATGTCGTTCTGCACCAGGCCGATCGAGGCGGCGAAGATCGCAGTCAGCGCGCCGATGATGGCCACCGTCTTCATCGCATTGGGCGCCAGTACAAACAGCGCGTTCGAGCGCGCCACCATGTACACGCCGGCGGTCACCATCGTGGCGGCATGAATCAGCGCGGAGACCGGCGTCGGACCTTCCATCGCATCGGGCAGCCAGACATATAGCGGGAATTGCGCCGACTTGCCGCAGGCGCCGACAAACAGCAGCAGGCAGGCCGTGGTGATCACCGGGTCGCCGATGTGAAATTGTCCGCTGCGGGCCAGCAGGTTGATCTTCGTGTACTGCACCGAGCCGAAGTACCAGGCGATCATGAACATCCCCAGCAGGAAGCCGGCATCGCCCACGCGATTGGTAATGAATGCTTTGTTGGCCGCGGTTGAGGCCGAATGCTTCAGGAAGTAGAAGCCGATCAGCAGGTATGAGCACAGGCCCACGCCCTCCCAGCCGACGAACATCATGGCGTAGTTGTTGGCCAGCACCAGCGTCAGCATGGAAAACATGAACAGGTTCATGTAGCCAAAGAAGCGGTAGTAGCCGCCTTCGTGGCCCATGTAGCCGATCGAGTAGATGTGAATGAGCATACCCACGCCGGCCACAAACAGCAGCCAGATTGTCGATAGCGGGTCCAGCAGGAAGCCGGCATCGGCGCGGAACTGGGCGGTGCCGCTGTGCGTGGGATAGGACAGGGCATCGGTCCCTGTGCCGAGCCAGGTGAATAGCACCTTCTCGAAGGGCTTGCCGGGATTGGCGGCGGCGTATCCGGAGTACTGCCAGGCCGCCAGACAGGCCCACGCGAACGCCAGCACCACCACGCCGACGCAGACGCCGCTCACCGCCGACTTCGACAGCCTGCGTCCGAAGAAGAACATGCAGGCCGCGCCGAAGGCGGGAAACAGGGGAATCAACCAGATATGATCTAAGAAGTACATGTATGAGTCCCGCAGCAACTAGCAACTAGCATTCAGCATTCAGCCAAAACATTAAACGTGTCATCCCGAGCGAACCCCGAACAACGTGAGGGGAGTCGAGGGACCTGCTTTTCTGTCGTTCCTAAAGGGATTCGGGTTTCTACCTCACGCCACCCAGCACTCCGCTTCGCTCCGTGCTGGGCTAAGCTGTTTCGTCCCACTCGGTGGGACTCGGGCGTTGCCCATTCAGCGCTGATTCTCAAAGAGCAGATTCGTAGGCGCGTCGTTCGCCGTAACTTCTAACCCTAGCGTCTAATTCCTGGCCCTGGTCCCTGACTAGCCACTGACCACCAGCCAATGGCCACTGCCTGTCACCACTTCAAAAGGTCCACCTCGTCCACGTTCACCGTCTCCTTGTTGCGGAAGAAGGCGATGATGATGCCCAGCCCGACCGCGGCTTCCGCGGCGGCGTCGGTGATGACGAAGATGGAGAACACCTGCCCGTGCAATCCGTAGAGCCGCGAGAACGCCACCAGGTTCAGGTTCACGGCGTTCAGGATCAGCTCAATCGACATCAGGATGATGACTACGTTGCGGCGCGTCAGCACGCCGATGGTGCCGATAATGAACAGCGCCGCCGCAACAACCAGGTAATGCAATGTCGTGATCTCGGCCATAGAATTAGCCTTCAGTCTCCGAGCCCTTGGGCCTTCGCGTCTTTTGTCTGAGGCCGTGAACGAGAAGGCGGTCCGTCCTGACTTTCACCGTAATCGTCGTCCACACCGGACCGACACTCACCGAAACATGGCTACCGTACGATGGCTTCAGTTCAAACTTGTTCTGCGCCACACGGCCTCCTGGGCAATCAATCAGATCCTCTTCTTCGCCATCACCACCGCGCCCACGATCGCCACCAGCAGCAGCAGCGAGGCAATCTCGAACGGCAGCATGTAATTGCCATAGAGCGCGATGCCGATCTGCTGCGTGTTCTGCGTCTCCGGCATCGCCGCAAATGTCCGCGGGAAGATGTCGCGCCCGCGCTCGTAAACGAACAGCAGCAGCGCTCCCAGCACCAGCGCGGCGGCGATGCCTACCAGCCACTGCCGATTGAACTGGTACTCGCGGATGTTCTGCTCCAGGTTCACCAGCATGATGACAAACAGGAACAGCACCATGATTCCGCCGGCGTAAAGCACGATCTGGACGCCGGCAACGAACGGGGCGTACAGCATCAGATAGAAGCCGGCGAGCGAGAGCAGCGTCACGATCAGCGACAGTGCCGCATGCACCGGATTGCGCCGGGTGATCACGGCAATTGCCGAGACGATGGCCATGATCGCCAGAAAGTAGAAGAAAAACGTTGTCGCGATAGGAGTCATAAAAAAGCAGCAATTAGCAACCAGCAATTAGCATCTAGCGTTCAGCAATCAGCTTTGAAAGGGCACGGCTTCAGCGGTGCCGAAGAGGGCCTCCTCCTGGAGTGGCTTTAGCCGCCGGGGTACCTCGCTTTTCATCGCTTCGTGCATTCCCTCAGCGGCTAAAGCCCCTGTCCCTTCTCTCTGTTACGGCACGCCTGAAAGCGTGCCCTTTCAAAACGCACCCTATCCACCATCGACTGGCCACTTACTTCACGTACTGCACCGGCTCCTGGCCCTTCTCCAGCGCGGCTTGGTCCAGCACCATGCCTTCACGGCTGTAGAGCGCCATCTCGTAATCCTGGGTCAGCTCCAGCGCGTCGGTCGAGCAGGCTTCCGCGCACAGGCCACAGAACATGCAGCGGCTCAGGTCGTAGGTCCACGAGACCGGCTCCTTGCGCTTGGTCACCGGGTTGCGCTCGCCCTTGACCACGATCAACTGCTCCGGGCAGGCCAGCGCGCACAGGTTGCACACGATGCACATCGAGTTGCCGTTTTCCGGATCAACCTTCAGCCGCGGCTGGCCGCGATAGCGCTCGAATATGACCGGACGCTCCAGCGGATACTGCTCCGTAATTGCTTCACTTGGCGGCTGATAGTTAAACGTAACCTTTAGGCCCTTGATGAGATCAACCAGCAGGATCTTGCGAATTAGTGGCGACAAACTCATGCCGGTATCCTCCAGGTAGAGCGAGCCTTCAGGCTCGCGTCTGCACAGTTTTGTTGAGTCCGAGCCGGCGTCCGCCGGCCGCATGTTTCGGGGCCGAAGCCCCTAAAACTTATTTCTGCATCGCTGGACGCGAACCTGAAGGTTCGCTCTACCGATCTCACGGCAGCACCCCCACGATGGCCGACCCCAGTTGCGGCAGCAGCCCCCACAGCGCGGTGGCGATCAGCACGCCCAGCCCGGTCGGCAGCAGTATCTTCCAGCCCACCTTCATGAGCTGGTCAAAGCGGTAGCGCGGGAACGTGCCGCGATACCAGATGTACAGATACATGAAGAATGCGACTTTGGCGACGAACCAGTAGATGTCCTGCACCCGCTCGCGCACGCCGGGAACCATCAGCACCAGTCCGATAAAACCGAGCAGCAATCCGAAGATCCCGAGCCCGGCGGTCTGGATTTTCATCTGCGGAATCTTCGGCATGCGCACCGTGCCCAGCAGACACATGCCCGCCAGCACGAAGAACGTCAGCGCCGGTACGAACGAGAACGCCAGGTCCCATGCCGGGCCGCCCAGCCACGTCGGGAACGGCCGCATCCATCCGCCCAGCCACAGGGTCACGGCGATCGACGAAACTGCCAGCATGGCGGCGTACTCGGCCAGAAAGAACAGCGACCAGCGGAAGCCGCTGTATTCGGTGTGGAAGCCGGCGACCAGCTCCGACTCGGCTTCCGGCAGATCGAAGGGCGCACGGTTGGTCTCCGCGACCATGGCGATGGCGAAGATCGCGAATGCCAGGAATCCCAGCGGGAAGAACTTGAAGATGAACCAGGTGTGCTGCTGCGCCTGAGCCTCGACTATGCCGATCATGCTCAGCGTGCCGGTACCGGTCTGCAGGCTGGTCATGAGCACGGCGCAGACGATGGCCAGTCCCATGGCGACTTCGTACGAAACCATCTGCGCGCTGGAGCGCAGCGAGCCCATCAGCGGGTAGTGCGAATTCGACGACCAGCCCGCCATGATGATGCCCAGTACGCCCAGGGACGAGATGCCCAGCATGAACAGGATGCCGATGTTCATGTCAGTGACGGCGTGCTCGCGGCCGAAGGGCACGACCAGGAACGTGGTGAAGGCGGTCATTGTCACGACCACCGGCGCGCTCCAGAACACCAGCTTGTCGGCGTTGTCGGGGATGATGTCTTCCTTGATGAGCAGCTTCAGGGCGTCGGCGAAGGGTTGCAGCAGGCCGTGCGGGCCAACGCGCATGGGGCCGAGACGAATCTGCATGTGGGCGAGGATCTTGCGCTCCAGCCAGTTCATCGAGATGACGGCCAGCGACACGCCGATGGTGATCAGCAGGATGTAGATGGTCGCCCAGAACATGCTGCCGGCTTCGCCGGGGGTGGCGCTTGAGTTCAGGTACGATCTGATTGCTTCAAGCATTGTTTTGAAGGGGCACGGCTTCAGCCGTGCCGATTAGCGTCTCCTCGAGTGGCTTCTTGTTAGTAGCGTGCTCACGCGCGGGTTTCACGACTTGTTCCCTCAGGGGCTAAAGCCCTGTTCTATTCTGTCTACTCCCGGCACGCCTGAAGGCGTGCCCTTTCAAAACTGGCCTCAGGGGCTAAACCCTGTTCTATTGCGCTTTTGCAGCACGGCTAAAGCCGTGCCCCTTCAAAGCCTCATTCGTTCGGGACTGAAGCCCCGATTCAGGTTCTTTGCCAACCTCGGCGCGAACCTGAAGGCTCGCGCTACCTGTCCGGCCTAAAGGCCAGCACTACCCCATCTCACCTATCAACCTCCCCCAGCACGATGTCCAGCGTCCCAATCACCGCGACCACATCGGCCACGAGCAGCCCGCGCACCATCTTGTCCAGGGCTTGCAGATTCACGAACGACGGCGGCCGCACGCGCACGCGATACGGCTGCAGCGAGCCGTCGCTCACGATGAAATATCCCAGCTCGCCCTTGGGCGCCTCGATCGAAACATAAACTTCACCCACCGGCGGCTTCAGCACCTTGGGGATCTTCGCCATGATCGGCCCGGTCGGCAGCCCTTCCACCGCCTGGCGGATGATGCGCACTGCCTGGCGCATCTCCTCGATGCGCACAAGGTACCGGTCGTAGGTATCGCCGTTGAGGCCGGTAGGAATCTCGAAATCAAACTTGCTGTACGCCTCGTAGGGCTGCTTCTTGCGCAGGTCCCACTT
Organism: Binatia bacterium; assembly: GCA_035516415.1. Classification (GTDB taxonomy): domain Bacteria; phylum Acidobacteriota; class Terriglobia; order Terriglobales; family Acidobacteriaceae; genus Bog-257. The sequence goes on along the minus strand of DATJAI010000094.1, from coordinate 17,220 downwards.
CACGCCGCTGGCGCGCAGCACCGGGCCGGTCACGCCCAGCGCGATGCAGTCCTCCGGCTTCAGAATGCCCACGCCTTTCGTGCGCCGCACCCAGATGCGGTTGGTGGTCAGCAGCTCCTCGTATTCGTCCAGCTTCGGCAAAAAGGCGTCGCAGAATTTCAGGCAATCCTGCTCGAAGCCGTCGTACGTTTCGTAAATGCAGCCGCCGATGCGGAACGCGTGCGTCGTCAGCCGCGCGCCGCAATACTTCTCGAAAATCTTCAGGATCTCTTCGCGGTCGCGGAAGCAGTAGAACAGTGGCGTCAGCGCGCCAATGTCGAGAGCGTGCGTGCCCAGCCACACCTGGTGGCTGGCGATGCGGCACAGCTCAGTCAGGATGACGCGGATGTACTGCGCGCGCGGCGGCGCTTCGGTGTTCAGCAGCTTCTCGACGGCTTCGCAGTAGCCGAGCCCATTCGAGACCGCGGCGACGTAGTCCATGCGATCGACGTAGGGATTGAACATCGCGTAGGTGCGGTTCTCGGCGATCTTCTCCACCCCGCGATGGAGATAGCCGATGACGCACTCGGTGCCCAGCACCTTCTCGCCGTCGAGCTTGAGGATGACGCGCAGCACGCCGTGGGTCGAAGGATGCTGCGGGCCCATGTTGAGGACGAGCTCGGTAGCGTCGAGGAAGGTCTGGTCTTTGGTATCGAGATCGAGGTAGTCCATGACGCCGGAGCCGCTCTGATCGGGCTTGGCGTGGCGATAATCGGTTTCGGGATCCTTCATTGTCCGCTCTCGATCCCAAGATTGATCTGCACCCATTCCCTGTCCTGCTGCAGGATCGGATAGTCCTTGCGCAGGGGATGGCCCTTCCAGCCATCGGGCAGCAGAATGCGCTTCAGGTCGGGATGCTCGCTGAAGCTGATGCCGAACATGTCGTAGACTTCGCGCTCCAGCCAGTTGGCCGTGGGCCAGATAGCGAAGGCGCTGCGCAGCGTCTCGCCTTCCCTGATCTGCGTCTTGATGCGCACGCGTTCGTTCTTGTGAAACGAGTACAGGATGTAAACAACATCGAACTGCAGCTCGCGCTTGGGATAGTGCACCGCGGTGATGTCGACGCAGTAATCGAAGAGCTCGTCGTCGCGCATGCGCAGCAGGATTTCGTGAACGATGGAACTGTCGACCACCAGATATTTCTGGCCGACGTAGGTCGAGGCCTCGCGAATTCCCGAACCGTATTGTCCTTTCAGTTTGCGCACCAGCTCCGAATCCCACGGCTCCGGTTTCGGGCCTTCGGGTTTCGGTGCGGGTTTGGCAGCGGGCGCAGCGGGCTTGGCGGCGGCCGCCGCCGGCTTGTCGCCGGTTGCTGGAGCTGCGGCCGCCTTAACCGGTTCGGCCGGCTTGTTTGTGGCGTCGGCCTTCGTCACCCCGGATGCTTTTGCGGATTCCGGTGCGGAAGGCTTGGTCGGGTCTGGCGACCCGGCCGGCAAAGCTGGATTTGGCTCTCTGGTCTCGTCGGGCATATCTGTTGCCGTACTCACCCCAACCGGGAAGTTCTATTTTTAACAGCTTGCAGCGGTCCGCTTCCCGTACAGCAGTCACGACGGGCTGTGATGCACATCACATTCGGGCGTCCAACCCGCGACCCCGCGCGGCTGAAGCGCCGCATTATGCCGCCCGCAACAGCGCCGTCAGACAGACAAAATCCCCATCCGGCCGTGTGGCGAATGGGGAGCGAAAATCTCTGCATCGGCGCTGGCCGCAATGCCACTACACCCACTCCAGCGCGCCCTTCTTCCAGATCCAGATATATCCCACGATCAGGATGCCGAGAAAGATCATCATCTCCAGCAGCCCGAACAGCCCCAGCAGCTTGAACTGCACCGCCCAGGGGAAGAGGAAGATGGTCTCCACATCGAAGACCACGAACAGGATGGCGACGATATAGAAGCGGACCGTGTAACGGCCGCGCGCGTTGTCATAGGGCGTGATGCCGCACTCGTAGGGCATCAGCTTGGTCTTGAACGGGTTCTTTGGGCGGATGAGCGCGCAAATGGCCACCGTCCCGGCGGCGACAAGGAAAGCTACAAAGGCAAAGATGAAAATGGGTACGTAATTCTGCGGCATAAATCAGGTCGTCTCACGGTCGCAGCAAATTGCGACAGGGTTATGAGGAAAGCGCCAATATACCGCTCTCCGGGACCCGATTCAATGACATGCGTCACAAATTTCGCTTTGCGCCGTACCCCCTCCGATTTCGGCCGGACCGGGTCCTGTTTCAGGGAATGAACCGCCCTGTGGTCGAATAGCAGGATGTGGCGCGTGATGGTTGTGCTGCTGGCGGCCCTGAGCGCGGGGGCGCTGCAACAATCCGGGTCGGATACGGCACAAGCGCCCGCGGACCGGGCACCGCAGTCCACATCCGGTCAGCCGATGCCGGGAATGCAGATGCCGGGCGCTGGGCAGCAGCATGGCGGGCACGCCCAGATGCCCGGCATGCAGATGAATGAGAAGCCCACGAACCTGATTGAGGAAATCGGCCGGCACGCGACGTCCGGCACCAGCGCCGAGCCCAACTCCACTCCCATGCCCATGCTCATGACCATGAAAGGCAAGTGGATGCTGATGTTCCACGGGGTGGGCTTCCTGAATGTCCTGCAGCAGACCGGCCCGCGCGGCGCCGACAAGGTGTTCTCGACCAACTGGCTGATGCCGATGGCGCAGCACGCGCTGGGACCGGGAACCTTTACCGTGCGCACCATGCTGAGCTTCGAGCCGGCCACCATCACCGGCCGCTACTACCCGGAACTGTTCCAGCAGGGCGAGACCGCTTACGGCAAGCCGATCGTCGATGGCCAGCACCCGCACGACTTCGTCATGGAACTGGCGGCGCTCTACGACCTGAATCTGGGGGAACGCAGTCTGCTTTCCTTCTACTTCGCGCCCATGGGCGATCCCGCGATGGGGCCGACCGCCTACCCGCACCGCGCCTCAGCGTCGGAAGATCCCATAGCCCCGCTCGGGCATCACTTGCAGGACTCCACCCACATAGCGGACGACGTAATCACCGCCGGCATAACAGCCACCATCGTTCGGCTTGAAGCCTCGGGATTCCACGGCCGCGAACCCGACGAATTCCGCTGGGACATCGACTCCGGCACCATCGACTCCTGGTCCACGCGGCTCACCGTGCAGCCGGGCCAGAACTGGAGCGCGCAGTACTCCTTCGCGCATCTCACCAGCCCGGAGGCCCTCCATCCGGAGGAGAACATCCAGCGGATGACCGCCTCCATCATGTACAACCGGCCTCTGCTGCACGGCAACTGGGCGAGTTCCCTCATCTGGGGACGCAACCATAGCCTGCTGACCGGCCTGGTGTGGAACGGCTATCTGCTGGAATCCACCGTGCGTTTTGCGGAGCGAAATTATCTCTGGACGCGGATTGAGAACGTGGACCGCACCAGCGAGCTGCTTTCGCGGGATCAGTTCGAACCGCTGGAATTTAACGAGTACATCATCGGGCGGGTTCAGGCCTACACCGCCGGATACGACCGCGACGTCCCTTTGATTCCCCACCTCGAGACCGCGCTGGGCGCACAGCTCACGTTTTATTCGGCTGTGGGCCAGCTAGGGGCACTCTATGGAAATCATCCTGTTGGCGCGGTGGTCTTCCTGCGCGTGCGGCCGGTGGGGAAGCAGTAACCGCCAGGATTCCGGGGACGTTCATAGTGAACCTCGCCAGGCCTGCGCCAGCAACACGGCCCCCACCACCACAAGAGCGGAATAAACATACTTGAGGAAGATTTCGCCCCGCAGGCGATGATTCATGAACTTGCCCAGCACAATGGCCGGCAGCATCGCCGGCAGCGACAGCAGAAAATAATGCGTCACGGCCGGAACCCACAGGCCCTTCAGCCAGTATCCGGTCATCCCCAGAATACTGGCCGGCAGGAAATATCCCTGGAGGGTGGCGCGGAACTGCTGGGCCGACCAGCGGCGCATGGCTCCATAGATGGCCAGCGGCGGGCCGTTCATGCCGTAGGCGCCGCCCAGCACGCCGGCGGTGAATCCGCAGCCTAGCAGCCACGGCTTGCTGTCGGTCCTCAGCTCCGGAGGTTTGTCGCCGATCAGCGAGTAAACGGCAAAAGCAATGATCAGAATGGCCAGGATCGCTTTGACCAATCCCTGATGGCTGCTGGTCAGCAGCGCCAGACCGAGCGGAATACCGAAGACCGTGGCGAACATCAGCCATCCCATGCTGTGCACGTGGATCTTTCGCCAGTCCTGGGCGACGACAACCAGGGCAATCGTAATCGAGATGAGCACCGCCAGCGGAGCGGCCACACCCAGCGGAATCCGCAGCACCAGCAGCGGAACGGCAAACAGCGCTTCCCCGAATCCGAAAGCCGACCGGATCAGCGTCGCCAGAAACACCACCAGCAGGACATGGACAGCCGTGGCGTCCAGCGAATGCAGAATGTTATGCGTGAGCACTCCCACTTCCCTTATTTTATTGCGGCCTCAGGCTGGATGTATGCGACGCCTGGCTTGCCTGCCCCCGAGGGAGCGCAATCTTCGCATGATGAAACAATGATAGGCTGATTGTCGCTGCAAGCCGGGCGATGGCTGTTTATGACCGTAAAGCTCCAGAAATTGCGTGAACCGCGATGGCCCGCCTTGGTCGCCATGCTGGCCGATGCGCTCATCTCCTTCGCCTTGCCGGAGCGGCTTTCGGTAGGGCCGCGCTGGCTGCTCTTCGCCGTCATCTTCGTTCTGATGATCCCCCTCGTGTTTACCTACCGGCTCGGCCGGCACAACCTGGCACGGATCTTCACCTTTGCCGCCACCACTGCCCTGACTCTGGCGCTGATAAGCTCCCTGGCCCTTCTCATCCAGGGCCTGCCCCATCACGAGGAGCCGCCTGGCGAACTGCTGCGGTCGGCTGCCCTGCTCTGGGTCACCAACGTCCTCGTGTTCGCGCTGTGGTACTGGAAGCTGGACGCGGGAGGGCCCCTGGGCCGCGAAAAACCCGGGGCAAAAAGTGCATTCCTCTTTCCGCAGATGATGGGCCACACCGACGAAAAGCTGTCGTGGTATCCCGTTTTCCTCGACTATCTCTACCTGGCATTCAACACCAGCACGGCGTTCTCGCCCACCGATACGGCGGTGCTGGCGCGCTGGGCCAAGGTGCTGATGATGCTGCAGTCCGTGATCTCGCTCTCCGTCATCGCCCTGCTGGCGGCGCGCGCCGTGAATATTCTGTGAGGATTACAATTCCTCTCACCGGAGGAGATTCGGTGAAGATCGCGATTCGGGTTGCCGTGTTCCTCGCCGGCGCGGGGTTGGTTGTCTTTGGCTGGTACAAGGCCCACAGCGAGATGATCAGTCTGCAGAACCCCGGCAGCACCAACGCCATCAATTCCTCGGAGATGCTGGTGGTGATCGGCGCCTTTATCGCGCTGGCGGCCTTCCTGCCTTCCTCGCGCACCCTGGGCCGCTGGATGTCGCTGAAGCGGCCCCGCCGTCCTCAACCGGCGCACTTCCGGCGCCGCCGGCAAAGAAGCTGACATTCACAGACGGCTGGCAGGCGTCGCTAAGGCGCTACTTCACCCATGCGAACCAGCGGCACCACCCCCACGCCATGCAGAGCGCCGGCAAAGTCAGGTTCCTGATTCAAGGGCAGAAGAGCCCGGGGCCACAGCGATGGAGCGACAGGGACCTTATACCGCCTTGGCAACGAAACTCCGCCCCTCATCCGCGCAGGGCAGCAGGACGAAGAAGGTCGTACCGTGCGACTCCGGTCCGCAGCGGGAATCGACCTGAATCGTGCCGCCGTGTCTCTCCACGATTTCTTTGGACACCCATAGTCCCAGGCCGGTGCCCACGTCCTTGGTAGTAAAGAACGGCTCAAAGATGCGTTGCCGGTGTTCGGGGGCAATTCCCGGCCCATTGTCTGTCACCATCAACTGCAGTGCCTGGCCAGCAGGAGTGTCGACGCGGGACACGATCACGCGTATCGTCCCCTCGATGCCGGCGGCATCGGCAGCATTGGAGACCAGATTGGATATGAGCTGCCTCATCTCTCCCGGCCAGCCATGCACGGGCGGAGATTGTTTCAGATCGCATTCCACACGGACCTTCCTCGTACCCAGCCTGCTCGAATACAGCTTCAGCACCGAATTCACCAGCGCGGGAAAATCGAGGGTGGTCGGCGCCTTGGCCTCGCGATAGAAGCCCAGGGTTTGCCGCGCGATATGTGACACGCGGGCCAGTTCCTGCTCCGCCAAGGTCAGCTCCTGACTCACGTCCGGGGGCAGTTGCGGGCTGTTCTTCGCCAGATAAATGAGATTTCCCACCGCTTCCAGGGGATTGTTGATCTCGTGCGCCACGCTGGCCGCCATTCTGGCGGCGGCCGCCAGCTTCTCGGTTTTGCGCAGAATCTCCTGCGATCGGCGCTCCTGCGTGGCGTCCCGGAACACCAGCACGACTCCAACCAGCCGGCCCTCGTCGTCATGAATGGGCGCGGCGCTGTCCTCAATGGCTATCTGGCTTCCATCGGCACGCTCCAGCACCGTGTGGTTGGCCAGCCCCACAATGCGGCCTAACTGCATGACCTGCCTTACCGGGTTCTCCGCAGGCTGCTGCGTCACCTCGTTGAAAATGGGGAAGACGCTGTCAATGGAGCTGCCTTTCGCTTTTGCCAGACTTATTCCCGTGAGCCGCTCGGCCACCGGGTTGAGGAAGGTCACGACCCCCTCCTGGTCGGTGGCGATGACCGCATCGCCGATACTGGTCAGCGTCACCCGGAACCACTCTTCGCGGGCTTTTATCTGGGCCGCATGTTTCTCCCGCAGATCCATCTCGCGCAGAATGAAATACGCCAGCAGCACCAGTCCTGCCCCGGCGAGAACGCTGGCCAAATAGATGCATGCGACGGTCACCCCTATACTGCGCCGATAAGCCAGCGTGCGGGCGGCCGCCAGAGCGGCTTCCTCCTGCTGCATCTCGCCGATCAAGGCGCGGGTTTTCGCCATGGTGAAGAAGCCGCTATTGCTCTGGACCAGCTTCCGCGCCCCCTCGGGATCACCGGAGTCGAAGAGCGCTATGGTGGTCGCCAATTCCTTCAGCTTCTGCTGCGCGAGCAGTCGCAGGCGGCCGGCATTGGCCATCTGTATGGTGCTGTCGGCGGTCAACTCCGCCAGGCTCCGGAGGTGCGCGTCAACCTGGCTGATGGCGACATCGTATGGGCCGAGGTATCTCAGCTCACCCGTATAGAGATAGCCGCGCTGGCCGCTTTCCGCATCGTCCAGCAGAGACTCCGTCTCCGACAGTTGCAGCAGCACCTGCTGGGTGTGCGCCACCCATGCCTGATCGGTCACCTGCCTGGCTAGCTGGTGCCGGATGACGAAGCTGTTAATTACCAGCAGCACCAGCAGGGCTGCAAAACCGCTGATGACACTGAATCGTTTGTAGAAAGGCTGCATGGACCAGGACCCACTCGCTGCGGAGAAGTCGGAGTACCAGGATTGTAACTGAAAGGGCGATATACGGCACTTAACTTGCCGGGAAGGCAGAAAATGGCGGTTCAGGCGACGGTACCAGGAATGACGGATTCGTGCAGTATGTCTGTTTTCCTACCCGTAAGACCGTCTTACCAGTAAGAATTGGTGCGAGATTGTGAGCGCCGACCTGCTACTACTGCGGCGGCGTCTGGTCGGCCTTCTCCTTCGCGTCCTTCTCCGCCGCTTCGGCGCCCGGCATGATGTTCTTCAGCGGCGCCCTGAGCTGCTCCTCCAGTTCGGGATGCGGCAGCGGCTTGCGGGGCAGCATCTGGTCGCGCATAGCCGTGTTGTAAACGAACGTGGCTTCCACCACGGCGGCCTGGGCCAGGCCTTCCGGCGACAGCGCCTCGTAAACGTCCATGTTGGAATGATGGGTCCGTGAGCCGTAATCCAGAGGGTCCTGGATGAACTGGAAACCGGGAATGCCGATGCCGTCGAAGGCTTCGTGGTCGGTGCCGCCGGTATTGCGCAGACTCAGGGTGGTGACGCCCAGGTCGTTCAGCGGCTCGATCCATTGCTGGAAGATGGGAGCGATGGCCGCGTTCTCCTGCAGATAGACGCCACGGATTTCTCCGCTGCCGTTATCGAGGTTGAAGTAGGCGGAGATCTTCTGGTATTCGGGCCCGATTTTGATCGGTCCGCCGGGTTTGCGCACCCACTCCGGCAGCCTGAGCTGGTCGGGCGCGGTCGAAAGCGGCACCTCCCCGAAATGCTGCCGCACATAGCCGTAGGAGCCGTACTCGCCCTGCTCCTCTCCCGTCCACAGCGCCACACGGATGGTACGGCGGGGCTTGACCTGCAGGGTAGTGAGGATGCGCATCACCTCCATGGCCACCACGGTGCCCGCTCCGTTGTCGGTCGCGCCGGTGCCGGAGGCCCACGAGTCCAGGTGCCCGCCGAGCATCACCACTTCGTCTTTCAGTTTGGGATCGGTGCCCGGGATCTCCGCGATGGTGTCGTAGCCGTGCTCATGATCGCCGGTGAATTTCGTATCAACGTTCATTTCGATCGTGACGGGGACCTTCGCCTTCAGCAGCCGGTAAATCCGCCCATAATTTTCGATGGCCATCACGACCACCGGGAGCGGATCGGCGTGTTCGCGCTTGTAGGCCTCCCAGCCGAAGCCGGCGCTGCTGTCGTCGAAGATGGTGCCGCCGGAGCCGCCGCCGTCGCGGCCAGCGCGGCTGGGCGTAATCACCGCCAGCGCGTGCTCATCGGCCAGGAACCTTGCCAGCTTCTGGCGCAGCTCCAGACGCTTCATATACTGCTGCAGGAATTCCTCGCGATTGCGCGGCTTCAGCGGCCACTGGCTCAGCTTCTTCAGCTCCGCCTCATCCAGCCGTACCCAGAGCGGCTTGTCCACCGGAGGCACATCGCGCATGGGCCCCAGAAGAACGATTTTTCCATTGAGCTTGCCCTTGTATTTGTCGAGGTCCTTCTCCTCCTTCACATCCATCCAGATCGCCGGCGCGTTGATGGCGCCATTGGTCGCCGGCGACCACGGGCCTGCCTGGGCGATGAACACCGCCGCATCGGGCGAGGCCATGCGCACCCAGGTATTGAGCTGCTGCCATCCCATGCCGAACTCGCCCCAGTCCTCCAGATGGGCGTTACTGCAGCCCATGGCGGTGAACTGGTCGCGCGTCCATTCATTGGCGCGCTTCAGGTTCTGAGAGCCGGTCAGCCGCGGTCCGATATCGTCATCCAGGGCCGAGGCGTACTCCATCACGTGCGAGTGGTTCAGCCCTTCGAGGCGGATCCGCTGGTACATGTTCAGGTCCAGGTTCTCGCGCTGCGGCTGTGGCTGTTCGTAGGACGGCTGGCTCGCATTGCCGGAGCTGGTCTTCGATTTGTCCGCGGCCGAAAGTGGAAGGGCGATGCCGACGAGGAGAGCGAAGCAGGCAGGGAATATGCGATGTAGCATCTGGTCGGGGCGACTCCAGTCAGAGACAATGCAATCCAGCAGGGTAACAGAAACAGCTGCGCTGCAAAACAGGCCTGTGTGACAGCCTGCGGCACGGCAGGGTGGATGCGTAGCAGGAGATTATTTCAGGAACCTGCGACCCCGAGCCGGTACCTGGCTTCGCCCTCCGTTGGCCAGCCCGGATCACGCCCTGGCACCATCGGCAGCCCTCATTCCCGAGAAGCGAACCTTGCCAATAATGTCGGCATCAATCCGATAAGGCCCCCAGTGGCAGAAAGAGGTACTCGGGTGGCACCCGGGCCGCTGGCCCAACTCGATATCAGGAGCACAGGATATGAAGCTTTCGATGCCAGTTTTTCTCGGAGCCGCGTTGGTTCTGGGTTGTGCGGCTCCCGCCATCGCCCGCCCGGTCGCTTCACCGCAGCAGTACCAGAGCGACCAGGACCGCGACCGCGAGCGTAACACCCAGGCCTACAACGACGGCTACGCCCAAGGGCAGTCTGACGCCCGCGGCCATGCGATCCGTAACGACCGCGCCGCCTCGGAATGGACGAAAGAGGACGACCAGCGGGCCTATCGCCAGGGTTACGACGCCGGCTATGACAACATCATGAATCCCGGCAGCGCTGCCACTCCGGCCGACCGCATGCCCCGTGGCGATCAGCAGGCGGAGCAGTTCGGCTACCAGGACGGACTCGCGGCCGGACGCTACGACCAGATGAAGGGCAACCATTTCAAGCCGCAGGACCATGATCTTTACAAGGACGGTCTTCACGGCTGGACGACAGCGTTGGGCACCAAGGACCAGTTCAAGCAGCTCTACCGTGAAGGCTTTGTCCGCGGCTATGAGGAAGGCTACAAGGGGAGCGGCCCGAGGTAATCCGATTCAGGCAGGAAAGCTTCGCGCTGCCATGGGCGGCGGCTGATCAATGCCGCCGTCCGTTTATTCCCCGACGTATCCCGCGCTCCCTGGCCACCTGTTGCAGAACGGGGCCCGTATTGGCCGGTCTATCTGAGGAAGTACACGGCGACCCGCCATTTTCCATCCTTGTCCAGGACCGGGGTCACGGTTTCGGTTGCCAACCGGTTGTTGGCAAACCTGCTCGCGTAATGGATTACGTAGTATTCGCCCTGCGGCGCTCCTGGAAGGTCCGCCGTATATTCTGCCGAGGTCAGTTTTCTTGAGGTCACCGCACCCAGCGGCGCGCGGTTATCCGCCAGTATTTTTTGCCATTGCTCTTTCGCGACCGCATTCCTGAATATGCCTGCCCCGGTCTCCCAGCTCCGGCCATAGTTGCCGGAATCGACGAGTTTGAGAAAGTCGTCCGCGGCGGCCTCGGCGCTGCGCTTGCCCTGTGAACACGCGCCTGTCCACAGCGCCAGCAAAACGGCTGTAATGACATAGATGCTTCGTCTGTTCATGGCCTGCTCCAATCCGGCATGCTGTCGCTCATGCCGGAAGCATGAGCGCATCGGGTGGGAATGAATCTCGCTCCTTACGACGCCGCGTAGCGCAATGCTGAAGCTGGACGGAACAGGCAGATTTCCGCGTGAATGCGTTCTGCCTCATCCAGCGTCATGTATTCGTCGCCACGAATCGGGAGAAAGCAGTAGGTGCAGATGCTCTCTTTCTCCGACCGACGGGTGAAGGTGGGCTGGGGATCGGGGTCCGGACCGCTCATAGTGAACTCCCTTGCCCGCAGAGGCAGGAGGGACCCCCTGCCGGAGTCCGCGGGTCTGTGCGATTGTGCCGGTCTAAAAAAACTATCCGCTTGCGAAGGCGAGTCGTCGGTGACGATTGTCACCATTCCCATGCCCGCGTGGCGCGAAATGGCGGTTACGGATTCGAGGCCGATCAGAGCCGTGAAACGTGGCAGGCAAATTCGTCCGGGGATCCTGTCGCAAGTTGTCGTACTACCTTTGACGTACCCCGTGATGGCTGTCACGCGTTGATCGCGGCAAAAACGGATAGGCTGAAGACATTCCCGGGTGCGGTTATGGAAACTCCCATTGCATGTCCGATCTGTTGGGACCACCAGATTCAGCCCGTCGACGGCGTCCGGCTGGCGGCAACCATCAACTGCACCGAGCGGCAGATTGCCAATGTGTCCGCGTACCGCTGCGGTAACTGGCATGTGTTCGTGGTGCTTTCTCAACCCGGCCTGGACGAGGAAACAGGCCTCGGCAGAGACAGGCTGGCCAGGGGAAGATGGCGCGTCCGGTAGCTGTGGATTGTCGGCCAGCGCGGGTCTCACTTGTGGGTCCAGGCGCGCCGGACAGGGTCCCGCGTCATTGCCGCGAAGGCCCTCGCGCCCACTGCAACCGTGAACCGCAGCAGGATCACGGCGCCGGGTTTGCTTCGTCTGCCAAACCCGCACTAGACTGGCTCAGCGCCCCTGGATGGCGCGGCTATGGCTGCTACCGTTTTCCGCCGGTCGCACCCGCTCACTAAAGTGGAGATTCTCGACCTCAGGCACTTCTCGTCTGCCGACCTGCGCCCGCTGCTCAATGAAGAGGTGGAAGTCTGGCACAACCTGCTGTACTGGGACTACCGCAGCTCTGCCGACATGATCCTGCGTTACGTCGATGCCAGAATTCTGCCCGGCTATGCGGCGGTGGAGCGCGGCAGTATCATCGGCTACGCTTTCTTCGTCTACGAGGGCAGCAAGGGGGTGGTCGGCGATCTCTTCGTCTCGCCGCTCCGTCCCGACGCCTCCCAACTGGAATCGCAGATGGCCGGGCACGTGATCGGGGCGCTGCAGCAGTCGCCGGAAATTCATCGCGTCGAAGCACAGCTGCTGACCCAGCAGACGGGCGAACTGAACTCGACCTTTGCCGCCTCCGGCTTCCAGCGGTACCGCCGCCTGTTCCTATCACTGCGCCTGCGCGGCGCTGCCGCACCACGCATTCCGCCGGCCCACCTGTCTCCCGATATCCAGCTCCGGCGCTGGGTGGAGCAGGATTATCAGCCGGCGGCGGGAGTGATTACCGCTGCCTATCGCGCACACATCGATTCCGACATTAACGATCAGTACCGTACACACGCCGGCTCCATACGGTTTCTGAACAATATCGTGCGCTTCCCGGGCTGCGGAGTCTTCGACGTGGAAGGCTCCTTCGCGGCGATCCACCGCCCCACCAGTTCGCTGGTCGGGCTGATTCTCTGCTCGCGCGTGAAGGACGACGTGGGTCATGTTACCCAGGTCTGCCTGCTTCCCGAGTACCGGCGCCAGGGCATTGGCGAGAACCTCATCGCCGCCACCGCCAATTCCCTGCGGAGCCGCCAGTTCAATCTGCTGTCGCTCACGGTGACCGAGAGGAACGAGCCCGCCGTCGATCTCTACCGCCGGCTCGGCTTCATCCGGGCGAGTGTTTTCGACGCGTTTGTGTGGGAAGGATAAAAGGCTGTGTTCCGCGCGGCCGCAGTTCGTGTACGCGCGGCCGACCCGCATCATCCGCGTTTTCGGGCCAGTGCCATCTTCTTCGCCGTGGGGCGGCGTGTCTTCGCCCGCGCGGCGCGAGCTGTTGGCTTCTCCGGCTTCGGGCTGGTCGCCGATGGTTTAGCTGCGGTTGTAGCCTCCGCCTCGTGCAGCGCCTCCAGCGGCGGCATCTTCTGCTTCAGCTTCAGCACCGGCTCGAAGAGGTCGCCGTATTCTTTCACTCGCGCCAGCACCTGGTCGGAATCGAACACCAGCAGGCTGGGGTCGCGTTTTTTCAGGCAGTTCTCAACCTCGTCCCAGGCCACCGGGGTGGAAACCGTCGGCCGCTCTTTGGCGCGCAGCGAGTAGACGCAGATGGTCGTCTTGTGATCGTCGTTCTGGCTCCAGTCCACCAGCACTTTCCCGGTGCGCAGCACCTTCTTCATATCGGAGACCACGTGCTCCGGGTGCGTGCGCTCCAGCAGCCGCGCCAGTTCATGCGCGAAAGGCTTGGTCTGGTCGTAGCTGGTGGCGGTGTTCAGCGGCACGTAAATCTGCAGCCCTTTTGAACCGGAGGACTTGGCGAAGCTCCGCAGCTTCAGCCGGTCGAAGATTTCGCGCACCCACAGACCAACCTGGCAGCATTGCACGATGTTGGCGGGCGGGCCGGGGTCGAGATCGAAAACCAGAAACGTGGGACGCAGCACGTCCTTGCCCAGAGAAAGACTGGTGTGCAGTTCCAGGTCGGCAAGGTTGGCGGCCCACACCAGGGTTGGCAGGTCTTCCACCATGCAATAGTCCATCCAGCGGTTGTTGCCCTCGCTCCACACGCGCGCCGTCTGCACCCAGTCGGGACGGTGAGTGGGACAGTTCTTCTCGTAGAAGAACATTCCGCCCACCCCGTTGGGATAGCGCTTCATGGTAAGCGGCCGGCCGCGCAGATGCGGCAGCAGAACGGGGGCGACGCGCACGTAGTAGTCGATCACCTGCCCTTTGGTGAACCCGGCTTCGGGATACAGCACCTTGTCGAGGTTGGAGACCTTCAGATGTCTGCCGTCCACATCCACCACGGTGTCTTTCGACATTCGCTCTCCTCGCTGCTCTAGGAATGATGCAGTGGGGCATTGCAGGTATGCAAGCGGCAATAGGCGGCCCGGCCTCGCCGCCTTTTTGACGTCCGGCAACAACGCCACAGCATCTCTCGTCATCCAACCGTAGGCCGTGGCGACTGAGAAGGAACGGCCCGTCAGCAGTTCGGTGCCTCCGGATTTTCCCCGGGAGCAAAGGGCCCTGTTTTGTGAGGTGCTGCACCACATGAACGGCGTGGGCGTGCCCTACGTCGTCTCCGGCGCCTTCGCCCTGCAGAAGCACACCGGCATCTGGCGCGATACGAAGGACCTCGACCTGTTTCTCCCCGCCGAAGCCGTCCCGCAAGCTTTGCGGTATCTGCAGGAACAGGGCTTTGAAACCGAGATCTGCGATCCCGTGTGGCTGGCCAAGGCACATCGCAATGGTTATTACGTCGATCTCATCACCGGCATGAGCAACGCAGTCATCACGGTTGACCTATCGTGGATCGATCGCGCCTCCTGCACGGTCATATTGGGAGTTCCCGTGCGGGTGCTGGCGGCGGAGGAGCTGATTGCCTCCAAACTGTTCGTCAACTTTCGCGAGCGCTTCGACGGGGCCGATATCGTCCACATCATCTACGGCACCAGAGGCAAGCTGGACTGGCAGCGCCTTCGCCAGTTGATCGGTGAGCATTGGGAGCTGCTGCTGTGGGAGCTGGTCCTCTACCGCTACGTCTATCCGGCGTACCAGCATTATGTGCCAAGCGAGGTATGGAACGACCTGCTCTCGCGGCTGCGGCGCGAACTGGAGTCGCCTTCCGCCAACTCGCCGTTCCGCGGCAGCCTGGTGGATGACCGGATGTTCGCCATCGACGTAAAGGAGTGGGGCCTGGAGAACCTGCTCGAAGAGCGGCGCAGCCAGCACGGGTCGAGGATCGCAGCCGGCGCCGCGCTTCCACTGGTTGGAACGGAAGAGGCATGAAGATCGCAGCCCTTGCCGATCTGCACTTCAGTCCGCAGGTCCACGATCGCGTGCGCGACCACCTCAACCGGGTCCGCGATCAGGCCGATGTGCTCATCCTCGCCGGCGACCTTACCAACTTCGGCCGCCCGGAGGAGATGGACTCGCTGATGAACGTTCTGGTGCGCCTCCGCATTCCTACAATCGCGGTCCTCGGCAATCACGACTATGAGAGCGGGCGTGCCCCGGAACTGATGAAGATCATGACCGACGGCGGAGTGAAGATGCTGGACGGTACCGCGTACGAGCGGGACGGGGTTGGCTTTGCCGGCACCAAAGGCTTTCCCGGCGGCTTTGGACGCGGCGCTCTCACCGCATTTGGCGAGCCCGAGGTCAAGGCCTTCGTGCAGGCTGCCATCGACGAAGCGCTGAAGCTGGAACGCGCGCTGTCGCAGCTTCGCACCCACAAGCGCGTTGTTGTGCTGCACTACGCTCCCATCGGCGATACCGTGAAGGGCGAACCGCCCGAGATCTATCCCTATCTCGGCAGCTCGCGGCTGGCCGAAGTGGTGGACCGCCACGGTGCTGACCTTGTCGTGCACGGACACGCGCATTCCGGCAGTCCCGACGGCAGGACCACGGCCGGAACTCCGGTGCACAACGTCGCCATGGCGATTAATCAGACACGGGAAAATGGCAGCGTGTACCGCATCTTCGAGGTGTGAAGGGCGCGCAAGCTCCAGACCTGCGACCTACCTTAGCCGGTGAAGCGGTCTGGATTGCCGGCCCGGATTTGACGGCGAACCTCGTCCAGCAAGCAGGAGCCAGGCCCGCCAGCGGAGAAATCGCGCTCCAGTTCCGCATCCCACGCGGCACGGTCCCGCGACGCCATCCAAGCAGCCAGCCTGACCTGCTCGTCCTCCGGAAGGCTCTCGATGGCTTTCTGTATCTCCGAAAGAGTCATGCGGATATTGCAATAGCCGATGAATGATTCATTTTTGCGATCTGGCGATCGGCTCGTGCTCAAACAGGTCCTGAAGGCGGGTGATTTCGACCACGTCCTGGACGCGCGGGTTGGGATTGCGAAACTTCAGGTCAACCCCGCTCTTCTTCGCCGACGCCCAGACGCTGACGAACGCGCCGATGCCCGTGCTATCCACCATTTCAACCTCGCTGAGGTCCACCCGGATGGGCTTGCCGTCAGCGATGAGATCGCGCACGGTGGTGGAGAACTGGGGCCAGGTGTCGATCACGATCTTGCCGGCACAGCGCACCACGTCCATGGAAGGTTGCCGTTCAATCCTGATCCTTAGTTCCGGATTCTTGCTAACGCCCATGGCGACTCTCCCTTCCCAGCTGACCAGTGTACCGCCGCGGCTGTGATTCGCGGACCAGGTCCCTGCATCCGGACCTTCCCGGACCGGAAGTAGACCGCTTCCCGCTTCGTTCCCGCAAAACTGCGCCACTGCAGGTTTCACCCGCCGGCAAACCGCTGCTCTCCTGGTGCGATATACTTTTGCCTTTGCCGGATCAGGTTTTCAACCGCCAGATACCCGGTGGGTTCATCCGGAAGGAGTTTTCCATGTCGACCGCAGCCGTTTCTTCCGCCATTTCCTATGCCCGCGATAATCAGCAGCGTTTTCTGGAAGAGCTGAAAGACCTGCTGCGCATTCCCAGCGTCAGCACCGACGAAGAACACAAGGCCGACGTCCGCAAAGCCGCCGAGATGGTTGCCGCTGAGCTCAGGCGTATCGGCTTCGAACATGTAGAGATCATCCCGACCAAAGGACATCCGCTTGTCTATGCCGACTGGCTGCATGCTCCCGGCAAGCCTACGGCGCTCTGCTACGCCCACTACGATGTGCAGCCGGCCGAGCCGCTGGACGAGTGGAAGTCGCCTCCGTTTGTGGACAAGGATGCCTATCCCCTGAAGGGTGAGGAAGAGCAGGCTGCGAAACAGAGCTGGACGGAACCAAGCCAGCGCAACAACAACATTTATGCCCGCGGCGCGGTGGACGACAAGGGCCAGCTCTGGATGCAGGTGAAGGCTTACGAGTCGTTGTTCAGGACCGGCGGCGGCAAGCTGCCCATCAACGTGCGCGTGCTCTTCGAGGGGGAAGAGGAAGTGGGCGGCGAGAGCATTGAGGAGTATGTGAAGGCCAACGCTAACACCGGCCGTCTGAAGTGCGACTTCGCGCTGGTCACCGACACCGAGCTGTTCGCGCCCGATCTTCCCACCCTGTGTGTCGGCCTGCGCGGTCTGCTCTATACCGAAATCGAGGCGCAGGGCGCGAAAACC